>JACRBH010000073.1 GCA_016234535.1 Chloroflexota bacterium
GTGAAATTGTCCCTTGGTGATTTGAGCGACGTGGGTACACCCGGTCCCATACCGAACCCGGTAGTTAAGCACGTCAGCGCCGATGGTACTTGGAGGGCGACCTCCTGGGAGAGTAGGTCATTGCCAAGGGGCTTTTCTTTTACACATAACACGCGCGGGATTTTTTCATCCGCGCGTGTATGTGTTGTATTTGCCATCCATTGTTTTTGGGTCATTATTGGTTCGTTCTTATTTATATAGCCCCTGGCTGATATGTTATAGCGGCCGATTTATTTTGACTATCTTATGTGGAAAGTAGGTGATTTCATTGGCTTCAGTAAATTTACGTAACGGTGAGTCTCAGGATTCATTGCTCAAGCGCTTTCGTAAAAAGATCGTAAAGAGCGGTATTCTAAGCACCATTCGCAATAAACGCTGGTTCGTTTCCAAGAGTGAGACGCGCCGCATGGAAAAAAAGAAGGCTATTCGACGCATCAAGCGCCGCGCTTTCAAGGATAACGAATAGATTTAAGAGGCGTGTATGACAAAAGAAGAAGGCAAAATCAAGGTGGATGGTCTTGTGATCGAGGCCCTGCCCGGAACCCAGTTCCGTGTGCGGCTTGATAATGGGCATGAAGTACTGGCTTATCTCGCCGGTAAAATGCGCAAACATTACATCCGTATTTTATTGGGTGATCACGTTTCCATGGAGATGTCGCCTTACGATATGACCCGTGCCCGTATTACTTTTCGTCAACGCAAGAACGCGGCGCCAACTTCTGTCAGCAGCAGTTAGATTTGAATTTCAGGAAGCCCTCTGTGAAAACGGAGGGCTTTTTTTATGTGTGGAATGTTGAGGCGCTGACATGTTTGGGATGTGGAGTCAGTCTGCGGTGAGTCTGATCCGATTTTGATGGGGCGGGTAAATCACGACTGTCGATAAATCCATATTGGGCAGGGATATGATTCGGCGGGGGAATTTTCAGAAAAAATCTTTTCATCCATGCCTGTATCGTGTATAATGCCGATTAAAGTTTCGGCGTGTGACATTTGGTGTCTCTGATGCAAAAACGAGGAGTGTGAAGCGCATCTTTTGATCTTATGGTCATCTAGTTCGTTTCAGGTTTTATTCATAACGCCCTCGGCCGATTCTTGGAACGGCCGATTTTTTTTAATTTTCAGATGGAAAGTAGGTGATTTCATTGGGTTCAGTACATTTACGCAACGGCGAATCGCAGGATTCCCTGCTCAAGCGCTTTCGCAAAAAGGTTGTTAAGAGCGGCGTGTTGAGCACGATTCGCAACAAGCGCTGGTTTATTTCCAAAAGCGAGCAGCGCCGTATGGAAAAGAAGAAGGCCATCCGGCGTATGAAACGACGTTCCTTCAAGGATCCGGAATAATCAAGAGGCGTGTATGACTAAAGAAGAAGGCAAAATCAAAGTTGACGGTGTTGTGATCGAGGCTTTGCCCGGCACCCAGTTTCGCGTGAGGCTCGATAACGGGCATGAGGTGCTGGCATATCTTTCGGGTAAAATGCGCAAGCACTATATTCGTATTTTATTGGGCGACCATGTAGCCATGGAAATGTCACCCTATGATCTGACTCGCGCCCGTATCACTTTCCGCCAGCGTAAGAACGCGTCTGCGCCTGTTGAAAGTTAATTTCCTTGATTTGAATTATAAAAAACTCCTCCGTTTTCGCAGAGGAGTTTTTTATTTATGCCATGTCTTTGAAGGAATTCAAAACCTTCATGTAATTTGCCCGTTCGAACGCTGCGGGCTCTTTGACGGATTTTTGACTCATACTGCCCTGCATTTGTTTGATGGATTCATACTCGTGGGATTCCATCCACCAGCCGATCTCATTCAACATGGTTGGGATTATCTGTTCGCCATTTTCCAGGAGATTGGATGCCATCATCGCAACCTTTGCGCCGGACATCATGGCTTTGAGCACATCTTTTGCATCATGCACGCCGCTGGTCAATGCGAAATCGGCGTTGACTTTTCCATACAAGATGGATATCCAGCGCAACGGGAGGCGAAGTTCGGCGGAGGTGCTCAGATCAAGGCTATGCACAATTTCCAATTCATCCAGATCAAAGTCAGGCTGGTAGAAGCGGTTGAACAGGACCAGTCCGTTTGCGCCTGCTTCGACGATCCTTCTTGCGAAGTTCGGCAGGGCAGTCACAAATGGGCTTATCTTCACCGCCAGTGGAATGGAGATCGCAGACTTTACCTCCGCCACCAGTTCCACTTGTGCATTTTCGAGTTCCTGCGCAGTGACCTCAGGGTCAGTGGGGATGTAATACAGATTCAATTCCAGCGCATCTGCGCCCGCGTCCTGGATCTGCTTTGCGTAGCGAGTCCAGCCGCCTTTGGAGACGCCGTTCAGACTTCCGACCACCGGGATGCTTAAGGCCTTCTTCAACCCGGCCACCTGGTTTAAATATTTTTCAGGCCCGACCCCATACATGCCGCCATCCGGTAAATAAGACAGGGCTTCTGCAAACGAATCGCTTCCGCGCGTGAGGAAATGGTCAAGCTCGAGGCTTTCGTGGATGATCTGCTCCTCGAAGAGGGAATACATCACAATGGCTGAGGCACCCGCTTCTTCCAGTTTGCGGGCCCTGTCCAGTTTTTTTGAGAGGGGAGAGGCCGAAGCCACGAGCGGATTCTTTAAGTTCAACCCAAGATAGGTCGTGGAAAGATCGGTCATGACTTGGACTCCTCATTGCCATTTCCATAATGCATCGAAGCCATTTGCTGATAGAGCGTCCAGCGTGATTTTGCGTCATGCTGGGCTTCCTTCATCAATTCCTCGGCGCGGGCCTCATCCAATTGAGTGAGCATCTTGTAGCGTGTTTCATTGTAAGCATACTGTGACATGGGGATGCTCGGCTCCTTGGATTCGATCACCAGCGGATTCTTTCCTTCTTCGACGAGGCGCGGATCGTAGCGGTACATCGGCCAGTGGCCTGATTGCACCGCGAGTTTTGTCTGTTCGAGACTCTTTGAGAGTTCGTAGCCGTGCGCGATGCAGGGACTGTAGGCAATAACGAGGGACGGCCCATCGTAGGATTCTGCTTCGATCAAAGCCCGCAGGGTCTGCTGATCGTTCGCACCCATGGCGACGCGCGCCACATAGACATACCCGTAAGACATCGCGATCAGGCCGAGGTCTTTCTTCGGCATTCCCTTGCCGCCCATTGCGAATTTTGCAACTGCCGCGCGCGGCGTGGACTTGCTGGATTGTCCGCCTGTGTTTGAATACACTTCAGTATCCAGCACGAGGATGTTCACATTGCGGCCAGATGCAAGCACGTGATCCAGGCCGCCGTAACCGATATCGTACGCCCAGCCGTCGCCGCCGATGATCCAGACGGATTTCTTGACGAGGTTATCCGCGAGGCTGATCAAATCCTTGGCGCGGCTGTCGCTGGATTTCGAGAGTTTATCCTTCAATTCAGCCACACGTTCGCGCTGTGCCTGGATACCCGCCTCATCATCCTGCTTTGCATTCACCAGCGCATTCACCAAATCGAGGCTCAATTCTTTTTCAAAAATCTTCACCAGTTCGAGCGCATATTCCTTTTGCTTGTCAATTGTCAGGCGCATACCCAAACCAAATTCTGCATTATCTTCAAACAGCGAATTCGACCATGCGGGGCCGCGTCCCTTCGAGTCCACAGCCCACGGAGTGGTGGGGAGGTTGCCGCCATAAATGGAGGAACAACCCGTGGCATTCGCGATCACGGAGCGGTCGCCAAAGAGCTGGGAGACCAGCTTCACATAGGGAGTTTCACCGCATCCCGCGCACGCGCCGCTGAACTCAAACAACGGGCGCAGCAATTGCGAATTCTTGATCGTGGAAGGATTGAATAACTTTTTATCCATGTCTGGGATGTTCATGAAGAAATCCCAGTTCTTTGCCTCGGCTTCGCGCAAGGCAGGCTGCGGCGCCATGTTGATCGCCTTGCGTCCGACCGCGCTCTTATCCTTTACGGGGCAAACCTCAACGCACACGGAGCACCCCGTACAATCCTCGGGCGCTACTTGCAGCGTGTAAGCCATTCCCTGTGAAAATTCCTTGAACTTCGACGGCACATGTTTGAAAGTCTCAGGCGCATCGGCGAGCAATTTTTCATCGTACACTTTATGGCGGATGACCGCGTGCGGACAGACCATTACGCATTTACCGCATTGAATACACAGGCTCTCTTCCCAAACGGGAATTTCAAGCGCGAGATTGCGTTTCTCCCATTGCGTCGTGCCAAGCGGATAGGTCCCATCGATGGGCATTGCAGACACGGGCAGATTATCTCCATCGAAGCTGATCATGGGTCCAAGCACATTGCGGACGAAATCAGGCGCTTCATTCGGGACCGATGACCGGCGCGTCATCTTTGAGCTTACCGCCGCTGGGACAGTGACCTCATAAAGATTCGCGATGGTCGCATCCACAGCTTCGAAGTTTTTCTTCACCACAGCTTCGCCGCGTTTGCCGTATGTTTTTTCAATGGCGTGCTTGATCTCTTCAATCGCCTGTTCGCGTGGAAGCACACCCGAGATGGCGAAGAACGCAGTCTGCATGATGGTATTGACGCGCTGCCCCATACCCGTCTTTTCAGCCACATCATAGCCGTTGATGACATAGAACTTGAGTTTCTTTTCGATGATCGCGGACTGCGCTTCGCTTGTCAACGTATCCCAGACTTCATCCTTGCCAGACATGCTGTTGAGCAGGAAAACCGCGCCTTCCCTGGCGTATTTCAGCACATCATAGCGTTCAAGGAAGTTGAACTGGTGACATGCCACGAAGTTCGCCTGATTTGGTTCAATGAGATAGGGAGCATGGATTGGGTGCGGCCCAAAGCGCAGGTGAGAAATGGTCATTTGTCCCGACTTCTTCGAGTCGTACACAAAATAACCTTGCGCGAAATTCTCCGTCTCTTCGCCGATGATCTTGATCGAATTCTTGTTCGCGCCCACCGTGCCGTCTGAGCCGAGACCGAAGAACAAACAGCGCACGGTTTCAGCGTGTTCGATGGAGAAGGATGAATCCACATCGAGGCTGGTGTGGGAAACATCGTCGTTGATACCGACCGTGAAATGATTCTTGGGTTCGGGCTTGCTCAATTCATCCAAAGCCGCCTTCAGCATGGCGGGCGTAAATTCCTTGGAAGATAAGCCATACCGTCCGCCAATTACTTTGACATTTGCTCGCTGACCTTCAGCCAAAGCATTGACTACATCCATATAAAGCGGCTCGCCCATCGAACCTGGTTCCTTGGTGCGGTCGAGAACAACAACGCTCTTCACCGATTTGGGCAATGCCTCGATGAAGTAATCCACCGAGAACGGGCGGTACAAGCGGACTTTCAGCAAGCCAACCTTCTCGCCTTTTTCAACGAGATAATTCACTGTCGCTTCGGCTGTGTCTGCGCCTGACCCCATGATGATGACCACGCGTTCCGCGTCGGGGTGGCCGACATAATCAAACAAGTTGTAATGCCTGCCCGTGACTTTGGCGAATGCATCCATCATCTCTTGCACGATGGCAGGAGTGGCCGCGTAGAACGGGTTGACCGTTTCGCGTGCCTGGAAGTAGACATCTGGATTCTGCGCCGTGCCGCGCA
>JACRBH010000074.1 GCA_016234535.1 Chloroflexota bacterium
ATCCCTATTTTGTTATTCCTGTTGACCGTTCTTGTAGTAAGATTATTCTAAATGGGAAAGTTTTATTTTATAAAGAAACCGTGAGGTCAAAATGGATAAGAAGGATGATTATCTTGATCAAATAACATCTCAGCAGGGAGTCTTCCTGATCGTTAACCGCCAAATGATCCCTCTTACGAAATCGGTTACAACAATTGGCCGCCATCTGGAGAATGATATTGTTTTCCATGAAGATTTCCTGTCACGGCACCACGCTGAAATCGTGAATGATGACGGTAAATACATTCTGTATGATAAGAACTCCACCAGCGGCACTTTCTTGAATGGGAAGAGAATCGAGAAGTGTGTGCTAAACTCCGGCGACTTGATATCCTTTGCAAACATCAACATTATGTTCGTAAACAACAATGCGAAGATTCAATTCAAATCCACTGGGACTACGCAAAGCCTGCGCAATCCCTCGGACCTATGAGGGATAATAAAATGGATGACGGCAAAGTTCCTGTTATTCTTGTGATTGACGATGAACCCGCCATTCGGTTGGGACTGGTCGTTGCTATTCGGCGGCACGGATTTCAGGTGATCGAGGCGGTGGATGGACGGGATGGTTTGCAAAAAGCCAGGCAGCATCTGCCGGATGTGATCGTTTCAGATGTAATGATGCCGCCTCCGGATGGGTTTGAGCTGAAGCGATTACTGAATGCTGATTCCGCAACTTCATCCATTCCATTCATATTTCTGACAGCGCGTTCGGGGAAGGATGACCGGCTTGCGGGCATCCGCGACGGGGCGGATGATTACATCGCCAAGCCATTTGGCATGGAGGAATTATTGGCACGATTGGATGGGTTGTTGAGACGCATCCAGACTGAGCGAAAACATGGCCGTGATCAGATGGCGGAAATTGCCCGTCAGGATATGGAAAGATTGCGGGCCGAGATCCTTCAAAACTTCCAGCATGAATTACGCACTCCGCTGATGAATATCATCACGCCGCTGGAGCTTGCCGTTAATCATAAATTTAGCGACCCCGAACTGCAGAGTAATTTTCTGCGGACCGCGCTTTCGAATGTGGACAAATTGGAGTCTCTGGTTACCGATATTATTATTCTTTCCAATCTTGACCTCGGCAATTTGAATTCCATCAGGCAGTCCATTGACCTGAATGTTCATATTTTGAGTCCCGTTTACAAGCGCTTTGAACGATACAACAGCAAAGGCTTGAAGTTTACTCATCAGATCACCGGCGGGGAGGAGATAAAGGCCGCAAGAAGGGAATTCACGCAATCTGTTTTGCACCTGGTTGATAATGCGTTCAAGTTCAGTCCGCAAAATGGACGGGTGCATATGGGGATTTCCACCGGCTCCAACGGCGGGGTCAAAATCGCTGTTTCGGATGAAGGTCCCGGAATCCCGCTGGAATTGCGCGAAAAGGTGTTTGAAAAGTTTTACCAGATAAGCCAGGGTGATACCCGCCAGCACGACGGGCTTGGAGTTGGCCTAACGATAGCCCGCGCCGCTTTCCGTCACCATGGCGGGGATGTGAAGATCGTTGACACTCCCAGGGGATGCATGGTCCTGGCCGAATTGCCGGACCTTCGACCGGAAGATATAGTCTATGGATGAAAAAACGATCCCCATCAAAGCGCTTCCGCCGGAAGTAAGAGCGAAGCTGGAAAAGAAGAAGCAAAATTGGGAGGTGGATCAACTTGGCCGCGCTTTGTTCGAACAGACAGGGGAGTGTGTATTTATCATCGATCTGGATCTGCGCTACCTGAAAGCAAATCAGCAGGCTCTTGATTTGCTTGGATATGATGAGCGGGAAATTTCGGGCATGAGCGTCAGCAACGTAATGTCAATGGGGGAGGAGTTGGATCGTCAAATTGCCCCCGGCGACCACGCGAATATCTATGAAAGAATTCTCAAGAAGAAAGATGGTACTTTGATCCCGGTCGAGATCAGCACATCCATTGTCTCCGATGAAAATGGGCTGCCGGTTTACATTCAAAGTATCGTTCGGGATATTTCGGAAAGAAAGGCGACGGAAAAACTTCTAAAAAGGAACGGCCAGATACTTTCCGTGATTAGCGAGGCTACAGCCCGCCTGTTCCGTTCCCCAAATATCGAGTCTGGCATTACCGAGGTGCTCGAATCGTTGGGGAATGCGCTGGAACTCTTTTGTTGTGTAATTTTCGAGATCGAAAATTTTTCAGGCGCCCCACAGATCATGATTCACTATAGTTGGGTGGGATACGACGCGGGCAGTTTTGATGCAAAGACTGCAATTACGCCATTTATTAATAGAATGATTACAACACCGGAGACGGTTCTTTCCGAGGTAAAAGCGGGCGGGGATGGGGATATTGCGGAATATTCCTTTTTGGCAATTCCAGTTCAGGGATTGCTTGGCTCGCGCGGATTTTTGGGAATGTTCGATCATAAGAACAGCCTTTCGTGGCTGCTGGCAGATTTCGATGCGGTGCAGACCGCCACCAACCTGATCGGCGCGGCGTTACAGCGCATCCAGTATGAAGAAACGATCCGCTTGAACGAATTCCGAAACCGTATCATCGTGGAATCTTTCCCGGACTTGTTGATCCGCATCGATGCGGACGGCACGATCCTGGATTACAACTCCAGCCCGAACCATCCCTTGTTTATCCACCGTGACATGATCACCGGTAAAAAACTTGTCGAGACCTGGCCTGAAGAGATTGTTGCCAGGATTCTTGGCGATAAAAATAAAAACACCTTTCAAGTTCCATATTGGCTGGAAGGGTTTCAATTACCGTTTAGCAGCAGCATTTATGAATCCAGATTGCACCCGATCAATCCCAGCGAAGCGCTGATTATCATCCGCGATATTTCAGACATGGTGCAGCTCAATGAGATGAAAACGGATTTTATCAATCGCGCTTCTCACGAGTTGCGAACGCCGCTGACAGCCGTTATCTTGATGGCTGACCTGATCCAGCAGGGTGGCACGCAGGAGGAGTTGGATGAATATTGGCGCATCCTCAGGAACGAACTCAACCGCCAGAAAAAATTGATTGACAGTCTTTTGATGGCGGGACGGCTTGAGAGCGGCATGATGAAATTGGAAAGCGTTCCTCTTGACCTTTTACCTGTGGTGAAAGAATCCATGGAGGCTGTCAGCCCGATCGCAAATAAAAAGGGTGTTGCGCTAACACTAGATGCGCTACAGGAACCTTTGAATATTTTTGGCGATAATGGCGCATTGCAGCAGGTCTTCATCAACTTAATTAATAATGCGGTCAAGTTTTCGCCAACGGGAAGCAACATCAAAGTAATCATCAGTCATTCGGATGGTTATGTAGACGTGGCTATCGTGGATCAGGGGATGGGCATCAGCCCGGATGCCATTCCGCATTTGTTCGAAAAATTTTATCGCGCAAAGAATGTCACGGTGGCCGAGATACCGGGCAGCGGCATTGGTTTGTATATTGTCAAATCGATCATCGAAGAACTGGGCGGAAAGATCGATGTGAAAAGTGAAATAAATAAGGGCACAACATTTATTGTTCACTTGAAACCTGTGTAAATAAAAAGGGAGCGCGGACTTCAGTCCGCATTTATAAGGCGGACTGAAGTCTGCGCTCCGCTGAGTTTTTATTGCCAGTGATACAATCCCTCATCCTCATAATTGGAGACTAAATGAAAATCCCCCGTTTGCGCGGACGCTATCTCCGCATCCTTACTTTTTTCGCGGGTGTCATCCTCCGCTTTATCTATTGGGAATTGATCGTTCGCAAGGTTGGCTTTCGCCAGCTTGCAAAAAAGACGCGCCCTGAACGTTTTCGCCGCGAGGCAATGCGCTTTCGCGCGCTGGCGTTACACATGGGCGGCGTGATGATCAAGGTTGGGCAATTCCTTTCTTCGCGACTCGACATCCTTCCGCCCGAGATCACCGACACCCTCGCCGATTTGCAGGATGAAGTCCCTGCTGAAGCTTTCGCGGATATACGTCAACTCGCTGAGCAGGAACTTGGCGCATCGTTGTCAGAAAAATTCGAATGGTTTGACGAGAACCCGCTCGCAGCGGCGTCTCTTGGCCAGGTGCATAGAGCCAGATTGCAGGGTGGTGAAGATGCGGAATTTCTTAACGTTGTAGTTAAAGTCCAACGCCCGAGCATCGCATCCATCGTGACCGTGGACCTGTCAGCGTTGCAGCGAGTCGGTAACTGGCTGATGCATTACCGTCCCGTCCGCGAACATGCCGATGTGCCCGCGTTGCTGCGCGAGTTTTCGTCCACTGTGTACGAGGAAATTGATTATCAAAAGGAAGCGGAAAACGCCGAAGCTTTTTTTGAAAATTTCAAGGATGATAAATTGGTGAACGTGCCGCGCGTGGTGAGAAGTCTATCCACGCTGCGAGTGCTCACGCTTGAAGATGTATTCGCGATCAAGATCACAGAATATGACGCCATTACCGCCGCAGGCATTGACCGCAGTGAAGTGGCGCGCAAGTTGTTGGATGTATATCTCGAACAAATTTTTGAAGACGGTTTCTTTCACGCCGACCCGCACCCGGGGAATTTGTTCATTACTCCCCTGCCCCCGACAAAAGGAAGCAAACGCAAGTCTACCCGCTGGCAATTGACTTTTGTGGATTTTGGCATGGTGGGGCATGTGCCTGAAAATCTTCGCAAGGGTCTGCGCGAAACGGTGATCGCTGTGGGTACACGCGATGCGGCGCGATTGATAAAGTCCTATAAAGAGTTGGGATTTTTATTGCCGGGCGCAGATACGCAGGCATTGGAGCAGGCATCCGCGGCTGTGTTTGACCGCTTCTGGGGCATGTCCATGAGCGAGTTGAAAAATGTGCGCCCGGGCGATGTGCGTGACATTGGGCATAAGGTGCGTGATGTGATGGTGGAAACGCCGTTTCAAGTGCCAAACGATCTGTTGATGTTGGTACGCAC
>JACRBH010000076.1 GCA_016234535.1 Chloroflexota bacterium
ACCCAGCTGATGGCGGCGATGATCTTTGAATAATCAGGCGAATGTTTTGCATCATTTTCAGTTGGTTCTAACATTTATGGTTTTATCCTTTAAGCGATATGAATAATATCTTCCCGATCAAACAAGCCTGACACTTTTATCCCCATTGCCAAATAAAGTTCGGGTGGAACGCTGATGTCTGCGAGATACAATTCGCCAACATAGGGTTTTATGGCGGGGTTCAACAATCCTTTTTTAGGCAGCGCCAGCGTCATGGTGGCGGTCGCGCGAATCGTGGGTTCGTATGCCATACCAGTGGTCGTATCCAAACCAGACGGCGTATCGAGAGAAAGAATTGGGCTGGTTTGTTTATTTGCCCAGCGGATGAGATCTGCCGCCGCGCCGCGCGGGGATCCGCTCAAGCTGTAGCCAATGATTGCGTCGAGAATCAACTCAACAGTCGGAGGAAGCGAGGCGGAGTCAACGATGGGAATATTCATCCGCTTGAGAATATCCAATTGATGGGTAGGGACGCCGCGATAGTCATCCGCTGATTTGGTCAATGCGACGATGACATTTGCGCCCCAATTATGCAGACGACGCGCTGCGGTCATTCCGCCCCCGCCGTTGTTCCCGTTTCCGCAGAGGACTGCTACGCTGTGACCTTTCACTGCGCCCCCCATCTGACAGCGCGCCAGTTCCGCGAAATTGCGTCCCGCATTTTCCATCATCTGGATCAATTCGATGTGATAGTCCTCGATCATGGCGCGATCCACTTCGATCATTTGGGCGGTGGTGAGCGCTGGAATTGATTTGTGATTTACCGACATACATCCTCCGTATCCTTGCTATCAAGGATAGTATTAACATGAAAACTATTACCCGCTGGTTTATAATCCAAATATGGACAAACGCACCAACGAAGAATGGATTGCAGATTTACGCGCTGGAGGGGAGCCACAGGCTCAGGCATTGGAAGATTTACGCGCCATTATCCTGCGCGGCTTGCCTTACGCCATCGCCGGGCGGATTGCCCCCAATAGTCCCGAGTCCGAAGCGCTTGTCGAGGAAATAGTACAAGAAACGCTCATGCGGGTTTTGGATAATTTGGACACATTCGAAGGGCGCAGCCAATTCACCACTTGGGCACATAAAATTGCCGTGCGTGCCGCGCTGACCGAATTGCGCCGCGTCCGTTGGCGGGAAGTACCCCTGCCAGAGATGGCAATGGACGAGGAAGGCGATGCGTCGTATCGAGAAATACCCGATAGTCAGGCAAGCCCCGAAGATCAAGTAGATCGAATGGATATGATGAAGCGGATCAATCGTATCATCATGGAAGAGTTGACTGAGAAACAACGCATGGCAATGACGGCAACAATGGAGGGATTTCCTCTGGAGGAAGCCGCCCAGCGATTGGGAATGAATCGAAATGCCTTATATAAATTAATGCATGATGCCCGCTTGCGACTCAAAAAACGATTGGAAAAAGAAGGGCTGACACCCCAGCAGGTATTATCCGTTTTTGAACGGGTTGGTAAGTAAGACATTGGACAGGTATTACTATCCATTCGTAGAAGGAATTTATTAAAAATGAAAATTAAACAAATATTCCAGCGGCTCTTTGGCTCAAATAAAGGTAAACCCATTTCCCCACAAGGTGGAATGCAGGCGGATAAATCCGAGATGATGCAAAAAGTCCTGACCATGCTGTCCAATACGCAGGATGTTGAAATGACCTGTGATGAGGTGTTTGCCGTGCTCGATCAGTTTGCCGAACTCGCGGCGCAGGGAGAGGATGTCACGCAATTGATGCCTTTGATACAACAGCATCTGGATCTGTGTGAAGATTGTCGGGAAGAGTATAAGGTGTTGGAAAAGATCATACTCAACACGGCATAACAGTTCGTTTTCAGTATCGCCATCCAACATGAAATTGGATGGCGATTTTTATTTTTCGAAAATGGGTAAGAGAAGTCAACGGTTTAATATCAGGTGGGTATAAGACCAAATTTCAAAGGAGATAAAAATGAATATTCTTAATACAGTCATCGCTGGCATTGTTGCGACTATTGTCTTTACCGCCGTTCTGATGATGGCGCCTAAAATGGGAATGCCTAAAATGGACATCGTCAGTTTGCTGGGCAGTATGTTCAGCGCAAAGTCTAACCCTGTATTGGGTTGGATGATGCATTTGATGATGGGCGTGATCTTCGCCCTGATCTATGCCTTTCTCTGGTCATCTGGAGTCGGTGCGGCAACCTGGGTGGGCGGCTTGATCTTTGGCGCTGTCCACTGGCTGATAGTCGGCATGGCAATGAGATGGCATACCTTACGTACAAACTTTTATTCTTCGCCCAATTCTTCCGCAATGGACTCAAACTGCGCCAGCGCGGACCGCAGGTCTTCGACGATCTCGGTTGCCAGCACATCGGGATTCGGCAGGTTGGCAGAGTCTTCGAGTGACTCGTCCCTGAGCCAGAAGATATCGAGATTGACCTTGTCACGGGCGAGGAGTTCTTCGTAAGTAAATGCTCGCCAACGACCCGCTTCTTCGGACGGCAACCAGCTTGGGGTGCGTTCGAAGCGGTTGTCGGCGTGGAAACATGCCACGAAGTCGTCGAGATTGCCGCGTGCCAGCGGATTCGTCTTAAGGGTGAAGTCCATGTTGGTGCGCAGGTCGTAGATCCAGAGTTGCTTGGTCCACGGGGTTTCGGAGGCAGGCTTACGGTCGAAGAAAAGAACGTTGGCTTTGACGCCCTGAGCGTAGAAGATGCCTGTCGGCAGTCGCAAGAGGGTGTGGACATCACATTCGTGCAGAAGTTTGCGGCGGACAACCTCCCCCGCCCCGCCTTCAAAGAGCACGTTATCAGGGACAACGACCGCCGCCTTGCCCGTCATGTTCAGGATATTCTTGATGTGCTGGACAAAGTTAAGTTGCTTGTTGCTGGTGGAGGTCCAGAAATCTTCACGAACGATGTTCTGAGACTCGCGTTTGATTTCGCCTTCCTCAGTCACAAAGGTGACACTGGACTTCTTGCCGAAGGGCGGATTGGTGAGCACCATGTCAAAGTATTCGCCTGGATGGGATGCAAGACTGTCGGAGACATGAATGGGACTGCGACCCAACTCTGCGCCATCACCATTGGAACCGATGCCATGCAGATATAAATTCATCACGCACAGACGCGCAGTGTTATCTACGATCTCCCAGCCATGCAGAGCTTGATGGCGCAGGTGATCCCACTGGTCGCGGTCGAGCGTGTTGTGACTGGCGATGTAATCATGAGCGGCAAGCAGGAAGCCGCCTGTACCTGTGGCGGGATCGCAAATGGTTTTGCCAGGTTCGGGACGCATGACATCCACAATCGCCTTGATCAGTGGACGCGGCGTGAAGTATTGACCCGCTCCGCTCTTGGTGTCCTGCGCGTTCTTTTCAAGCAGACCTTCGTAGATTTCGCCCTTGACATCAATATCCAGCCCGATCCAGGTTTCGCCGTCGATCAGTTCGATCAGACGGCGCAGTTTGGCGGGGTCTTGAATCTTGTTTTGCGACTTGCGGAAGATAACGGGAATCAACCCCGCCCCTTGACCCAAGCCCGCGAGCGTGGCGCGGTAATGACTTTCGAGATCATCACCATCCAGACGCTGCAGGCTCGCCCAGTTATATTGTCCTGGAATGGAACTGGGCAGGCCAAGCATGGCGCTGCCTTCTGAATCCATTTTGAGGAAAAGCAGATAGGTAAGTTGTTCAACGTAATCGCCATACGACATGCCGTCATCACGCAGGACGTTACAATAGTTCCAGAGGCGTTGGACGATGGTGGAGGATTGTGTGCTCATGTGTTTCGACTCAAATTGATTTTTCCAGCCATTCCACAGTCACGATCGATTCAACGGTTGCAAATTCTGGATCGTTGGTTAGGATGACTGCGCTTTCGCGGATGGCGGCGGCTGCGGCGAAGGCATCGGCATAGGAAAGCGCATGGCTGGCTTTGATGTGGGCGGCAGAAAAAACAGCCTGTTCGTCAGCAGGCAAAATTTCCACGGGGAGTTGTCGAATCAACGCCAAGACATCCTGCGCTTTTGAGACCCCGCCTCTTCTTTCTGTGATGTAAAGTATTTCCCCGAGATTAATAATGGAAACAAACAGGCGGCACTTTTCTTTTCCAGCAGTTTCCAGAACCTTCTCGATACGCGCGGCGGCGGGCTCATTTTTTAGATAAGCCAGCAAGGCAAATGTATCCAACACGTAGGCGGGTTGCTCAGCCATTGAGTTGATTAGCCCTGGTTTCTTCGCGCGCAAATTCCCCAGCGCGTTCTTTCCGCAAATCATCCGTCAAAGAAGGGAGGTCTTTGAGCAAGCCGCGTCCTTGTTTGATTGGATTTTGCATGGCGGGGACAATGGACAGCACGCCGCCGTAATCCACGACGATCACTTGCGTGCCAGGCAGGAGATTGTATTTTTTTCTAAACTCGGCAGGGATAACGATCCAGCCCTTGTTGGAAATGGTTAAGTTCATGGTCAACTCCTTGTTATACATTTATTATAATTAGTATAACATATTTGCGGCACTGCAAATTCATCACATCCTCCCCTCAAAAGCGGACCTCAGCACAGACCCCTCTAAAGAGGACACGTGCCTCAGCCTCCCCGCGCGGACCAGACCCACTTCCTCCGCGGACTCGACTTCCCACGCCAGCAACACCCTATCGGGTAAAAAGAATCTCACGAACAATAAATGACCGTTCATCTTGTGGAACGCCAGCATCAACTACGAAACCAACTTCCCGCACCGCTTTAAGATCGATCTTGTCGAAATTGGAGAGAGGAATTGTATATTTATATTCATCACCACTCTTTTCAATTTTGCTATTGGGTGGAGCAGTTTGTCCCAAAAGTGTGTAATTGACATGATTACTCTCATCATGCAGAATGTAAGCAATATCCTTTATAAAGAATTGGCAATGGTGAAGATCGCTTTCAAACTTCAGAGTGATTTCGATTGAATTGAAACTTGTCAAATCTTGTGATGAAAACTGTTTTGCATTATTTGGATCAATAAACCAAAATGTAAAGCCAGCATACCCATATGTTCCATCAATGGGCAGGTCAAAAGAAAAATGATAAACAAATCGATTTTGAGGCTGATATTCAACCTCGAGGAAACCAAGCCCCTTTTGTGGGGGAGAGTCGTAAGCGCCACCGAAAGCAAAGACTTTAGCTGGAAAAGATTCGATTTTCCTACTCGACGTGGCTACATTTGAATCAGATACAGAAGTAGGTGTAGGAAAAACGAACTTTGCTATTCCAATGTTCCATTCTTCCACGCGTCCTCCGCGTGCAATAATGAGAAACAGAAGAAGCATACCAATTCCAACACCAATTCCCGTGGATTTCCAATCTAGACTGAAAGGCTTGTTGGCTTCATCTTTAGATTTTGGCATAGTTCACTCCTACATACTGATTCACCTACAACCTCCCCTCAAACGCGGACCTCAACACTGACCCCTCTAAAGAGGACACGTGCCTCAGCCTCCCCGCGCGGACAAGACCCACCTCCACCACGGACTCGACTTCCCAAATCACCGATAGCCGCCGCTCGACGCGAAGGATGTTGCAGTAGTTCCAGAGGCGCTGGACGATGGTGGAGGATTGTATGTTCATTGATTGTCTGCCTTTAATTTCAAAGCCATATCTTCAACATCCTTTACATATTGCTCCACCTGTTCAGGCGGGGATAATTTTCGAATATTTTGAAGATTGTCACGATCCAATTGCCAGTTAAATGGATTGTTGACAATATACCATCCAATATTGTTCAGTTCACGGTCATTGCGGATGACATGTTCATAATAATTTTTCTGCCACAAAACAGCTCCGCGCTGATTTTCTGCCGCGTTGACCGCATACGTCACAGCAGATTTGTACGCACGAACGATGGTGGGGATCGATCCCTTTACGGGTTTGCCAAATTTTTCAATCACATCCGTTGGGGCACGGCGGCGCCATGCCCCAACGTCATCCCCAACGTCATCATCGATCCAAATAATTCCATGCCCGTGATTCGGCATGATCACGAATTCGTCCTCATACAACTTCACATATGGACGTATTTCCGCAGTCTTGAACCATTCATCCCGAGCTATTTTACCCGCGTCATTCAAAACCATTTCGCCATCCACGACCTCACCAAAAAGGTGCATACGTTGATAGGTGCAGAAGGTGATGAAATATGCCCCTGGTTGGGTGTAATCGTATTCTTTCAAACGGATGGAACGACGATGGTGAATTTCGGGGTCAAATTTTGTCATTTTATTCTGTAGGAATACCGTTGGGGCACAGCGTTGCTGTGCCCTGGACACGGCAGCGCCGTGTCCCAACGTATCATCACAACCTCCCCTCAAAAGCAGACCTCAACACAGCCTGCCTCGGTCTCCCCACGCAGACCAACCCCACCTCCACCGCAGACAAACCTTCCCACATTCCAACCTTCAAACCTGCACCCATCACAACCTCCCCTCAAAAGCGGACCTCAGCACCGCCTGCCTCAGCCTCCCCGCGCGGACCAACCCCACCTCCACCGCAGACTCTTGCATCATCAGAATCCGTTTCCGTCCGTGAATCCGTTTCATAGTCCGTTTACAACCTCCCCTCAAAAGCGGACCTCAGCACCGCCTGCCTCAGCCTCCCCGCGCGGACCAAACCCGCCTCCACCGCAGACTCTTGCATCATCAGAATCCGTTTCCGTCCGTGAATCCGTTTCATAGTCCGTTTACAACCTCCCCTCAAAAGCGGACCTCAACACGGACTGCCTCAGCCTCCCCGCGCGGACTAGACCCACCTCCACCGCGGACTCGACCTCCCCAACCACCGACAGCCGCCGTTCGACCTCAGCCACGATCCGCCGCTGTTCGTCCAACGGGGGAAGAGGAATTGGAAACTTTTTCATTAATCCAAGTTGTAAATCAGGGATTGCAGTTGTTTTTATCTTGCTTTGTGCAAGCCTTTGAATTATTGGAGATCGTAGAACCATTTCGAGATATTTTGACCAAACAACTGGGGATAACACTGCCACATTTTGCGAAACACTCAATGGCATATCATGTTTTACTCTTGCTACATGACCGATAGTGCCAGTCTTGCTAAACAAAACATCGTCATAATACAAAATACAATTGTGGCGTAATTTTTCATAATCTTCGGTGGAAATTTTGTGAGAGATTTCCAAGTCAATTTCACCAGATCTTATTTCTCTT
Organism: Chloroflexota bacterium; assembly: GCA_016234535.1. GTDB lineage: Bacteria > Chloroflexota > Anaerolineae > Anaerolineales > Villigracilaceae > Villigracilis. The sequence goes on from JACRBH010000076.1 coordinate 7,240, forward strand.
GCCGAAATTATTGAAACTCCTTCTTCAACATATTTCGGTCTTACTGTAATTCCATAGGTAACTCGATATGTCAAACTATCTAAAGATGTCCACATCCATCCATTGGGCAAATTCTCATCTTCTATCTCTGGCAATTCTGGTTCAGAATATTTTGTGTTTTTCGCTTTACCTTTTTTAACTAATTGACTCTCCCAGAGATTCCTTCTTTCTTCCAAAATCTTTTTATATAAAACATGTGCAGGTACATCATTTGCATCCTGCTCTACTAAGTTCCCTTCACATGCCGCCTTGAGCACGGACGCCTTATAGCGTTTCAACCCCACGCAGACTCGCTCCAACGCCGCCACGCCCGCATCCAAATCGCTGAACATTTCCTCAAGGCGGGTAACAATACGCTCTTGCTCGGACAGTGGAGCCAGTGGAAAGGGAATTTGTTCTACATCAGATTTTCTTACTGACGGCACAGTCGTTGCTTGCGAATACTCATACAATTCAACAGTGTGCATGAAGTGATAAAGAAATTTTGGGGAAACAATATCAATATTTGGGATAAGCCCCATCACATTATTGTCAGCCAGTACGGAGACAGAAGCAAAAGCACGTCGATTTAAGCGAACTGCTTCTCCAATTTTTGCAAATAACGTCGTTCCAATTGGAAATTCTTTTGCATGTATCTTTCGTGCTGTTGCGGCTGAAAGATAATTTACTGCAGAAGTAAGAGACCCACCGTTATTTTTTACTGCATTAGAAATATCAGAAACTTTGGCAAATGGATAAGCACCTTCGGTTTCCCCTTGATAGGTCTTTGGAAACCCTGCGCCTGATTGAGAAATAGAAACATCGCTCAATACCTTCCACTCCCAACCATCAGGCAGGGAGTGTCCATTTTCACCGTTACCATTCATCGTTGCCATCATCAATCATCACCACATAAACCTTTGAACGTTTGAACTTTTGAACCTTCTAACTATCCAACCCGTCAACATTAAGTCTTTCATTCAACTCATCCAACAAACCCTTCAATTGCGGACCAAACGTACGCAACGCCGCTACCTGTCCGCCGCGATTGAAGAACTCACCATAATTGAAATCCTCGGCATGGATTTCCAGATTGACTCCGATGTGCGTCGCCACCTGATCCAGCCACCAGCGTTGTTCGGACGTGAACGTCCGTCCATCGGTTTGTTGTGCAGCGAGCCAATCCGCATAGCGTCTCTGCACGCGTTCGGGATACGGCACCAGTTCATCGTCCAACTGCACCGCATGACGCACCAGCGAAACCAGATCCGTCAACACGCGCCGTGTCCCCGCCCCGCGCACGCGATCACGTTCCAATTGGGCATACGCCCTCCACAACGCCTCCGTCGTCCAATTGTGTTGCTGCTGCGATAATGTCTCGGACAACTGCTTTAATGCTTCAAATGTCAGGCGATTCTTTTCACCGCGAAGCTCGCTAAGGTCGCTAAGATTCTTTTCTTCTTTTCCCTTTGCGCTCTTCGCGTGCTTAGCGGTAAAAGGAATTGAATACAAAATCTGTAGCGCCGTGATCTCATCCTTATGCTCGGCGATGTACTCCTCAAACGACCGCACCAGCAGCCGCGACGCCTCATCCGTGAACCCCGCCTCGATCACCGCATCCTGGCTCACTTCGTCAATCGCCTGCTCATGCCGCGACTGCATCTCCGTCAGCCGCGCCCGCAGTTCGGGGTTGCTCGCCAACGGTCGCACCGCCGCATCGATTAGGATTTGCGGATCGCTCTCCTGGATTTTATCTGGGTCGATGGCATCCAGCAGGCGATTGGACATATCTGCCAACGACAGTCCGCCGCTTCTTTCTTTAACCTCAGCCTGCTCTGCCGTCCCCAAACTTTTAGCCAGTCTGACGAGTCTCCCCGCCAGCGAACTGAGCGTATCTTCATCCGTCACGCCCACCGCCACCGACTCGAGCAACTGCTTGAGCGACGCGCTCCGTTTGCGTTCCAGTGTCTGCGGGTCGGCGAGTTCCGATTCCACAATGCCCACCGCATCGATCAGCACGAAGCGATCCTTCGTCTTTGCATCCGACGTCACATTCTGCAACTCGGTCTGGCTGACGACGCGTGTGCCGCGTCCCAGCATTTGCTCGAACAACAAGCGGCTCTTCACCGCGCGCATGAACAACAGCACTTCGAGCGGCTTGATGTCTGTGCCTGTGGCGATCATGTCCACGGTCACGGCAATGCGCGGATGATAACTGTTGCGGAAGTCGCTGATCAAATCTTCGGGCTTCTTGCCCGTTGAACGATACGTGATCTTCTGACAGAACTCATCGCCCTTGCCAAATTCCTCACGCGCAATCCGTACGATGTCTTCCGCGTGGCTGTCGTCTTTGGCGAAGATCAACGTCTTCGGGACGATCTCGCGCCCAGGGAACATCTCAGTAAACAGCTTGTCGCGATAGGTTCGCAGGATAGTACGTATCTGATCAGGTGAAACAACTTCACGGTCGAGTTGACGCGGGTCGTATTCAAAATCCTCATCCAACTTTTCCCAGCGTTCGGCGCGTGTCATGCGTTCGCGCTTGCCAATAAAGTATCCCGCTTCTACATTACTGCCCTTCTCGGAAATTTCTGTGCGAATGCGATAGACATCGCCCTGCACATTCACGCCGTCGGCAATCGCCCGCAAGCGTGGATATTCCATCACCAGATTTTTCTTGAAGAAGCCGAAGGTCTGCTTCGACGGTGTGGCGGTCAGCCCGATCAGGAAGGCATCGAAATATTCGAGCACGCCGCGCCACAAATTGTAGATCGAGCGGTGACACTCATCCACCACGATGAAATCGTAATACTCAATCGGGAAGTTCGGGTTATAGCGGATCTCTTTCGGTGGCTGGGAATCGAGCGCCGCACCCATCTCGAACAGCGACCCCTCTTCATTCTCCGCATCGAACTCAGGCTCACCGCTCAACATCGAATACAGCCGCTGAATGGAGGTGATATGCACCTTGCTGACCGAATCGAGCACGTTGCTCTGCAAATGCTGGACGTTGTACAACTCGGTGAACTTGCGCCCATCGTCGGGCGTCAGATACTGGTCGAACTCCTTGTACGCCTGCCGACCGAGATTATTGCGATCCACCAAAAACAAAACGCGCTTCGCCTTGGCATGTTTGATCAACCGATAGACAAAACTCACCGCCGTAAACGTCTTCCCCGACCCCGTCGCCATCTGTATCAACGCCCGCGGACGATTCTCCGCCAACGATTTCTCCAGATTATTAATCGCCTCAACCTGCGCTCCCCACAAGCCTGTTGTAATCAACGGGAACTGTGTCGGCATATCTTTCAACCGCCCCCGTAACGTAGGGTCGACCCGTCTTGATTGATCCGCACTCGCCGTTAAACCTTGTAGGGTCGCCCCTACGGATGATATCCAATCCGCCAACTCCTCTGGACGATGAAACGTAAACACGCGCCTTGAACGCGGCTCAGGGTCGCGCTCATCACGGAAGAACGTCTCCACCCCCGTGCTCTCATACAAAAACGGCAGCGGCAAAGTCACATGTGGAATATTCGCTGGCAAACCAACAGAATACTTCGCCGCCTGGTCAGCAACGCCCGAAAGCGTCACACCCTCAGGCTTCGCCTCCACCACCCCCACCGCCTTCCGATCCACGAACAACAGATAATCCGCCTCCCCTGTGGATAAAGGAAACTCCCGCACCGCAATCCCACGACCCGCATACAAATTCATCTCCACGCGCGATTGCACCGTCCAACCGCAGGCGGTCAGTTGACGGTCAATGTTGATGCGGGCAAGTTCTTCAGGTGTGGGCATGGGTAAAATTTTAGCGCCTTATCTTCCAAGAATATTCAGCATCCAACCTCATTTCCAGGTAGTATAGACCGAATCGCCTTCAAAATCAACGTCACGCGAATGAAAGTTCGGGTATTTACCAGAACCATAATTTTCTTGTTATAAATTATCACTTAAAACGAAACACCGCCCTCGGGTAAGGCGGTGCAAAACAGTGTGTCGGGGTGAGAGGATTTGAACCTCCGACCTCACGGACCCGAACCGTGCGCTCTACCGGTCTGAGCCACACCCCGGACGGACTGCATTATACCATTGCGAGTCTTTTTGGCAAGTCGCTTTAACTGGTGATTACCCACAAGTCATCTGATTGCAAGGCAAGAGCATTTTGCCACGGATTTCACGAATTTTCACCGATTGAATTTAAAAAATCCGCGCCAATCAGTGAAATCCGTGGCTGAGATTTGCTTTTCCCTTTAGAACTGGCAGGCTTAAAAGATGTGGGTAATCACCAGATTTATGGGTTCAGCATAACTTCCAGCGAGTAAACATAAATGTATCTTTTTAACTCAGAGTCGGGCTCGTTTATTAATGGATTATCCTGGCGGAATGTAAGGCGGGCGAGCGTTGGTTCAGTCACTTTATACGGGAGTGTGGTTTCAAAAGATTGAGTATCGATGCCTTCAAAGTTAAGAATGCGCGAAGAAACGGCCTCGCCATTGGAGAGAAGCAATTCAACAAAAACTGGCTGATCATTAAAAGGCCAGAATCGTCCCTTTAGATTTAAAACCCCGCCAAAAACATCGTCGCCATCTTCAAGCCCCTCCAGCATGGTACGTTCGTAAATCATGTTCCCCACTTGATTAAGTTGATTCGAACCAATGGAATAGAGGAGTACCGGCATGGTATTCAGCGACTGAATTCGCCCCAATTTGTCCTTTGTGCTAATGCGGATATATCCCGCTTCAGACACTGCGCGGATTTCAAAGGAAAGGTCAATGACTCGAAAGACACCATTCGGAAAGTAGTCCACAGACTTTAATGCGCGCTGCAACAATCGCCCGTCCTCTCCAAGCAGATCAAATTGAACGATCTTGCTTTCACCCGCAACCAGCATGACCTGCAATTTGATCGGCGACACCACACTGGACATTGGGCCGGGCGAAAGGAAATGAATCTGCGCATACTCGGTAAAGCCTGCTTCAAATGTCGGTGTGACGGTCGGGAGCGGCGTGGAAGGCTTGGGGGTATTCGTGGGAAGGGATGTTTCAGTTGCGGGTACGGCCTGTGTCAACGCATTGGATGTGGCGAAGATGGCCTGACCAGTCAGCGCAATAACTGTCGAGAGGGAATCGACAGGTAAAAGCGTGGGCGCTGACTCTGCCAGTTGCGAGCAGGCAGATAAAAGTCCAAGAAGGGAAGCGAGAATGATAATTCTAAGTTTCATGATTGAGTGGAATCAAAGTCCCGCAGGGTTTCGAAATCCCAATTCGATTCTTCCTGCGGGACGATTTTATTACAGGCTATAGATGTCGCTGTATTTCTTCGTCAGGTAGCGGACGTAAGCAGCGGAATCGATCTTTGAACCAGTGACCTTTTGAATAAGATCCTGTGGGTCATACTTGTGACCGTGAGTATGGACCTTCTCGCGCAGCCAGCCAAGCAGGGAATCAAATTTGCCTTTACGGATTTGTTCGTCGAGATCGCGAATATCCTTGTTGATCTTTTCCCATAACTGCGCGGAAACAAGATTGCCCAGGGCATAGGTTGAGAAATAGCCAAACAGGCCGGCAGACCAGTGAATATCCTGCAAAACACCGTGCGCGTCATCCGGCGGCGTAATGCCGACGTAATCCTGCATCTTCGTATTCCAGATTTCAGGCAGGTCTTTGACTGCGATATTTCCTTCGATCATACCGATCTCAAGTTCAAGACGCAGCATGATGTGCAGGTTATATGTAGCCTCATCCGCATTCACGCGAATCAGGGATGGCTCAACTTTATTGATGGCCTTGTAGAAAGCCTTCGCGCTGACACCTTCCAATTGGGCAGGGAACAATTTTTTCAATTCAGGAAAGAAATGCTCCCAGAATGGAAGGGAACGACCCACAAGGTTTTCCCACATGCGCGACTGCGACTCATGCACGGCCGATGATACGCCATTCGCCAGAGGCGTGCGCTCGTACTCGGGGTTTACACCCTGCTCGTACATGGCGTGACCTGATTCATGCATACCGCTAAAAAGCGTCGCGAGTGGATTGTTAGGCTCAAAGCGGTTTGTAATGCGCACGTCATTCACGCTGAACGAGGTCTCAAATGGATGCGCGGCCTTATCCTGCCTGCCGCGGCTGAAATCATAACCAAACTTGGAGATGATGACCTCACTGAAATCCCAAACTTTCTTCTCATTGTATTTCTTGTAGAGAAAGTCAGCCTTTACTTGTTTGGCTGATGTTATGGCTTTGATAAGTTTCACCTGCTGCGGACGCACCTTATCGAATATCTCTTTTACTTCGGCGGTTTTCATGCCCGGCTCATAGTCATCGAGCAGTATATCGTAAGGATGATCAGCCGGTGGAAAATATGAGACATACTTCCGCATAAGCCCCATAACCTTTTCAAGATGTGGAAGGAAAATGGAAAAATCCGATTTTCTTTTTGCTTCCACCCAAGCCTCAAAAGAAGCGGTCGTAACTACTGCCTGTTCGGCTACAAACTCAGCCGGCACACGCGTTGATTTATCAAAATTGCGGGCAGCAACTCTCACTAACGCAGCATCATCAGAATCCGAACCTGCAAATTCCTGTTTGAGGTCTTCAAGCAGATTGCCAACTTCTTCTGAGGTTGATTTTTCATGGGCTATCCTGCCAAGTGTGGCAAGATGCTGTCCACGCGCCGCCCCGCCGCCGGGCGGCATGTTCACTTGTTGATCCCAACTCAACACGCTCCCGGCATGATTCAAATCTGAGACTTCCCCGAGAATTTCCTTAAGCTGCTTCAATTTTTCGGACATGATCATCTCCTGAATTTGATTATCTTCCTCGACAAATGAATTGAACTTTCAAGCTGACCTGACGCTGCGCGGGAAAACGGTCATCCGTAACTTATGGCTGATTCTGTTTTCCAAAACATTCCCTTCACTGAGGCTTCGACGTTCCGCAAGCAATTTGTATTTTATCGCAAAGCTACGGGCATTTATGATGGTTGCCCAATCCATCAACAACGATGGCATCACTCACGCCCTCGCGTATTTCAACAGTTCTTACTTCAGGTCTCTTGGGCAGCGTGTCATCATAGACGGTATACGTGCCGGGATTAAGCCATATCTGATTATTCGGGTGTGTGAAATAAGAGGTGAGAATGAGCTCGCCGGGCATGATGTACATGTCATGTTCGGTGCAATTATACAAATATGCAGGAACGGGCCAGTCGGTAAATGTGAAATCAGGCAAGCTGCTCAACACACCATTCAATTTGGAGTAATCAGTTTGAAGCGATACCCATCCAGTTTTATCGGAGTCTGGGATAACAACCTGCACCCATTTGGAAAGCACGTCACGGGCAATTACATCGGCGCTTGTATCCTTATGCAGCACACCGATCTGGTTATAAGCCATGCCGGGTCCGCGCCGAATGTAAAGGTTTCCTTTCTCTGCGCTGATAGTAACTTTAGGCAGCGATGTTTCTGTCGGAACAATCAAAGCCGCGGTTGGCAGAGGAGTCTCAACCTTTATTGTCGGCGTTGGCGTTGGAGACTCAATCTCAACTTCGGTCGCTACAGATTGAATATCTCGAACAGTAGGCAAAGCAGAAGGCGCATTCAAACGAGCGCGAAAACATCCCTGGGTCAAGAGAGCGAACAATAGAACAATATACAGACTTCGATTCTTGAAAATTCGCCTGATCATTCAAGCCTACTCATAACGCAGAGCTTCCACCGGCTCGAGATTCGCGGCGCGGCTGGCAGGGTAAATGCCAAAGAACAAACCAATGATCGCAGAGAAACTTGTCGAGAGGATGATTGCATCTGTGCCAACAATAGGCACAAAATTATTCCCTGTCGCTGTGGCGACCTGCCCCACAGCAAAAGCGATCAGCCAGCCGAACATGATGCCAATAATACCGCCAATCAAACTAAGCAGAGAGGACTCTGTCAGGAATTGAAGCAGAATATCCTTCTTACGCGCGCCAAGCGCCTTGCGAAGGCCGATCTCCCGCGTGCGTTCGGTAACCGACACGAGCATAATATTCATGATGCCAATGCCGCCGACAAGCAACGATATTCCCGCAATGCCGCCAAGGAAGATCGTCAACACGCCAGTGATCGTCTCAAAGGTTTTTAGAAAATCCTGTTGGGTAAACACCGTAAAATCATCAGCCCCAATCGGAGTTCGATGACGCTGACGAAGAATATTTGATATTTCATCAGAAGCCTGAACAACCGATTCAGCACTGGTGGCTTGCACGAAAAGAACATCCACTTCGTCGCGTGAATCACGTTTGATGAGACGGGCCTGCGCTGTTGTGAATGGAATATAGGCGGCATTATCCTCACTGCCAAACGCGCCGCCGCCTTTCGCAACCAGCACGCCGATCACACGAAATGGCTGGCCCTCAATGCGGATCGTTTCACCCACAACTCCATCAGCATGACCAAAAATTGCCTCCGCTGTTTCAGGCCCCAGCACAACGACAGACATTCGCCCAAGAAGATGCTCCTCATTCAGAAACTCACCTTCGGCAAGTTCCATGTTACGCACCGTGGAATAGGCAGGCGTCACCCCTGAAATCGTAGAAGTTGATTTTTCGCCGCTAAAGGTTAATGTCCCATTTCCTTGAATAGCAGGAGCAACCGACTCGACAGAGGGAGCCGCAAAAGGGTCTGCTATTGCATCAGCGTCTGCAAGCGTAAGCGGACGGTTGTTGTTTCCACTTCGCCCGCTGCCTGGCCCTCCTGGAGGACCCTCCGCAGCGCCGCTAAAGACAAATAATAAGTTCGTCCCAATACTGCTAATGGAGCCTGTAATGGATGCCTGCGCCCCATTCCCCACCGCAAGCATGGCGATGACCGCCGCAACACCGATCACGATCCCAAGCACGGTCAGCCCGGACCGCATTTTATTGCCATTTAAACTTTCAATGGCTTCGAGAAGAGCTTGTGTAAATGTCATTTTGCCTTCCCTGAATTTTCTTCACCAGACGATTCGAGTTCGCCATCGCGCAGACGAATCACCCGTTGGGTTTGTTCTGCAATCGCAGCATCGTGCGTGACAATGATCAATGTTGTGCCGCGTTCCTTGTTGAGGTTGAGCAATAAATTCATGATCTCCTTGCCAACCTTGGAGTCCAGATTCCCTGTGGGCTCATCGGCCATGATCATGGCGGGGTCATTGACAATCGCGCGTGCCACAGCCACACGCTGCTGTTGGCCGCCTGAGAGTTCATACGGGCGGTGTGTCATACGATCACTCAAACCAACTGCTTCAAGAGCCGCCTTTGCGCGCTCACGGCGTCCTTCTGTAAGCCCGGCATAACGCAGAGGTAACTCTACATTACCCAAAGCCGTTAAACGCGAGAGTAGATTAAAGCTTTGAAAAACAAAACCAACTTTTCGATTACGGACACTGGCGAGCTGGTCATCATTCATCTCGGCGACCGACTCGCCATCCAAAATATATTCACCAGATGTCGGCCTATCCAGACAACCAAGTGTATTCATCATGGTGGATTTTCCCGATCCTGACGGCCCCATAATGGAAAGAACTTCACCCCGCCTGATCTTAAATGAAACACCGCGCAGGGCCTGAACATCAAACTCGCCCATCTTATATGTTTTTACCAGGTCACGAGCTTCGATCACCCAATCCATATCAGCCTCCGAACGGCCCGCCAAATTGCGACGGTGGATTCAGAATGATCAAATCGCCCTCTTTGAGATCGCCGCTCACAAGCACACTCTCTGTATCAGATGAAGAACCGAGTTGCACCTTGACCTGAACAGGCTGGCCGTCAACAAGTTTATACACCACCCGATCACCATCCACCAAACGGACCGCCCGATTTGGGATCAGCACAACGTCTTTTACCTCTTCCACAACAACGGTCACGGCGGCGGTCATCCCGGGCTTAACAAGCTCATCCGCATCTGTCAATTCAACAGTGACCGTAAAACTCACGACTCCCTGCACAGTATCGCCGGATTGGCCGACTTCCACAACCCTGCCGTTATACTGTTTCCCTAGAATGGCATCAAATGTAAGGACGGCACTCTGATCAACAAACACGCTGTTGATATCTACTTCTGAAACTTGGAGGTCAACAAGCAAATGAGAAAGGTCATCCAACCGAAAAGCAGTAGTGCCGGCAGAAACCTGGTCGCCAATGGAAGGTATTGATTGAGTTACTGTCCCTTCAAAGGGAGCTGAAATAAACGCAAGATTCAAAGTTGATTGCGCAGCGGCCACGCGCGCTTCTGCCGCCGCAATATCTGCCGAGTCAGCGCCATCTTTCAAGCGCTCGTAAGCGCGGCGGGCATCGTTCAGTTGCGCTTCGGTTAGCGCCAGTTTTTTATCTGCATCTGCAATCGTTTCCGCATCAGCATATCCCTTATATTTTCGCACTTTCGGTATGCCGAATTCGTAATAGGTGTCGATAATATCTATTTTACCGTTTAGTTCAAGCCGCCAATTGTATGCTTTCTCGTAGGCTTTTTCAGCGCTATCCACGGCGATCAGGGCCTGCGCGCGCGCCGTATCTGAATTCAACAGATCTTCAAGGGCCTTTTGGGCGCTGGCAAGATCGGCTTCTGCGAGGATAATGCTTTGGTTAAGAGAAGTCTTATCGAGGCTGGCCAGCACCTCGTCACGAGAGATGCGCTTTCCAACATCCACATTGACAGCGCCGACAATTCCTGTCGTTTGCCAGACGAGCACCGCGCTTTGTTTCGCACGCACGCTTCCCGTAGCGCCGATGGAGGCGACTAAATTACCGCGAGCGGCTTCTGTTGTCTGAAAAGCCGTTTGAGGTGTTCCACGTGAGTTTATGAAAACAACTGCAATTAAAACAGCTACAACCACGCCCACAACGATCCATGTTCTGCGGGAAAACTTTGAAAAAAATTGTTTCATCCATTCCTCCGAGCATATAGTCAGTCCGCGTTCGTATGATCCTGCGCGTCTGACTAAGTGTATCCACTCAATATGTAAAAATTGTGTAGGATTCGTAAATTATTATTCAGCCACCTTACGCAGTGTCATGTTGAGCGGCGCCTGCACTGCGCCAAACGCAGTGCGGTGCAAGTGAGCGAAACATCACTACAATTATTTCAGAGACCTTTCGCTACCGCTCAGGAATCACACAAAGGCGTAAGGTATGTTATTCATTCTAATTCAGTAATTACGAATTCAATTGTTTTTGGATGCGGAAATTAATAAATGTCTAACGGGAAAATTGTGACGATTGTCGTCTGCTTTGGTGACATTTACGCCTGTGTATCGACAATTAGTTTAGGTATCATCACAGAATATAAAAATAACCTTAGATGTAGTGTTTACCCCCCTTGATGCGGAGGCATTATGCAGGCAGTTCCCAGTGAATTTTTAGCGATTGACCGCAAAGAACGCGCTAATCGTCCTTTTTTCGATCTTGATCTTCGTGCGCCGGAAGTACGCACTTGCGATTTCGATGATGTAGTAATTGAATTTGACCCGGAACGGGCAATGGTACAAGCCGCCCGCTGCATTCATTGCCCTGACCCTGCGCCATGCATGGTAGCGTGCCCCACATCCAACGACATTCCCTCCGCAATGTGGTTGATCGAGCAGGGACGTTTCGTGGAAGCCGCAGGAATTTATCACAAGACCAGTTCCCTCCCGGAAGTTTGCGGACGCGTCTGCCCGCATGAGGCACTATGCCAGGGTTCCTGCGTATTAAATAAACACCATCAGCCTGTTCTATGCGGTGAACTGGAAGCTTTCACAGTTGACTACGAACGCCGCACTCAGGGGTATGTAATTCCCGTTGGCACACCCAACAGCAAAAAAGTTGCAATTATTGGGGCGGGTCCTGCAGGCCTGGGATGCGCAGATTTACTTATTCAAAAAGGCTACGATATAACCATCTTCGAATCAAAACCCGCTCCCGGCGGATTACTCGTATACGGGATTCCAAACTTCAAGCTTCCCAAGGATGTATGGCAGGAAAAATGGGAGGAATTTGAACGCGCTGGCGCGAAATTCGTTCCCAATACGTACATCGGTAAGGATAAAACAATTGATGGCTTATTCACAGAAGGCTTTGAAGCTGTCTTCATTGGGGTTGGTTCTGAAATAGATGCAAAGATGGAAGATGCACCCGGCACAGATTTATCCGGAGTATATGAAGCCACTGACTTTCTCATTCGTGGCAATGTGGAGCCCAACCAACTCCCTGAAAATATGCGCCAGCCTCTTGAAGTTGGCAAGCGCGTGGTTGTCATCGGCGGCGGTGACACAGCATCTGACTGTTTACGCACCGCACTCCGTCTCGGCTCTGAGGATGTGACCTGCCTTTATCGCCGCACCGAGAAGGAAATGCCCGGCGGAAAGAAAGACCGCAAGATGGCTCGGGAAGAAGGCGCAAAATATCGCTTCCTGACACAGCCTGTAAAATTCATTGCCGGCGCAGACGGAAAGCTCGCAGCCGTGGAATGTATCGAAATGAAACTCGGCGAACCGGATGCTAAAGGCCGCCGCAAACCCGTTCCCGTGGAAGGCTCCAACTTCAGCGTGGCCGCTGATACGGCCATCCTTGCGCTCGGCTATTGGCCTGATCCCATTATTGGCAAGACGACACCCAATCTCGAAGTGCATGACTGGGGTCTGATTACCGTGAAAGACAAGGCCAAAGGAAACACATCACGCGAGGGCGTATTCTCCGGCGGTGACTGTGTCACCGGCCCGGACCTCGTCGTTACCGCGATGGTCGCCGGAAGAAAAGCTGCGCTTGCAATTGACGAATATCTGCGAAATAAAAAATAACCTGCTGTGAGGGCAAGGTGCATTGAGTAAGTAGGGCGAGGCTGTGATGGTCTCGCCCTACGCTTTTGTTACGTTGTGCCCGTACGGGTATAATCCAGCCCATGTTTCAGCGCATCATCCATGGAATTGAAATCACACTTACCCTTATCGTGCTTGCTTTGATCACCGGTTATAGCAACCCCTCTCTCACAAATGAAATCGAAAAGGTGCGAAAGTACACACGCCAGATTGAGTTTAACTATCTGACCTGGATGGGGAATGCGGCGGCGATCAAATTACGCGCTGCATCCATTGGAGCGCCTTATACGTTGGAGCGCACTGCACAAAAACAGATCGTTGCGGAATATTTATCCACTACGCAAACCATACTTGAAAAAGAATACTTGCTCGAGCAGATTTACGCCGATGCGAACATCAAAGACAAGGAACTCGGCTCCATTTCAGTGCGCGAAGAACTTGCTGCGCTTTATTCCAGGCATGCGGAACTAGCCCCGCTCGCAGAAGCAGTGCTACAAGAACAGGTGAGCCAGATTCTTGCAGAGAATGGACTGACCGCAATCGGCCAGCCAATACCGAATGTTTGGTACCACTCGACCTCCCTGCCCATGGCGTTGATCGTTTCTCCACGCGACCGTATCGAACAGACAGCAAACATCTCAGTCAACACAGACATGACAATTGACGAGCAAGCCGCGCTCGAAACCCGCGTGGATCAAGGACTCAACACATCCTCATTGGTTGTGGGGATTGGCGGCGTGGGAGTTTATCCAACCATGGTCATGCGAACGACCGACCTGAGATGGCTGCTCAGCGTCGTAGCGCACGAATGGACTCATAACTATCTCACACTTCGTCCGCTGGGAATCTTATATGGAGAAACCCCCGAACTTCGCACCATGAATGAAACGACCGCATCCATTACGGGGGATGAAATTGGAGCGCTCGTTCTTAAGCGTTTTTATCCTGAATTGACAACCGCTTCACAGCCTAACCCGGGATTGGTCTTTGCTTCGTTTGGAAATTCTCAACCCGAATCATTCGCCCCCCCGCCCTTTGATTTCCGTGAAGAGATGCATACCACACGCGTCACAACAGACACCCTGCTGGCCGAAGGAAAAATCGAGGAAGCGGAAGCATACATGGAACAGCGCCGCCTTGTCTTCCTTGATAATGGATATTTACTCCGCAAGATCAATCAGGCCTATTTTGCATTTTACGGGGCCTACGCAAGTTCCCCCGGCGGCGCGGCCGGAGAAGACCCCGTCGGCCCGGCAGTGCGCGCCCTGCGTGAGCAAAGCGACTCGCTGGCTGATTTCGTCAAAACCATCGCGTGGATGACCAGCTTCGCACAATTACAGGAAGCCGTAAAATGAAACGAATTCTGCATATTTCATTTTTCCTGATGGCAGGCATGTTTATTTTGAACGCCTGTGCTTCAAGCACAGAGGCAACTCCCACCCCAACCATTAGTATTGAAACTCCAGTCATTATAAACACGCCTACTTCATCCATAAGCTGTTCTGTCATCACGGCTGAGCCCACTTCTGCACCAAACTCCAACTCTCTCTTCCCTCCCGTCAGCGGCGCTGATTTTTCATTCGGTCCGGCCGACGCGCCTGTGACCATCATTGAGTATTGCGACTTTCAAGCGCAGGGTTGCGGCACCATGGCAACCGTCATTGGCGAGTTAATGAAAAATCATGACGACGTGCGCTTTATATTCCGCCCGCTGCCTCTGATCGGCGTCACAGATAAATCCGAGGCAGCCGTAGTTGCGGCACTTGCGGCAGACGAGCAGGGTAAATTCTGGGAAATGTACGATCTGTTGTTCGCCAAACACACTGAATGGACAAGCCTAACTCCGGAAAAGTTTAATGCCTGGGTAGTGGAGGAAACTGTCAAGGCTGGCATTGACCGGGACCAACTCCAAACGGCGATCACTGCCGGGGAAACAACGACCAGAATGATGTCCATGTACGATGCGGCGAAGAAATTAAATATCCCGGCCGTTCCACTAGTCCTCATCAATGGCGCGCTGCAGCCTTCCTATGTTCTCGATTATCAAAATATTAGCGACACTGTTGGCTTGATCGCTCTCGGAAAAAAACAATTTACCTCGTGCCCCGCGTTCAATATCGATCCGGCCAGGCAATATATCGCAACGATCCACACTGAAAAAGGTGACATTGTGATTCAACTCTTCCCGGACAAAGCTCCACTGGCAGTGAACTCCTTTGTATTCCTTGCGCGGCAAGGCTGGTTCGAAGGTGTGACATTCCATCGCGTGATCCCCGGATTTGTGGCCCAGGCTGGTGACCCAAGCGGCACAGGCAAAGGCAATCCGGGCTATTTTTTCAACAACGAGATCGGGGATTTAAAATTCGATAAACCCGGCATCGTGAGCATGGCCAACTCCGGACCGGACACGAACGGAAGTCAATTCTTTATTACCTTTGCTCCCGCGCCCCATCTCGATGGAGGCTATACAATTTTTGGACAGGTCATCAGCGGGCTGGACGTAGCAGAAAAATTAACGCCGCGCGATCCGTCACAAGGGATAACCCTGGCGCCGGGCGATAAAATCATAAGTGTGGATATAGAAGAGAAATGATGCAGAAAAACAAAACACATTTATCGTTCTTGATTGACGGGAGAGTACAATAATTCCATGAATTATTCATCCCTTGCCCGTGAAGGCGACCTTGCGCAACTGGTGGGCCTCACGCACAAACATTTTATCTTTTCCCTCAAATCCGGCGGTGATGTTCAAAGTCATCGCGGCGTGCTCAAGCACGATGATCTGATCGGCAAACCGTGGGGCTCACAGGCCTTTAGTCACATGGGCGCGCCATTCTTTTTATTGCAGCCATCCATCGCAGACATTCTCAATGATCTGCCACGCACCACTCAAATCCTGTATCCAAAGGATATTGGTTACATTCTGATCATGATGGGTATTGCACCCGGCCAGTGTGTGATGGAAGCAGGCACCGGTTCCGGCTCGATGACCATTGCACTGGCAACAACTGTCGGGGCGGATGGACGCGTTATCTCCTATGAACAGAAACAGGATAATCAGAATCTTGCCCGCAAGAATTTGGAACGGGTCGGTCTCGCTTCGCGCGTGGACTTCAAGCTGCGCGACATCCAATTGGGTTTCGACGAAACTG
>JACRBH010000081.1 GCA_016234535.1 Chloroflexota bacterium
ACGCAGGTCCGCTCTGACCCGCCGACTTTCATGATCTATGTCAACGAACCGAGTCTCATGCACTTTACCTATTTGCGTTATCTTGAGAATCAGATCCGCGAGGAGCATAGTTTTTTAGGGACGCCGATCCGCATTGTGACAAAGGGTCGAAGGGAATAGGGTCTGGTTGACAATCCGACTTACATTAAAGCGTCAAAAGTCAGGGGACTTTTGACTCCGCATTCCAAAATACGAAAGAACCAGAAGATTATGCTAACAAAGAAGAACATCCTCATCATCGGCGACATACTCTCCATCGCCATTCTAACCGTCATCGGTTTCGCCACTCACGGCGAAGTTGGGTTTTCGTTCGTTCTTCGCATGGGTACAACATTTTTTCCACTCGCGTTTGCCTGGTTTCTCAGCGCGCCGTGGTTTGGGTTGTTCGATGAGCAGGTTACTTCGAACCCCAGACTGCTTTGGCGTATTTTCATCGCCATGCTTTTCGCCGCGCCGCTGGCTGTCATTCTGCGGGCGGCATTATTACATGGCGCGGCATCCTCTCTTTTTGTTCTCATTCTCGGCAGCATGAATGCATTAGGGCTGTTGGTCTGGCGTGGAAGTTATCTTTTCATTGCGAGGAGAATGGGTATATTGCCCGGCTAAAGTTGTAATGAATGGGACCTCGGAGTTTTTTGAAAACTCCGAGGTCTTGTTATTTTTGCACTTATACCCTATCGACCCGATTATCCTTATCCCAATGCTGAATCGCGGACTGAATCCACCTGCGCCGTGTAGACTTGGGAGCAGCCATCCGTTCGAATTCGATCAGACGGTCAGCGGCGGCACGGTCTCCGCCAACTTTTTGGAGCAGATCATTGTAAAGAACGGCCTGATCCAACGCATCACCAAATATTTCATCAGCGGAATATGGTTTGTTGAAGATGCTGTGAAAAGCATCCTTGAGTTTGCTGAACACTCCTGCCCCATGCGGACTTGTCTTCCCAGTTTCATCCTCTGGTTCATACAAATTGATTCCGCAGTTGGGGCAGCGCGTCAGCTCATAGTGAAAATATGCGCCGCAATTCGCGCACTCAAATTCATTTTCCGCAGGTTCAGGGGTGATACTGGTTGGCATGTTGGATTCCTTTTTTGAATTGATGATGCAATCATACCCCCTCCGTCTTACGGACACCTTAAGCGAAGCAATCCTGTTACGCGGTAACGCGAGACGCTTCGCAGCCTCGCAAAATGGGCGACATAAACCCCCATGCGGGGACAATGTGTCGCGCTACAGGCGGACTGCGTAAGGTGACTAATAACTGATGTTACGCACCCAATCGTGATTCCCTGAGCGAAGCGACACTGCGTAACATCAGTTAATAACGGAGGAAGTAACCTGTCGTATTTGGAGGAGAACGAGCAGAGTCCAATTGTCGTATAATGAATTCAACGATTTGTATGTCGCAGGTCGTTTTTATATTTTCGCCAACTCTTAATACTACAAAAGGAAAAATAAAATGGGACTCTTTGGCTTTGGCAAGAAATCAGATAAGAATGCACCCGTACTTTCCGTGGACGAAGTCCGTCAGCGATTGCTGATGCTGAACCGTGAAACAGCCCCGTATCAGGTCATTGACGGCGCATCTCAAGGCGTGGACTTGATCGCCGAGTGGAAGATCGTCGATGCAAAGTGGTACGAACTCTTCGCAAAGGCGAATATCACGAAAGTCTTCCGCATTTATATGAAGTTCGATGCAGCCAAACATCAGGTGCGCGGCAAGGATGAAGAATTTACAGTGGAATGGCGCGCGGGCGTGCCGTCAATTTCGGCGGCAGTCTCCAAGTTTCAGGGGCAGATGACTTCGGTGGAATTTGGCGCGGCGTATGCCTTCACCGAAGAGTTGAAGCCCGGCGTAGTCTATAACTATCGTTTCAGCACCAGCGAGATCAAGAAGCCCATTCAGGAGGCAGTGACCGTCTGCGGCTGGGATTATAAAGGCGTGGCATTCGGGAAGTTGTAGAAATACCCATAACAAAAAGAGACGGTCATCTTTTTATGACGTCTCTTTTTGTTTTCCCGGAAAAATTCATATCCAATTTTGTTGAAATTCAGGAAGATTTTTCGTATACTAATTTTATCTTTTAGCAATATTGTCAATTCAAAACTTTATAGAGGAGAATCGAAATGACATCCGTTCCGCAAGTATCTGAAAATCACAATACTCTTTCCCGATACCGTTCCACTGTTGAAACTTTACATGTCCGTGAAAGTCCGGGCACGAACAATAAATCTCTCGGCTACTTGCAGCGAAATGATATCGTTGAAGTTCTCTCATCGAATGTGGACGGGACCTGGCTGCAGGTCCGCCGCGAGAGGGATGGATTAACTGGATGGTGCTCTGCGGCCTACATTGAACTCATTGGCGCTTCTTCCACACAATTGTCTGCGAAAAATCCAGGGTTTGAAATCCCATCCATCCGCTACAATGTGCCCGAACCGACATCCTACACGGGCACGCATATCATCCGTCTGGGTTTACCAATACATTATTTTTCAAAACAACTCGCCCCAGACTATGCGCTGGAATTTTCAAATGGAAACAGCGTGGCCGTGACGCTGGAGTCCGCATCTTTTGAAAAAGGCCTGACTATGGAAGTTTGGTTGAAGAGGACGCGGGAAACCAGGGTTCCTCCCAATATCGGGTTTGGGTTGCGCATTGATCTTTCGGGCAGGCTGTCTTATCCCTACAACACTGGCGATTCCATTCAACAAAGCAAGGTTTTGGAGATTGGGCAGTGGTATCACATCGCCATGACGGTAAACCCAAACCCGGCAGAGGTTGTCCTTTACCTAAACGGTGAGAAAACCTGGAGCGGGTCATCCATTATATGGCCGCCTACAAAGACAATTTACCAGAACCAAATTTTTTATCTTGGCGGTGGGAGCCGCGATCTTGGCGCCGGTGATTTTTTCGAGGGGCAAATGGATGAATTCCGATTGTGGAATACGTTACGCACTGCGGATGAAATTCAGCAAAATACGTCAGGAAATGTCAGCGGACAAAACGGGCTGAACTGTTATTGGCGGTTCAACGAGGGAACAGGGAATATCATTAAAGATCTTTCAGGAAACAACAACGACGGCACGGTTTATGGAGCTCAATGGATCGCGTCCACCCGCCCTGTGGGCACTGCAGGGATTGATACAGCAGTCCCCCTTTCCACTGACAATGAACTTAAAGAAGCCTACCAAAAGGCCAGGGATCAGGGGGTTTTCGATGAAAAATATTTTCCCGGTTCGGGGTGGATCAGCAGCGAAAAAGACAAGGAAACTGCCCGCAAAGCGCTTCCATTGGAGGATATGTTCGTTAAAAATTATCAGACAGGTTTGATGATGACCTACTACCGAACCATTGGCGGAGAGCTGGCCTATCGCTTCGTCTCTGCCGATGTAGGCGAGAATCAACCCGCCCTATATCTGATCGAGCGTTACAGGCTGTCATCCTACCTTGGGGCTTATGGCGCAGGAAGAACCATCGGCACGTACTCTCTGCTACCGGGAGAAAATACGAAGATCAGCATCTCATCCTATCGTTCGGTCAAGGAAACAAGCGACAGCGCATCCTCCATATTGGATTCCTACACGAGTGATAGCGCCAATTCATTTGAGTCCTCGCTCAATTCCGAACGGGCGGCTGGATCAAGCCGCAAGGCCAGTTCAGCCTATCAGCACGACCAGGCCCTGAGTGCCGAAGCTGGAGGTTCAGCGGAAGCAAGCTGGGGCGTCGGGAGTGCCGAAATTCATGCGAGTGTGCAAACATCCATCAGCGATTCGAGCAGTTCCGCCACAGAATCCAACCGCGAGGAGTTCGCCAAGAATGTTTCGAACGCCGTGTCGAAACATGCGGCGGCAGCCTCTTCCAAACGCGATGTCAGCATCAGTGCCCGAACAGAAAAGACCACCGAGCAGCAGGATACAAACGTGGTCGAACGAACGATCGAAAACTTCACCAAGAACCATACCCTTAACTTTATTTTCCGACAGATGAACCAGGAGTTTTATACGATCCTGCATTTGATGGATATGCGTGTGGCCGCCAGCGGGCAAGCACCGGTCACGCTCCCCGACCTCGATAAATTGCTGGAAGCCAGCCTAAAGGAGGAATTCCGTGAAACGGTAAAGACTTTCATCGAAAACGAATTGAGCAGGATACGCGATCATCAGGGAAATCTCCAACCCGATTTTCTAAGAAAGCATACACTTGCAGATGGAGTCAACGACCAGCCACTAACCTACCTGAGCATTAACCGCCAGCATACTTCCAGCTACGTTGACCCGGTCACAGATCAGGCATTCGAAGTGCCAGGGATCATCGTCAACGTGGACAAGGTCACCATGCGGACAGACGGCATCATGGTAGAGTCAGTGCTGGGCCAGGGACAGGCACTCGATGAGTTCTCAGTCCGGATGCAGCGTGCCGAGGCGGAGGCTCGCGAATTGGATAATCAGATCAGAACCATGCAGCTCAATATCCTGCGAAGTGGTGATAAGGAACGGGCAGGTTTATATGCCCAGTTATTTTCCAACAATGATCATTCGTAGTGTGACAAAAAAAGTGGGCGAGTTTCTTCGTCCGCTTTTTTATCAATGGCGTTGTTTCACCCTTAACAAACCACCCCTGTTGACCTGGCCGTTGCCCTCAACATACTCTCCACCACTTTGAAATCGATTTTCTCAGGCTTGGAATAACGGATGCAGCCTTTGCCCAAACTGACGCCTTTTATTTTCAGCAAATCTCTATGGGTCTTCATCACATCGGTTCTGAGGATATAGAGGCCGATGAAATGCTTCTGGCTGGCGAAACCGACCTCAGCCACTCCGTTGCGTGAATAGACTGGCCCGCCATATTGCATCGATTCATCGAAACCTTTCAAGGTGGCGAGACATAATTTTCGCAACTGCGCGAGTGCCGCCCTCCGCTCGGCTGGGACTTCTTCCAAATAAGCCGTTACATCTTTGGCTGTGCTTTGCATGGGAGTAGTACCTCCAATTTCTAAAGTTGTTTCAATCATAATTCATGGGATAAGGTGATGCAAGATGGATATACTGAACGCGGTCACAAACTGAGGTTTTGCCTTATCCAATTTTTGCCACAGAGACCGCAGAGAGCTTTGAGGAAAACCTCCTAAAATCTCATTTTTCTCTGCGCGCTCTGTGGCTGATAAAAAGCGCAATTTATGCCCGTGCTTGGTATAAGATTCCAAACAGTTGGAGGTGACACGATGGAAAACGAAAAATCACGGAATGAATGGCTGCAAATCCATAACCGCGCAGCAAGGGATTACATCAACAGCGAATGGTCGCGAGAGGTCTTATTTGGGGTCGCCAGGCAGCGAAAAAAACTTTTCGCTGAGGCTGTGGGGGATGCGCTCGATGTGGGCTGTGGTTATGGAATAAACTTTCCCTATCTAACTCAGGTAAAGAGCATCACGGGCATTGACTTTAGCTCCGTGATGCTTGCTAAAGCGCGCGAAACCATGCGCGGGTCATCCATCAAAGTGGACCTGCGCGAAGGGGATGCGGAGGCGCTTGAATTCCCAGATAATTCCTTCGATACCGTTATTTCAACCTTATGCACTTGTTCGTTTTACGACCCGATCAAAGCCTTGCAGGAAATTCGACGTGTGTGCAAATCAGACGGCAGGATATTATTGATCGAGCATGGACGCAGCACATGGAAATGGCTTGGAAGATATCAGGATAAACATGTCCGCCAGCAGATCGAACAGGGCGGATGCCGCTGGAACCAGGAGCCGCAGGAGTTGGTGAAGGAGGCAGGGTTGAACATCCTCCGCGCCGAGCGGACTTTGTTGGGCATTTTTCACACGATTGTCGTCTCACCTGCAAAAGGTAAATAAAAAGGTCACCTTACGCAGTCCGCCTGTAGCGCGACACATTGTCCCCGCATGGGGGTTTATGTCGCCTATTTTGCGAGACTGCGAAGCGTCTCGCGTTACCGCGTAAGGTGAGTAAAAAGAAGAGTTTCCAAAAAAGGGACGAATCACGACTGGAATAAAGGACAAATAGTACCCCCCGAGAAAATGGACAAAAGCTACAATATAGTTGCAAGCCAAGTTCTTTCCGAGGTGAACGGATGCATACAGAGTCATATTCCAGTACGATCCTTGTTGTGTCAGACGAACCCGCAAAAGCCGCCCGCCTGACACCAGTATTGAACGCTGAGGGATATCGCATTGAGACCGTCCTTTCCCTCTCACTGCCTTTGCCGCGCCTGGATGTTAAACCAGACCTGGGCATTATCTGGTTTCCGTATGCTTCTCCGGATGCGCTGCCTGAGCTGGAGAAAATCATTCAGGCCATTCAGGCATTGGGCGGAGCGGAGCCATTACAAGTGCTCTTGATCATCGATCAGGACGGAACGCGCTGGGTGGAGCCAAGTTTTCGTTTGGGGATCACCGATATTTTGACACGCCCAATCCATCCATTGATATTGCGTCAGCGTGTGAGGCTTTTGCTCAAAGCCCGCCAGACAGAGGAGTTGAACGAGCAATTGAAACGCAGGGTGGAAAACCAGGAACGGCAGCGGATGATCAACGCGCTTGATTCAGCGTTGGAAATGTTTCGGGCGGATGACCAGCCCTCAGGTCCGAAAGAGACCGGTAAGCACAAAACAAACTCCCCCTTCTCAATCCATCCTCATCTTCACTTTGATCCCGAACAACATTGCCTGATCTCAAATTTGAGGGGTTCGGCAGACAGCAGGAAAATAGAATTAACTGCCGATCAATCCTCCATTCTGCTGTACATGGTCTGCCATCCGTATCGGGCTTTGAGCAACCGCGAGATTGCCCGAGCCGCGCTTGGGTATGAAAACCTGGATGAGATCCAATCACGAAGTATTGTGCGCCCGCATATTTTGAGACTGCGGCGCAAGCTGGGAACCGATTCAAGCGAGCCAACTTATTTGCGAACCATTCGCGGCGCAGGCTATCTTTTTTCTCCTGATTGAGTGTTGATAATTGCAATCGAACTGCCGAGAAGTTGAAATCTCCTCCATCCATTCAAGGGATAAGATAAGAGAGTTCGTTATTCTTTCTTCTCGGAGGCAAAGATGTTCGATACTGGCAATACCGGTTTTATGCTCGTTGCAACCAGCCTGGTGATGTTAATGACACCGGGGCTGGCTTTTTTTTATGGCGGTTTGGTGGGTCGGAAAAATGTGCTCTCGATCATGATCCAGAGTTTCGTCTCGATGGGCTGGACAACCCTGATCTGGTGGATGTTCGGCTATTCACTGGTCTTCAGCGGCGGACAGGGCGGCGTGATCGGCAACCTTGACCATGCTTTTCTGCGCGGCATTTCGCCCAGTGACGTACTATCCGTCAACAATAATATTCCACTGCTGGTCTTCATTGCATACCAAATGATGTTCGCCATCATCACTCCCGCCTTGATCACGGGCGCGTTTGCCAACCGCGTGAAGTTTGGCCCTTATATGATCTTCCTGACCCTGTGGATGCTGTTCGTCTATTTCCCCATAGCGCACATGGTTTGGGGCGGCGGACTGTTCGCCACTTGGGGCGTGCTTGACTTCGCAGGCGGGACAGCGGTTCACACTACGGCGGGGTTTGCGGCGCTGGCCTCGGTGCTGTTCGTTGGCCGACGAAAAGTACTGGACCGTGGTCCGCACAGTATTCCACTGGTGGCTTTGGGTACCGCCCTGCTATGGTTTGGATGGTATGGCTTCAATGCGGGTTCGCAACTGAAGGTTGACGAGATCACTGCACTCGCGTTTTTGAATACCGATGTGGCCGCATCCATCGCGGGTCTGACCTGGTTGTTCATCGCCTGGTTCATTGAAAAGAAACCAAAATTCGTGGGACTCTTAACGGGGGCAGTTGCAGGACTTGTGGCCATCACCCCGGCCGCAGGATACGTCAGCCTGACGGGCGCGATCACCATCGGACTTTTGGCTGGAATCGTTTGCTATCTGGCGGTTTCCTGGAAGAATCGTTTACAGCTCGATGACGCTCTGGATGTTTGGGGCGTACACGGAGTCGGCGGCGTTTTGGGTTGTATTATGACAGGCGTCTTCGCCACCAAATTATGGAATCCCGCAGGCGCGGACGGTTTGCTGTTCGGCGGCATGGACTTCTTCCTCGTTCAAACGCTGAGCGTTTTAATTACGGCTGTCTACGCCTTCGGGTTCAGCTACGGCGCTCTGTGGTTGATCAACAAATTCACGCCCGTCAAAGCGACTCTGGAAGATGAAACAAGTGGTTTGGATGAGGCCCTGCTTGGCGAAACCGCTTACGAAATGATCTAATATTCATCACAGTTCCATACAAAAGATTCCGTCCACTTTTAATGCTGGATGGAATCTTTGTTTATTTGATTTTCCGTCACAACCTACCCCCATCCCGTCCTTCCCCCAAATCAAAACCTGATTTGGGGGAAGGGGAATGTGCTGTTTTTATGAAAACTTTAATTTCCAATCGCGGACAGATTTTCCTCCTCCAAATACGACATGAAAATTTTAGTTAAAACAGAAGCGCTTAAATGTCGTATTTGGGGGAGGTGCCCGCTAGGGCGGAGGGGGCCGCTCGCACGCCATCTCCACGCAGGGACAAGGTAATATATGTCTTTTTGTCAAAGATAATATTCTGGTTCAAATTAATATCCCCAAGAGACTCTTGTCTGACCTGCTACCACTTTGCACAAATTAGATGCCTGTTATATCTTTTGTCATATTAAGTGTTAGTTCTTTTATACTAGACAATTCAAAAGCAAGTTTTTTGCTTATACCATCTAATCCAGGAAACAAGTTAGCTGGATTAATTCCATACCTATTCAACTCTTTAAGGATACTTTTTTTCTTACTTACTTGAATCAGTATCTTGTTGTAACTCCCCCCAGACTCAAATGGCACTATTGGTTTTTTACTAACAGTAAAACACGCAGATTGAGCAGCAATTCGTGGAGAAATATGTGGTGGACGCACAATAAAATCGTCATCAACATTAAATGGGTTATCTGATACCCTTACAGAACCGATAAATTTGCTACTGCTCACCAAGTAAGGCATAATTTGGTTGCTTGACGACCAAAGGAGGCCGATGATGAGCAGTAGCAAACAATTGTACAACGAGTTGAACGAAAAGATGAGCGAATTA
>JACRBH010000079.1 GCA_016234535.1 Chloroflexota bacterium
AACTCGGTCTGCGTTGGTTGAAGCGCACTCTTGCCGTTGCCGCACATCTTCTGCCTATCTTCAAAATCAAATTATCTAATCTGAAATTGAAGCCTGTTTTAATTCCGGTCACTCAAAATTCAATTGTGTAAGGGTATCAGCCATTATCCGTATAATCTCCGCCAGAAAGGCAAACAAATATGAAGAAGAAACCTACTTCAACGAAATCCAAGACTGACTTCGCTCGTCTCGACAAAATGAAAGATGAAGACATTGATTATTCCGATGCGCCAGCAATTACGCCTGAAATGTTCGCGAAGTCCGTTGTGCGACGCGGTCTAAAGCCGCGCACAAAAACGCAATTGACTTTGCGCGTGGATAGCGATGTATTGGAATGGTACAAAAAACAGGGGCGTGGCTATCAGACTAAAATCAATATGTTGTTACGTGCTTACATGCAGGAACATCAAAGATAACAAATTGGGGAGGAGATGAGGAAGGGATGTGACCTATCCCCCCGCCCTTCCCAAATCCCACTACGGGGACGATGTGGGAAGGGGGCTGAGCGCGTGATGGCTGTGGTGATTTTCCGTAGCAAAGCAACTTTTGTTTTAGGTTGGCTTTAGCTTCTCCCCTTTAGGGGAGACGGGAGAGGGGTAAAATTCCAATCATGCCGATCAAAAACATCATCCCAGGTCAAACCGTCACCAAAGAAAAACTTCAACGCGACCCCCTCCGACCTTCGGTCACCTCCCCCAAATACGACGATTCAAACTTTGAATAATCATGTGAAATATACATCGTCGTATTTGGGGGAGGACGGGTGGGGGCTGACTTTTACTGTCACAAGGCGGCACTGGTCATTGAATTGGATGGAGACATCCATGATCTACAGCAGGAAGAAGACGCGAGGCGAGAGAAGGTTTTGAGTGAGATGGGGTTACGGATCGTCCGCTTTCGGAATGATGACGTTATGAAGAACTTGTCCGCTGTGGTGGGGAAAGTCCGCGAGTTGGTAAGGTAAAAAATACGACCGAGGAGATTGGAAAAATGACACTCCTAAAATGAAGAACTTCAAGTCCATTGGACAAACATCGCTCCCCTGCTCACCATCCGTAACGAGCGCGAATATAATGCGGCTGTAAAGCGGCTCAATGAACTGCTGGATGAAATTGGGGATAACGAGAAACATCCGCTTTATGGTTTGCTGGATACGCTTGGTACGCTAGTTCATGCGTATGAGGAAGAACACTATCCGATTCCCGACGCCACTGGCGCGGAAGTATTACGCTTTCTCATGGATGAACATGGATTGACTCAATCTGATTTGCCAGAGGTGGGCTCGCAAGGTGTGGTTTCTGAAATACTAAATCGCAAACGTGAGTTGAATATTCGTCAGGTCCGCTCGTTGGCGGAGAAATTCAGAGTTTCAAGCGCGGCGTTTATTTAAGAAAAGACTGGAAAGAGATCGCGGAGGAGTTGTCCATGTCACATGGGGGTACTATTAAAATCGCTGCCTGCAAACGCATCTCCTGTTCCACTATTAATGCTATACTCGATTCATCTAACAAACAATTTTTTGGAAAAATTTATGTTCAAGCTGCGCCATCTAGAAAGGACATAAAAATGAAAAAGTCGATCCACTCGCTCATTTTATCTGCGATGATTGCGTTGGTTATGGCATCCTGTTCTTTGACCGGCAGCGCCCAAAACGAAGTCTTACTAGCCACCCCTTCCCTATTGTCTGCAGTGACAACGATCGAACTCACCGTGCAGGCAAATACCTCAGTCCCATTTACTGCGGTGGGGCAGGTCATCCAATACAACCACAACGTCAAGAACATAGGCACAGCATCCACCCCCGGCCCAGTCACTGTCACAGGCGCAATTTGCCCGGAAATCAACACGGTCGGCAATTTGGATACGTCACTCGACGTGAATGAGACACTGGTCTGCACATCGGCTTATACCATCACGCAAGCGGACCTTGATAAAGGTTCGGTCACAATCATAACAACGGCCACCGTTAATGGGATATTCTCAAATCAAGTCACCACTACAGTCGCCACAGTGCAACCTGTGGTGTTAACACTGACTAAAACCGCCAACCCTGTAACCTATGACCGTATCGGCCAGATCGTTACTTATACCTATGTCATCACAAACGTCAGTACAGCAACTCTTGGACCTGCTCAATTCACGGTGAGCGACACTGGTTTTGGCGCGCCTGTCAATTGCGGTGATGCGGCTCTCACGCTCGTCTCAAACGCAACTGTGACCTGCTCAACCACCTACACAGTCTCCCAGGCTGACATAAATGCAGCATCCATCTCCACCAGTGCAACTGCATCAGGCGGCAGCGCTGTCCCATCACAAGCCGTGAGCGCCACCATTACAAAAAGCCTGGTCGCTTCAAATCTCATTGCGGGTTCAACAATAAATCATCTGGTGGTGAATGGCGAGTGGCTATGGCAGATCGCCCGTTGTTATGGCGCCAACCCGAATCAGGTGCTTGCCGCCAATCCACCTACTCCTGCCGAAATTTCACCAGGCACAACTGTCATCGTGCCAAGTATCGGAAGTGATGGGAGAATTTATGGCCCGCCTTGTATAGGCACTCATACAGTTCAATCTGGAGATACCTGGGACTCCATCGCATTGAAATACAATGCAGACCCCGTTGTTTTACAACTCGCAAACAAAAACACACTGACAGTTGGAAGCGTACTCAGGATACCGCTTAATTCCGCAGACGGCCAATAACCCCATGACAACTTGACATAAACATAACTCACCCCGAAATCAATCTTTCGTGGGTGAGTTTGTTTTTAAGGGCAATGTGACGCATAAGCGGCAATCGCATCCTAATCATGTTCTGAAGTTTTGGCAGTAACTTTTTATCACAATTAGCGACTTCAATATTAACCAAATAGACCCGATTTATTATAAAAGGAGAGCAAACCATGACTAAAAACGCCTTGTCCATAACGGAGGGAAGCCAAAGCACCTGGTCGCAAGCAAATGAAACTGCCAATGATAAACCGGTCGATATTGGCCTTATTAAACAAAGCGCCTTGTTTGGCGGCATTCTCGGGGAGATCGCCGGGGCGATCTTGGGAACAGTCACAGGCGCGCTAACCGCAAACCTGACCGGCATTCTAATGGGGTTTACAGCCGGCATCATGCTTGGCTCGTTGACGGGTCTGCTCATTGGGATCGTAGTTGGCCGAATAGCCGGTGACAGCGGCGGCCCAAGCATTGGCGCGTTTTCTGGGATGGGCTTTGGGGCGATCCTCGGCGCTTTGTTTGGCTTGATCATTCCCGAGTCCCTTCGAATGAGCGCAGGTACAATGAACACACCCGTATTGAACGCACTTACATCAAGCCGCTTCGAGACCGTATCGCTTTTCGCCTTCCTGCTTTGCATTCTGGGAACGCTGGTTGGCGTATGGGTCAGCGGAAAAAATTACAAACCGTAAGACGCTAAAAATTCAAAACGCGTCTGAGATTTTCTCAGGCGCGTTTTTTTGACTCTCTTTCGGCTGCGAACACAGAAGACTCATCCAATTGACCAAAGGCGAAGCCCGCCATTTTCTTCGCAATATTTTTTGATCTGTTCCCGCATCGCTTCTGGACTCTCGAACAGGCTGCTGATCTGTGACGCATAAGCGGCTATCGCATCCTGCCATGACCTCAGGCCTGCTTCGGTTATTCTATGAAGATTCTCCTTCATCCCGGCAGCGTGCGGCGCCAATTCCTGCGGCGCGTTGAACAGATAGGGAATATCCGCATCGTAAAGCAGCGGACGCTGGAGCAATTCCACTGCGCGGCGCACGAGGACATGGTCAACGTGTGAACCAAGCCCAAATTGGCAGACCAGTTGGTCGGTCGGTTTGAGGCGCGCGGAAATGGATTCTGCTATTCGAGCAGGCAAATCCCCCTCG
>JACRBH010000080.1 GCA_016234535.1 Chloroflexota bacterium
GGTACAATCGCTGTA
Organism: Chloroflexota bacterium; assembly: GCA_016234535.1. GTDB lineage: Bacteria > Chloroflexota > Anaerolineae > Anaerolineales > Villigracilaceae > Villigracilis. The sequence goes on from JACRBH010000080.1 coordinate 16, forward strand.
TCTTTGGGTTTGCTGGGTCGAGTTTTGCCGCGTAAGCCAATCCGTCATCATGGCGTTTTTTGAATCCGTATCGTTCAAAGAAGATCGAATAATATGGCGGATTATGTCCGCACAAGATGGCTGGAGGGCGGTCATACCCCTCAACGAGAACCCCACGCTCATCTTCACGGTCAAGGTTATAGGTGCCGCAGACCATTGTCAGCTTGTGTTCACGCGCCCAGTCTTCGGCATGTCGGAACATGGCTTCGGCCACGCTGTAATCTTCGATGCATTCAAAAAATCCAATCGAACACTCACCCGGGTCGCCGCCAATTTCATGCGAACAGCAAATCGTGCCCGCGGGTTTTCCGTCCTTCCACGCGATGAAAAAATCAGCGTAGCCGTTTTTGAAGAACACCCCACGCGCCGGGTCAGCGGCTTTGACTCGCTCCGATAATATCGGCGGAACCCATAGCGGATCATTTTTATAGATGCGCCAGGGAAACGTCAAAAAGATATTTTTTTCGCGGAGGGTGGCTGCGGAGCGGACTTCGATCATACAGAATCCTAATCCGCAGGACTGGCCTTCGCTTCGCGCCGCGCTTTGAGCTGGTCTGTGATCTCTTTATAGTTTTCACGCCCAAGTGGAAAGAGCAGGGTGAACAGAATCCCCATACATACTGTAAAAGCGGGGATCGGCCCCGCGACCATGCGGATTCCAAAGATGGCGCTCTCAGGCTGTATGGCGCTGTTGGATACATATCCACTGGCTTGCAGAACCAGCAATGCCAGCGGCACCGCAATCGACGAGGCGACTTTCTGGGCCAGTGTGATCAGGCTGTAGAACATGCCTTCCTGCCGTTCCCCCGTCTTCCATTCGCCGTATTCGATGGCGTCCGGGATGATTGCCCACGGCATGACGTGCATGGCGGATACGCCGATACCAGCCAATACACACAGTATCATGATGAAGACCAAACCCGTCTCTGGCGTCAGCGAAGATAAGATCAACAGCACAACCGCCAGAAATGCGATACCGCTGATATATGCCCAACGTTTATTCAGCCTGCGCGAGATCCATTCCCATAATGGCAGGGCAATGATCGCCACGACAAAGATCGTCGCCATGATCATGTCGCTTTGACCTTCGCGCAGCACAACATATTTAACGTAATACAGCAGGATGACTTGAATAATGCTCATCGTCACGCCGTTGAACAGGAACATGATCAACCCAAAAATGAATGGTTTATTTTTCCACGTCAACTTTATGGACTCTTTTACTCCCACCGTAAATTTTTTATTCATAAACTCCGGACGTTCGCGCGTGCCGAAGAAAACCAAAAACAACGGCAGCGCGGAAAACAACCCGAATATCGCGCCCATCATCAACACGCGCCCGGCATGATCTGGATTGAATCCATTCACCACCCAAAGCGGAAGCGTGAAGGCCAGCAGACTTCCCAGGATGGAGAAGAACATACGCGTGGATGTCAGCCCTGTGCGCTCATCATAGTCATCGGTGAGTTCGGGCGTTAAGGCAAAGTAGGGCATGTAAACGAATGTCGCTGCTGTGTCGTAAAGAGCAAAGACGATTGAATAATAAATCGCCAGTGCGATAGAACTTTCAAGCGGCGGTTTCCACCACAACAAGGTGAATGCCAAAGCGAATGGCAGTGCGCCAAAAAGCAGGAACGGACGCCGTCGCCCCCAGCGCGAACGTGTGCGGTCAGAGATGTAGCCAACAAAAGGGTCGTTGATGTAATCCCAGGTGCTGCCGACGAAAATGGCAATCGCCGCAATAGCTGGTTTTACCCCCACAACGTCTGTCAAAAAAAGCGCAAAGTACACATTCAAAATTGTATTGGTCAGGCTGAATCCCAAATCGCCTGAACCGTAAATCCATTTATCGCGGCGGGACAACTTGCCAGTCATGAAGGCCTCCAAAGAAGTTGTGTCGCTTGATAGAACACCGGCAAGCTCGAAACGCCACGCCAGAGAAGCTTTTTTTCGGACTGGGGGCTTTAGTCCGCTTCTTGCCGAAAACGCGGACTAAAGTCCGCAGTCCAAGTTTTTTGCGTAAGGTAAGTTATTCAGGCAGTTCGATGATGAATGTTGTTCCTTCGTTGACTTTGCTTTGCACTTCAATCGTCCCGTGATGCGCATGGATAAGCTGTTTCGCGATGGCGAGCCCAAGTCCGCTGTTGGTGCGGCCTGTTCTGGATTTATCGCCGCGCCAGAACCTGTCGAAGATAAAGGGAATTTCCTCCGCAGGGATGCCTTCGCCTGTATCCCTGACAACGATCTTGATTCCGCCGCTAGCTGCTTCTATTTCGATTGAAATTCTCCCGCCTTGTGGTGTGTGTCGAATCGCGTTCGATATTAAATTGGACAACACTTGATTCAACCTGTCATAGTCTGCGCTGAATTCTTTGGATGGGTCGTAAATGTTTGTTTGCAGGTCAATGCCGAGGGATGAGGCTTGGGAGGAAAAACTCGAAGTGAGATCATCCAACAGGTCGGCAAGCAGGAAGCGGGTGGGGTGAAGCGGAAGCTGTCCCGCCTCTGCAAGTGACAAAGTCTGCAAGTCATTCACGAGCCGCGCAAGCAGTTTGGTCTCATCCAATGTGTTGTTGATGTGTTCGGAAGTTGGCTGATACACGCCGTCAATGATGCCTTCGAGATTGCCTTGAATGATGTGCAGCGGCGTGCGAAGTTCGTGGGCGATGTCGGTGGTCAGGTTGCGGCGCTGTTGTTCGGCGCGCTCCAACTCACTGACCATTTTGTTGAAGCGCTTGGTCAATTCATTAAACTGCGGCGAATCACTTACGGGTACACGTACACTGAGATTTCCCTCCGCGATGGAGTCGATGGCATTGAATATCTCTCCCATCGGCCTGCCGAAGCGTGTGTATAACTTGAAAGCTGTGAAGATCGCGAGGAGTGCGACTGCGAACGGCACGCCGCACAGGAGAAACCATATATTTTTAACTCCTGCGTATTCCGAAAAAATCAAATAGAGAACGGCGGCAGTGCCTCCAATAAAAAGCGAGATAATGCTAAAGAAGAAAAACACAAAGGGAAAAAATCGACGACCGCCGCGCCATTTTCTTGGGGAGTGAGGGGGAGTGTGGTGGGACATAAGGAGTGTGTGGTGATTGGTAAATGGTAATCACCATTTACCAATCACCTATTACCTTTCTAAAAAACGATAGCCAATTCCATACACCGTTTCGATCATGGACTTGCCCGATTCAGCTTCAAGTTTTTTGCGGAGATTCTTGATATGTGAGTCCACGCTGCGGTCAATGCTGGATGCGGCTCCGTGCAAGTCTTCGAGCAACTGCTCACGGGTGAGGGTTTGTCCGGGACGGCTCGCGAGAATGAATAGCAGCTTGAATTCATTCGGCGTGAGTTTGATTGGGTTGCCACTGAACGTGACGGAATATCTTTCCGAGTCGATTTCAAGAGAGCCAATGCGAATGATGGATGGCGTTTTGATATCTCCGCGTGTCCGGCGAAGGAGTGCGCGTACACGAGCGACGAGCGCGCGCGGCGAGAATGGTTTTGTGATGTAATCATCCGCGCCGATCTCGAGGCCTGTGATCTGGTCCACTTCTTCGGCGAGGGCAGTCAGCATGATGATGGGCACGTCACTTTCGCGGCGCAGAATCTTGCAGACTTCGCGCCCGTCGATGTTGGGAAGCATCAGGTCGAGGACGATGAGGTCTGGTTTTTCGCGGCGGGCAGTTGTCAGCGCAGATTGACCGTCGCCTGCTGTGAGGACGCGGTAGCCGTTCTTTTCCAAATAATCACGCGCGAGGCGGGCGATCTTGGGTTCGTCATCTACTACGAGGATGAGTTCAGGCATGGGAGGAGTATAAGGGATGAAGGATGAAGGAGGAAGGATAAATCGGGGGCTTTATGTAATTTCAATTACAACTTTTCCTCGGGCGTGTTCGTTCATAAGATACTTAATCGCTTGAGCCGTCTCGCTCAACGGGTAACATTTGTCAATGATCGGAACGATTTTGCCTGTTTCAAGCAGTTCTTTGAGAATCAGCAGGTCTTGTTTAGGGGTCGTCGCCATTCCCATGAAACTGATCTTCCTGCTTCCAAGCCCCGAGATTAATGGCCCCAGAAGCAATGCCTTGAGAACCTGAGAGAAGGAACCTCCAGCCACGAGGCAGATTCCTGATTGGTTTAATGCTCTCCGATAATTCAGAATCGGATGATGTCCGTTTACAGCGAGTATCAAGTCATACCGCCGACCGCTTTTGGTGAAGTCTTCCCGCGTGTAATCAATGACATGATCCGCCCCAATGGATCGCACCATTTCCAGATTCCGCGCCCTGCACACGGCGGTCACTTCTGCGCCGTAGGATTTGGCGATCTGCACGGCAAATGTGCCCACCCCGCCAGACGCCCCGTCGATGAGAACCTTTTGGCCTGGCTGAATCTGTCCCATGCCGCGTAAAGCCTGCAATGCGGTGAATGCCGCCACAGGCACTGCCGCCGCTTGCGCGAAGGATACATTGGCTGGTTTCAGTGCGAATTTACTTTCGCCATTGCACACATACTCGGCAAACGAGCCCGGGGCAACCCCGAACACCGCGTCACCCGGCTTAAACTCCGTGACGTTGCTGCCAACCGCTTCAACCGTCCCCGCAACGTCAACGCCCAGCTTCGGGTCTCTGGGTTTGCGAAGTCCTCCAAATAAGCGGCGAATGAGCGGTGACATTGAGAAGCCTCTCCACTCAAGCGCATTGACGGACGCCGCATGAACTTTCACCAGGACTTGCTTCTCCGTGGGCGCAGGTTTATCCACCTCTGTGAGCTGAAGCGTCTCTGGTGGACCATATTTTGTGTAGAGAATCGCTTTCATTATGAATCTCTCCTTATGATTGTTTTGATTCTAAACCAGCATGGTTTATTTCAGGCAGATTCAGGGGCGTGTTTGTACTACTTCGGCTATTTCTGCATCCAGACTTCCCATTTCCCTGTTCCAGTTGTAGGCAACTTTTCACCCAGCCATTCATACAACGAACCATCGTAGACAGCGACGTTTTCGTGCCCGGTGATTAAGTGCGCTGCGGCATTAACTGTTGCCGCGATCCCGCCGCCGCAATAGGTGATGATTCGCTTACGCTGGGCTATATTTTTCAGTTGTTGCGCGAGCGCATCATCGGGCAGGAGGTAATCAAACCCCTGCTTCATATCTCCTTGCATCAAACTCATACATGAGAGGCAGACCGAGCCAGTAATATGCGACGCTTCATAACTGACGGGCGGCAATACATTGACAATGGCGACATCGCTGTCGTTCATTGTCGCCAAGACTTCTTCTTTGCTGGCGAACATGCTCGGCCTGAAACTAGCGCTGAAACTCGAAGGTTCATAATGCCGAGTTTCATTTTCTATTTGGCCTCCCGCATTTTTCCAGGCGGAAAGCCCTCCATTGAGGACGCGCACGTTATTGTGGCCTGCATAACGAAGGACCCACCAGGCGCGGATTGCATACGGAAGCATTCCGCACGCATAAACGATGACCTCCGAATCATTGGATATGCCCGCTTTGCCAATTTGCTCGGCAAGCGCTTCATCGGGCAGGATGGTTATCGAGTAGGGACTGTTGAGGTCTGAAAACCTCTCGTGATCAAAATATACCGCCCCGGGAATATGTCCCTGCTGGTACATATCATCGGTAATTGTGGCGTCGTAGATTCGGATGTTTTCATTCCCCAACTTCTTTATCAATTCATCCGCTTCAATTAGCAGGCTGTCTCGATTCATGGCTTGATCTCCTTGTTTGTCTATTTGAGATGGGTGTGTTTCATTTCAGTTGAAACCGTCCCGAAGGTTGGCTAAAACGACAAAATTTTATCGACAAAACCTTCGGGACGTTCTTTCCTTCACCTCATTTGAAACACGCCCATTTGAGATGAGGTAGTGGCTTTCGATAAATGATGCCTTGCAGTTACGCGATACCACTACCTCTTTTTTACCTACAGACTATTCCTGTTTATTCCCTTCTTCAGCGGGCTTTTCATTGTGCGCGCGCTTGTGCCATTCATTGAACATGGATGGGGGGCCGCCTTCCCAGCCTTTGCCCCACGGGCCATGCATATGGCCGCCGTGATGCATTCTGCGGAAGAAGATCATCTTCATGAAGCCGAAAAAGAAGAACAGGAAGAAGATGGAGCCGCAGATCGCGCCGAATGGGAAGAAGCCAAAGTGTTGGCGATAGCCAAAGCTATATGGGTAGCCATAGCCGTGACCATACATCATCGGCGGGACGGGGGCAGCCTGTCCGTTTTCAGCGGCTTTTGAGATGGCAGTTGCCACTGCGGGAGCCTGGGCGATTCCACTAGCTTCTCCAGATTTGAAAACCATGAAGCCGCCTGCGGTGATGAGGCCGAGAAGGAGTAGGACTCCGATCAGCCGAAACACGAAAC
>JACRBH010000082.1 GCA_016234535.1 Chloroflexota bacterium
GAATTTCCAGCTCTTATTGCTGGAGCGTCGCTTCTAACCGATTATATTCTCACCGTCTCGGTTTCGATAGCATCAGGGGTTGCACAAATCGTATCTGCGTTTCCAGCTTTGTATGATTATCGCGTCGTACTCTCTGTTACATTCATTATGTTCGTCATGCTGATGAATTTACGCGGCGTAAAAGAGTCTGGCACAGCCTTTGCGATCCCGACATATTTCTTTGTTGTATTGATGATCACTGCTGTCGGGACAGGTCTCTTCCGCCTATTGGTTACTGGAACACTTGGCACAGTCTTTGATCCGCCTGAACTGCTGGCGCATGGCGTTGCGACGATTACACCCTTCCTCATCCTGCACGCCTTTGCGAGCGGCACGACCGCGCTGACAGGTGTGGAAGCGATTTCAAACGGAATTACCGCCTTCAAAGAACCCCGCAGTAAAAATGCAGGCATCACCCTGATTTGGATGTCGCTTATTCTCGGTACACTTTTTCTTGGAATTTCCTATCTCACAAAAAATATCGGCGCAGTTCCATCGGAAAGTGAAACTGTAATATCCCAACTGGGGCGCACGGTCTTTGCCGGACGCGGCACTTTATATCTCATGTTAATCGGCGCCACCACGGTTATTCTTATTATGGCCGCCAATACAGCTTTTGCGGATTTCCCGCGTTTGGGTGCTCTTGTTGCCAAAGATGGATTCCTCCCCCGCCAGCTTACATATCGTGGAAGTCGCCTGGTCTATTCGCGAGGGATTATAGCCCTGTCCCTCATCGCATCATTCATACTTGTAGTCTTCCAGGCAAGTGTTACACGTCTTATTCCATTGTATGCAATAGGTGTATTTCTATCTTTTACGCTTTCACAAGGTGGGATGGCGCTGCGATGGTACAAAATCGGCAAACTTAATCCCGGTGAAGAGAAAGTGGAACGCGGGTCGACTCTGCGTTTTGTAAAAGATTGGCCGGTTAAAATGGTTGTCAACGGATTCGGGGCTTTCTGTACCGCAATCGTGATGATGGTTTTTGCTGTGACTAAATTCCAGGATGGCGCATGGGTTGTGTTGATCCTTATCCCGTCCCTGGTCATGGTCTTCTGGTTAATTCATCGCCATTACAACAATCTTGCCAAAAAACTTTCCCTTGATAATTTTGGGGTCATTCCTCCTCACACAATTCGTCATCGTGTCATCATGCCGGTCAGCGGTGTGCATCAGGGGACATTGGCAGCGCTTCGTTATGCCCGCATGTTGTCGGACGATGTAACCGCCGTCCATGTGGTGATCGAACCGGCAGAATCCGAGAAGGTCCGGGCAAAGTGGGAAACCTGGGGCGAAGGCGTGCGTATGGTTTTGCTGGATTCCCCTTACCGCCTTTTCATTGAACCTATCCTGGGGTATATCTCTGAAATTGCAGATAGGCGTCAGCCAGGTGAGACAATCACCATTGTGGTACCTGAATTCGTTTCAGAAAGCCGTATAACCAGCACATTACATACGAACACCGCAAATATTCTGCGTGAACAGTTAAAAAATCAACACGGGATTGTGATCACCAATGTGCCTTATCATGTACATGAAGAAGACACGAGTAAGGAGTTATGAATATGAATTTTATCGTCATAGGCTGCGGAAGGGTCGGCGCGGAACTTTCCTACCGCCTGTTCAAAAATGGACATCAGGTAGTCGTTGTGGATAGCGATAAAAAAGCTTTTAATCGCCTCCACCCTGACTTTAGGGGGCGTGCTGTCGAAGGAGAGGCTCTCTCGTCTGACGCACTCGAACGCGCAGGTATTGATAAATCCAGTGGCGTTGCCGTGGTAACCAATTCGGATACCCTGAATGCAGTGATCGGACATACCATTCGCATGCACTACCCAAACGTCAAACAGGTTATCGTGCGTAATTATGACCCTTCAATGCGTGAAATGCTTGAAGCATTTGGGCTGCAAATCGTAAGTTCAACGGCCTGGGGCGCGGAACGCGTGCAGGAACTTCTCATTGATCCATCCTTCCGTGCAGTATTTTCCGCAGGCAACGGGGAAGTGGAAGTGTATGAAATGTTCATTTCACCAAAATGGGATGGCATGAATATTTCCAGTTTACTGGATGGGTGCAGCAATACCATTTGCGCCGCCCTAACCCGCGCAGGCCGCGCAGAATTACCCACCCCAGACACAAAACTCAAGGATGGCGACGTTCTCACCATAAGCGCAACCCTTGAAGGTGTAAAAGCCCTGCGTGCAAAATTGCAGGAAGGGAAGGAGGCATAACATGTATGTATTTATTGCTGGCGGCGGACGCACAGGCGCACAACTCGCTTCACAGTTACTGGCCCAGAACTATCAAGTAAGGCTCGTTGAACATCGCCGCGAATTACTTAGCCGCCTTCACCACGAACTTCCCACCGAAGTTATCTATGAGGGACAGGCGACCGACCCGAATATTCTAAAACAGGCCGGTCTGGAAAAAGCGAACGTTATGGTGGCTTGTACCAACGATGATGCCTCCAACCTCGTGCTGTGCTATCTTGCGCGCACGTTATTCAAGACACGCCGCACGGTGGCTCGTATCAACAATCCGCGCAATGCATGGTTGTTCGATAAGAACTTCCACGTGGACGAGACCATCAACCATGCGGACGTGATGGCACACCTCATTCAGGAAGAAATGTCGCTGGGTGATATGATGACATTGCTCAAATTGCGCCGCGGACGTTATTCAGTAGTGGAGGAAAAAGTTCCACCGGGAGCGAAGGCAATTGGTAAGGAACTCAAGGAGTTGGGGCTGCCTGATCAATGCGTAATCGCCGCCATCATTCGTCACGGGCAAATCACCTTACCTCGCGGCACGACTGAATTGGAGGAAGGTGATGAAGTGCTGGCTGTGACGGATGCCGATGGCGCACAGCAGCTTGCAAAATTGCTCGAACCGCCTTCAAGAGTGAATTTGTAACTCACCTTACGCGGTTTTGTGCATTTTTAGGTATGTCGCCCTGAGCGACAGCGAAGGGCCACTACGATTATCTCAGAGACCCTTCGCTCCGCTCACATCGTCCCGATGTCCTTCGGGAGGGAATCATGACGGTGCATAAGGTGAGTTTGTAAAACAAAAGAAGCCCGATGGAAACATAAATCCATCGGGCTTCTTTTTGCATACGCTTCTTCAGGGTGTTTATTTCCCAACCATTTCCTTCACTTGCTCAATATAAGCAAGGGATTGATGCCTGAAATACGTGTTGTATAACTCGGCGTAATGCCCGCCCTGAGTCAATAATCCATCATGACTGCCTTGCTCGATGATGGCTCCTTTTTTCATGACCACGATTCTGTCCGCCGCTTTCACTGTGGACAGACGATGCGCGATCAGGATGCTGGTTGTATTCTTCAAAATTAAATTCAAAGCCTGTTGTATTTGCCACTCAGTGAATGGATCGATGCTGGCGGTGGCTTCGTCCAAAATGAAGATGGCGGGATTCTGCACCAGCACCCGCATCAACGCCACGAGCTGACGCTGTCCCATCGAGAGTCTGTTTCCGCGCTCGCCGACTTCAGTGTGCAAGCCATTGGGCAGAGTCTCAAGCCACTCACCGTCGCCGATTCTTTTCGCGAGCTTGAGCATTTCTTCCTCGGGCACGCCGGGCACTGCGTAACGGATATTGTCTATCACAGTTCCTGAAAATAAAAACGGGACTTGCGAGACGATTCCCAATTGACGGCGATATTGGCCCAAGTCAAAGGTGCGGATATCGCTGCCGTCAATGGATAAGCTTCCTTTTTGAAATTCGTAAAATCTCGCGATTAATTTTGCTATGGATGATTTGCCCGCGCCGGTGTGACCCACAAGGGCAAGAGTCTCTCCGGGTTGTATGACCAGATTGAAGTTCGTCAGGATCGGCTCTTTATCCGAATAACTGAAATCAAATTTTTCAAATTTAATTTCGCCTTTAAGGCGTGGCACATCCTGCTTTTCTGTTTGAAGCACATTCGGGTCGGCATCGATCAAGGCGAAGACACGTTCCGCCGCAGACAGGCCGCCCTGGATTTGCGCCCAGAACGCGGTGAGATTTAAAACGGGGAAGAAAAACTGATCGAGACTCATGATAAAAAGATACCATGCGCCAATGCTGACCAGCCCCTGCTGCGCGCTCATACCACCGGCATAGATCAGCACGCCAACGAAAATTCCTGAAAGCGCATTGAGCGTGGGAAAGACCAACGACAGCACAAACCCGCGCCGCACGTTGACTTGATATGACTGTTGATTTGATTCATCGAAGGATTTGAAAATACTTTCTTCCTGTCGAAAATTTTTCGCGATGGAAATTCCGCTGATGGTTTCCTTGATCGCGGCATTCACATCAGCCATCGCTTTCATGCCGCGCTTGGTAACGCGACGCGCCAGCAAACGAAAGCCCGATGCCACGCCGAAAATGATGGGCATGAACGCCAGCAATAGCAACGACAAACGCCACTCGGTGCGAAAGAGCACGATGCCAAGAATCAGCGCCTGTATCATTTGCGAAACGACATCGGTGATGATGACCACAAGCTGACCAAAATCGTTGGTGTCGGATGTAATACGCGAGACGATGCGGCCCGATGAGAATTGATCATAGAACGAGAGGTCATGCTCGGCGGCGGCGCGGAACGCGCGCGTGCGCAACTCAAGGACGACATCTCCCACCGCGCGCACGATCAGACTCCGCCGAATCCAGTTCAGCCCCCACAGGCCGACTCCAACCCCCATAAGTGCGGCTCCCACCAATGCAATGGCCTGCGGAGTTGGCTCTTCGCGCAGCAAGTCCACCATGCGGCTGACGATGACGGGCAAGGCCGCGCCGATGAAAGCAAGGATGATGATAATGATGGATGAATATACAAGCCGTGTGACCTGTGTGCGGAAAAAGTCAGTAATGCGCCGCGTGAGTTCACGATCGGTATACTGACGGTCATATTTTTCGTCGTTTAGTCCCGCAAAGAAACCCATGGTAATTTCCCGTAATCAATTGCTATCAATCTTTAGTCAAGAAAACTTTCAAAATTCTCACGCGTAATTGTGTTGATCTCCGCGTTGGGATACGCTTCCAGAAAAGTTTGGCGCGTGGACTTTTTCATCCCGCTTTTTTGCCCCCATTTGAATTCATACGCACCGAGCCTGCCTGCATGTTCTTCAATGTAGTCAATTTCCTTTTTGTCATATGTCCGCCAAAAATAGGCATTGATCGAACGCCCTGCGAGTTGATTTGTCTTGCGGCGTTCCACCATCAAAAAATTTTCCCATAATTGACCCACGTCGTCACGCAGGGAAAGCGGATTTAAGTTTTGGATCAAACTATTTCGCACACCGTTATCGTAAAAATAATAACGCGAGTTCTTGGTTATTTCCTTGCGAAGATTGCGCGAAAAGCCGCCCACCCGAAAGACCACAAATACCTTTTCGAGCAGGTCTAAATAGCGCTCTACGGTTTCACGGTTAAGACCAAGATTCGTTCCCAATTCAGATACTGAAACTTCATTCCCAATTTGAAAGGCGAGCAGACGCAAAAGATCCACAATCTTCTCAGGGCGGCGTACTCCTTCAAGTTCAAGCAAATCGCGATATAGATAAGAACCGACGAGCTCGCCTAAAAATCTTTCACGCAGAACAGGGTCGTCTGTGGTTGCCATTACAGGATATGCGCCCCAGACAAGCCAGCGTTCAAGTTGATTGCGCGTTTCCAGCGTTCCAAGACTGCGGCGTAGTTCAGGATAACTAAATGGGTATAAGGTAAAGGTTAATTTTCGCCCTGTGAGCGGTTCATTGATCTTGTTGGCTAGCTCAAAAGATGCGGAACCAGTCGCAAGGATGGCGACATTGGGATTGTCGTCAATCAATATCTTGAGATTAAGTCCGATCTCTGGTACGCGCTGGGCTTCATCAATTACAAGGAATTCAGCATCGCCCAAAACTTCATTTAACGTTTTTAAATTTTGGCTGGCAAGCGCCTCGCGATATAGAAACTCATCTGCGTTGACAAAGCGCGTCCGCAACGGTAGGGAGACGAGCAGGTCTTTGGCAAGCGTCGTTTTTCCAACCTGCCGTGGACCATACAATACCAAAACTTTGCCAAAAATGATGGATTTTTGAATATCTGACAGAAGTAACCGCTGAATTTTCATAAATTTATTATACTACACCGTCTGAATTCTTATTTTCTTCAAATGTCACTCTCTAAAAATTCTCGAATATGCTTCAGATGTTTTCATCAACTCATCGTGCGTGCCGATGGCGGCGATGCGGCCTTTGCGCATGACGATGATCAAATCAGCCCAGCGGATCTGCGAGAGGCGGTGCGTGATGATGAAGGTCGTGCGTCCGCGTGCGGCGTTGGAGATGGCGCGCTGAATTTTGTCCTCGGTGGCCGAGTCAATGGCGGAGGTGGAATCATCCAGCACGAGAATGCGCGGGTCGGTGAGAAATGCGCGGGCAAGCGCGATGCGCTGACGCTGTCCGCCGGAGAGAGTGACTCCGCGTTCGCCGACGACCGTGTCATATTGCTGATCGAACTCGAGAATGAAGTCATGCGCCTGCGATGCAACAGATGCGGCTGTGATCTCTTCCTTTGTCGCATCGGGCTTTCCAAAAGCAATATTATTGCTCAATGAACGCGAGAACAAAAAGATATCCTGTTCGATGATGGAAATTTGCGAACGCAGCGCAGCCAGATTCCAATCGCGCACATCCATGCCGTCAATCAATACCTGGCCGGAGGTTGTGTCATACGTGCGGTTGATCAACTTTGCGAGAGAAGTTTTCCCCGCGCCAGTCTGCCCAACGATGGCGACAGTTTGTCCCTGCTTGATTTTAAACGAAACGTTTTCGATCACAGATTCGCCTTTGGGGTAGCTGAATGAGACGCCGCGAAACTCAACTTCGCCGCGCATGTTCGAGGTCAGGCCTGATGCGTTTTGATCGAGTTGCGTCTCGCTGTTGATGAGTTCCAAAATTCGGCGGGCGCTCGACATTCCCGAAGAAATTTGCGAATAAGCCCAGGTGGATGTAAAGGTTGGAAATTCCAGCAAGCGCAAAAGGCCGAAGTATGCGATCACAGCACCGAGGTCAATCGTCCCCGCGCGGAAGAGCAGCAGCGCGTGGACAAGTCCGCCGGCGTAGGCTGTGCCAAGAATGAGCATGGCGATGTAGCGTCCTTCAAGGTCGCCCTGACTGACAAACGCATCGCGCACGCGCCGCGCATTGGACACGAAACGATCCACCTCCGCGCCTTCCTGCGCCGCGCCCTTCATTACTTCAACGCCATCCAATGATTCTGAAAGATGTGTGTTCATGTCGCCGAATGTTGCGCGCACTTCATCGGTGATGGGCGAAAGTGCTTTGAGGTAACGTGCCAGCGCAGCGAAATAAATGACCGTAAAAATAACGGGCGTGATCAACAGTGACGGATGATAGCGCGGCGCGGCGATGAGCAGCATGACAATAAACATGAACGAACCGACAACGAGGTTCACGCCGGGGTTGAACATGAAATTCACTTCGCGCACATCGTTCGTGGCGCGCGCCATGGTATCGCCAACTGGCTGCAAGTTGTGGAAGGTCATGCTCTTGCCGAGCAAAGAAAGATACAACTCATCGCGAATATCACGTTCCATGTACTGCGCCATGAGTTCCGCGCCAAAGTTGCGCCCAAGCTGCAACACGCCGCGGATGATCTGTGAAATTCCAATGATAAGAGCGAGCGGCAATAATACCGAAGTATCCGGCGGAAGTTTGATCATCGCATTGAACGCATCGCCGGTCAGCACAGGCACGTACGCGGCAAGCGCCGCATTGCCGATTGCCCCAGCAATGAGCATTACGATGATCCATATATATGGACGCGAGTGAGAAACAATCCACTTGAAGGCGTTGGTGTGTTTGTAAATATTTTTTCGTTTTAAAGTAAATTCTGCGGGAAGGGAGATGGAAGACATTTTTATCGCTTGTCCCATAATCGGTAGTTCACGAATGCGTAGTAACGACTGAAGTCGTTCGGGTAAAAAGCGACTAAAGTCGCTACTACGAACATCCTTTTGTGAAGTACTGATAATCTAAGTAAATTTTTCATCTTCGATGAAAAGTAAAATCAATTTTTTTGTTTGCAAAATTATGCGATACTCCGTAATTGTACCATTTTGGCCTGATTTACTTTCGTAACCCAAAATTCAGGCCGGGGTTGTCATTATTAGATTGGTAATTTTGCCGATCACAAAGGAGATTAAAAATGAAAACCCCCACTTCGCTTGCTGGCTGGTGTACTGTATTGTTCTTTTTGTTTGCTGGTCTTGGCGCGTTTGTTACCATCCCCTTTGGCGCAACTTTGACGGGCATCTTCGCTCTTGGCGCTGCAATATTCACCCTGATGGGCAGATAATTCACAGTGTTACCAAACACAACCTCCCGCATGGGAGGTTGTGTCGTTTAAAGACCTTCAAATAATTCAGCGCACCAAAGCGAATATTCGCCACCCGTACCATCCGGCCGCGTATCCCACCATGCGGAGAGGACAGCGTGAGCAGTTGCCCATTTTATGATATTTTCCTGCGCCCAGCCCAATCTCTCCGAGAGGATGCTCATCCGCCTCTTTGCCTGCGCCTTGAAGTTGCTTCCGTCTGAAAGGCTGCCCCACGGATTTATCATCAGCGGACCTATCTCGTACCCCGCAGGCCCGATGACTCCCTTCGGGTCAATTGCCAGCCAGCCACGTTCGGACAATAAAACGTTGAAATGATGAAAGTCTCCATGAATCAATTTTATATTTTCATCCGCGAGTAATTCGGGCAAAAAGGATTCAACCCGCTCCAAAAGTTTTTTTGGAAATGGTCCCGTCCCGCCATTGTATTGCGGGCGGATTTTCTTCAATTCACCAAACCAATCGGTTAATTTTATAAATTTCTCATTGCTTGAAGCGGATTGAGCGCGGGAAGCAGATGGAATTTCTCTCCAAATCTTTTGCATCACATCTATTGCGATATTCGTGCGTTCATCATCATCTGTTAAATCAGCAAGCATGGTTCCGGGCTTGAGTCTTTCCAGCAGGAAAAATCCGCGCCTGGCATTGCTCTCAAGCAGTTGACATGCCCCATTCCCATTGAACAATTTCAGCGCATCTATTTCGCTATTCAACTCAGGGTGGGGCACGCCTATCTTGAGAATCACATCTTCTTTGCCGCGCCCGGCAAACGCTACAAAGTTATACGACAGGTTCGGAACAAACCGCACATCGTGAAGATGCCAAAGTTGCGATGCTTCATCAATCAGGCGCGGAAGCTCCTTAATGAATTGAACTCCTTCTTCATCGAACGAGTTATGAATATTTTTTATAAAATCAGAGGGAAGGTTTAATTCGTTCATGTATGTAAAATACTTCCTTGTCAGGTGTTTCATTGTAGTATTATGTACCTCATCTGACAACAACCTTCAACTTTCAAACCTTCAACCTTCCCCCCCCATGATAAAACTCCCCGGCTTAATTGATCCCCATGTCCACATGCGCGAACCTGGCGCGACCCACAAGGAAGACTTTGACTCAGGCACGTCCGCGGCGCTGGCGGGCGGATTCACCATTGTGCTGACCATGCCAAATACCAAGCCGCCCATCTTCGACGCAGAGACACTTGATATGGCCTTGGACGCCGCCAGCCTAAAAGCGCGCTGTGACTATGCCCAATTCGTCGGCGCGGGACCCAACAACGCGGAGAAGGCCGCATCCCTTGCGGATAAGGCGGCGGGGCTGAAGATGTATCTCGATTCAACGTTCGGGGAACTCCGCCTCGATGATATGACCTTATGGCAGCCGCACTTTGAAAAATACCCGAAACAGTATCCTATTGTGGCACATTCAGAAAGCCGCAGCATGGCTGCCGCTATTTTATTCGCCGCGATCTATGACCGGCCGGTCCATATTGCGCATATCTCATTGAAGGAAGAAGTGCAGATCATCAAAGCCGCCAAGGAACGCGGAATTAAGGTCACCTGTGAAGTGTGCCCGCATCATCTCTTCTTATATGAAGACCTGACAGGTTTTGGAAACCTGTCAGGTCTAACGGCAGGTAGAAAAGAAGTCCGCCCGCGGTTGGCGGAAAAAGAGGATGTGGATACCCTGTGGGCAAATCTGAACGTCATTGATTGTTTCGCCACTGACCATGCGCCACACACCATCGAAGAAAAAGATTCAGATAACCCGCCGCCAGGATTCCCCGGGCTTGAGACAGCCCTGCCATTACTCTTAACCGCCGTGTCTGAATCCCGTCTCACGATTCCCGACCTGATCGAGAAAATGTACACCAACCCTAAAAAGATTTTCAACCTGCCCGACCAGCCTGAGACTTGGGTCGAAGTGGACGAGAATGCCATTTACGAGATAAAAGCTGAGGATCAATTCACGCGCTGTAACTGGACGCCATTCGAAAGCTGGCAGGTAAAAGGAAAGGTACGCAAGGTCGTTTTGCGGGGAGAGACTGCATTTGAAGATGGAAAGATTTTGGTCAATGCCGGGTATGGAAAAAATATAAGATCATAAGCAACGGTCATCGGCGCGTAGACATCTTAATTTCCATCTTCTCTTTCATACCCAAGCGTATTGCTAATTGGCAGCACGTTCCTGTTATTATGAACTGACCTTACGCACCCAAGCGTGATTCCCTGAGCGAAAGCGACACTGCGTAAGGTGAGTTATGAAATGCATGGATTTAGGTAGTGGAAGGTGAGGATTTCAGTACAAAAGCCTTTCAATATGTATTCTATAACTCCCTTATGCGGTAACGCGAGATTTATCTCGCAAAATGGGAGACATAAATGTCGCGCTACAGGCGGACTGCGTAAGGTGACTTCTATAATACAAATCTTCGTACTACTATCCGAAATATCTTATCACCGCCCCCATATTTGGGGGTCATTGTTTAGACAAATATTTTCCCAACAACTCAAATCTGTGGATAAGTGCTTCCAAACTGTGGAGAACTGCCCTCGCCTGTGGACAATAAGTACAATTGTTCCAAAATTGAACTGAAGTCCTCAAAATTAACACCCCCATATATGGGGGGTATTAATTGCCTCAGCCAAAATATAGAAGACCCTAAAATCGAGTGGCTGGCGGCCATTTTTTGAGGATAAGTTCTCCAAGACATCTCCACAGTTGCTGGATGCCTGGAAGCAGCATCAGGCCCAAGGTCTGGTGTGAAGCGGGGTCTTGTCACCCACAGGTGGGCAGCCATTCAACTTGTCCACATTATCCACAAGCCCTACTACTATTACGATTCCATATAAATATATATATACTACTTGAATCTATTAAAGGTATCCTGTACAATGCAGTAAATAAGTCCGTTCCCTTCTTAGCCAACCTTGGGAGGTTGCCATGGATATAATCAAAGTTTCAGCCAACTCCCGTACCTCTGCAGTCGCCGGGGCAATCGCGGGTGTCGTCCGCGAACACAAACGGGCAGAAGTGCAAGCCATCGGAGCAGGCGCCGTAAACCAGGCCCTAAAGGCTTTGGTACTTGCCACTGGATATCTTAAGAGCGATGGGATCGATGTGGTCTGCGTCCCTGAGTTCGTGGAAGTTCAAATCGAGGATAAGATACGCACCGCCATCAAATTAGTGGTTGAACCGCGCCAGATAAATTCATAGACAATCGAACGCAGGGTGGCGTATAATCTTCGTTGTGGATATTGCGCTTCACGCGTAACGTTGAATTGGTTCACGCGCCGGGCAGAATCCACACTTTATTATTTCCTATGCTTCACTGGAAGAGTTTTTCCCGCGTCATTCTTTTACTCGCCCTGCTGACAAGCCTGCTGGCGGGTCTTTTCGCGCCCGCACTTGTGGATGAGGCGGTCAGCGCAGCGCCGAGGGCGGCAAATTCATTAGATGTAGTCATTAGTGAAGTTGCATGGGGTGGAACGGCAGCAAATTCAGCAGATGAATGGATCGAGTTATATAACAGAACCTCTGTTGCTATAAATTTATCAGGATGGGACTTAACCGCAAGTGATGGTGAACCAAACATAGCGCTAACAGGAATAATTCCAGCAAATGGCTATTATTTACTTGAAAGTGGCGACGATACTACGATTTCTAATATTAGCGCTGATCAAATATATTCAGGTACCTTGGGGAACTCTCCTAGTGCGGAAATACTAAATTTAAGTGATGGGGCAAACCTGATTGATGTTGCAAATAGTAATGGTGGTGCATGGGATGCAGGAAGTGGCTCTCCAAATTATTATAGTATGGAGAGAAATATGGCTGTTTTTCCTGGAGATAGTTGGGTGGATGGAGTTACTAATATCGTAGGATTAGATTTAAACAATAATCCATTGTTTGGGACGCCACATAATTCAAAAATCGATCTCTCAATATTGATGAGTGTGAACAACGAAACGCCTATTGTGGGAACAGATATTGTATTCACAATCATCGTAACCAATAATGGAAATTATGATGCAACTAATGTTTCCATCAAAGATGTGCTTTCCACTGCGGGGTTAACCTATGTGTCAAATGATGGCGGGGTAACATTCACCAACGGAGTAGGAATTTGGGCTATTGGTACGCTTAACAAAAGTGCGAGTATGACATTGAATATCACAGCAACAGTGACAGCTGCTGGGGTAAAGACAAATCGCGCTGAAATATGGACTGTGGATCAATTCGACCCTGACTCAACGCCCGGTAATGGTATTACAACAGAAGATGACTATGCCTTAGCTAAGGCAATAACCCCCGGTGCAGCTTCATTGAGCATCGCAAACACTGTGAATAATCAAAATCCAACTGTAGGAACAAATGTAATATTCACAATTACAGTCAATAACCCATCCACAAGTCTTTTCGGTGCAACGAATGTAGAAGTGGCGGCACTATTGCCAACAGGATTAACCTATATATCCAGTTCTTCAGGCTCCTATAACGGAAGTACAGGTATTTGGACAATAGGAACTCTTCCGATTGGTGTGAGTGCAACATTAAATATCACCGCAAAAGTGATAACAAGTAGTCCACCGCCATATTCGGCAACAGTAACATCGGATGAATTTCTTCCAAGTACCGCCACTGTAACTTTTACTCCCCTTTCCGGTGCGGCGGACTTAATTCTGACGCAGTCTCAATATACTCTCTCAACAACAGCTGGCAATGCAATCCTGCATATCTCATTAAAGAACAATGGCCCCGACACTGCAACCGGTGTGGTGGTAAAAGATTTGCTGCCTTCGGGCTTGACGTTTGTTTCGTATGCCAGTGTCCCAAGCACCACCACATATTCCAGCAGCACGGGTTTTTGGACGATAAACAGTCTGGCAAATACGGCAACCGCAACATTGAACATCACAGTAAAAGTCGCGGCAAGCGGAACATCCACGAACAACTTTGCAGAAGTAATTAATTCCGACCAATATGACCCCGTCTCCACGAATAATAGCGCCAGTATGGAAGTCAGTGTGATGGATCTGAGCCTTTCAGAGCGGGTTGATATTTTTTCAACGACTGCCATATTTACGCTTACAGTCAGCAATTCGGGGCCGGATGATGCGACAGAGGTAATAGTAAAAAACTCAAACCTGGCAACGAGCTACAATTACATATCGCACGGCAACACTGCAGGGACATACAACACTGCTACAGGTGATTGGACGATCCCCACATTATTGGATGGAGCAAGCGCTACGTTGACGGTCACGACAACAACCTCAGGCTCGCTTCCAGTCAACTGGGCGCAGGTAAGTAGTGTAAAAGAAGTTGATACAGACTCTCTTCCCAATAATTGTGCTAATACTGTCAACTCATGCACAGAGGATGATGATGCCAGCGCCCCATCAGCGGATCTTAGTGTGGCGCAGTTTGTGAGTAATGCGAACCCGGATGTGAACGCTACTTTGGTTATTACGGTTATTGTCAACAATGCCGGTCCTGCCTCAACAACGAATGTGCAAGTAAGAGACGTATTGCCTAACGGCTTAAGATATGTATCGTATACATCAGATGTTGGTACTTACACCAGCAGCTCAGGCATTTGGGAGGTTGGCACACTGGCAAGCGGCGCAAGCAAGTCTTTAAATATCACTGTAAAAGTTGGCAACAGCGGAATAAAAATAAACCCTGCCGAAGTGTGGAAGTCTGACCAGGCCGACCCTGACTCGCGCCCTGCGAATGGAATAACCACCGAGGACGATTATGCCAGTGCCGTGATTACCTCTTACAGATCCATTATCATCAATGAAATTGCCTGGGGTGGTACAGCGGCGAGCGCTGATGATGAATGGATCGAGCTCTACAATCCCAGTCTTGCTTCCATCGATATTTCGGGTTGGAAATTAAAATCCGCATCCGGCTCCATCGATATTACATTGTTAGGTACGATAAAACCCGGCGAATATTTCCTGCTTGAACGCGAAGACAATAATACTGTTAAAGATATTACTGCAGATCAAATCTATAACGGCGCGCTTTCAGACAATGGAGAAAGGCTTACGCTGTGTGACAACTTGGGGAGTTTTATTGATACCGCCAATCAGGAAGGTTCCAACAACCTCACCAACACATGCGTTCCTAGTGTCGTCTCCCCCGCCAACCCGTGGCCCAGAGGCAGTAATAAGACGCCTTTTGGAACCATGGAACGTCAGGGAACTTCAGCAGAAAACGATAATAGCTGGGGGACGAACACAGGCAGCCTTAAAAATGGCAAGGACGCAAACAACGGCCTTATTTACGGAACGCCAAGGAAACTCAATTCCACTGGAAATTCCTCCTCCACTAATCCGGGCGCTGTAAAAACAGCCACTCCGTCTCCCCGCCTTGTTGGCCGTTTCATTATCAATGAATTCCTCGCCCGCCCCGGCTTTGATTGGAATCAAGACGGCAAGGTGGATGTGTTCGATGAATTCATCGAGATCAAGAACGTTGGCGCCGCCGACCTCAGCCTGAGCGGCTGGAAACTGGATGATGAAGCAAACCTCGGCTCAGCCCCGTTTGCCCTGCCCGCCGTTACCCTAAAACCATTTGAATATATTGTCTTCTACGGCCTTGAGACCAACATTCTTCTCAGCGATGGCGGCGACTCGGTGCGGCTGCTTAACGCCAGCAATCAGGTTTATGATTCCATTACATATACCATCGCCAAAGCAGAAGACCAATCCACCTGCCGCCTGCCCGATACAAGCTCAAATGAATTTGGTTTCGGTCAATGGTTCACCGATTGCATCCCCACGCCCAACCTCGCCAACACACGCGAAGGGACCATCCCATCCATGCCCGGCGGTGAGATTTTCGGTCCCGCCATCTGCGCCTTGCCCGACACCCTCCCCGCAGATTTTCTCTTCGCCGAATGCCGAGGCTACGGCTCGAACATTTGGAACACACTCTATTGGGATCAGCCCGGCTGGCAGGGCGAGCAAAACGTCCCTGAAAATATGAGCAAGTGGGAAACTTTTGTGAAATAAATTAAACCCTAAAGGCTTTCAAAACCTTTAGGGTTTTTATAAGGAACCCCATGGAAACCTTTTTTTCTTTTTTGGAAAAACGAGTCGACGACTCATCCTCCCTGCTCTGTATTGGACTCGACCCGCACATTCCCGACCTTGAAGAGCCCACCGCCGCATCTGCCCTGGACTTTTGCCTGACTCTGATCAAGCAGACAGCTCCCTACGCTGCGGCATTCAAACCCAACGCCGCGTTCTTCGAAGTCTTCGGCGCCGAAGGGTGGACTGTGCTCAAGCAGGTGATCGAAGCCATTCGAGCCGAGTCGATTCGACTCGGCTCGATGATTCCCGTTATCCTCGACGCGAAACGCGGAGACATCGCATCCACTGCCGACGCGTACGCCAAATCTGCGTTTGAGACTCTCGGCGCGCACTGCATCACATTGAATCCATATCTCGGGCATGACTCCATAGAGCCGTTTATCAGCAACCCGGAAAAAGGTGTTTTTCTATTGTGCAAAACATCCAACGCCGGCTCAATGGACTTGCAAAATGTATTTGTCCTCCCTACAGGTTCAGACAGCCCCATGCCTTTGTATAATTATGTCGCGCACCTTGCGCAGCAATGGAATGTGAACAATAACATCGGCATCGTCGTTGGAGCAACCCACCCGCAGATTATGGGAATGATCCGCGCTTCCGTTCCCGATCTGTGGATTCTTGCCCCGGGGGTTGGCGTCCAGGGCGGGGAATTGGCATCCGCGTTGAAGTCGGGGTTACGCAAAGATGGCAAGGGATTGCTGATTCCCATTTCCCGCAGTATTTCACGAGCAGAAAGCCCCGCCAAAGCCGCCGCCGAATTCCGCGACCAGATTGTGAATATCAAACGCGAATTGAACCGCGAAGTGCGCTAAGTCCGCGAAGAAAGAAAAGGAAAAAAGCTTTGCGCGCTTTGCGGACTTGGCGGTTATAAAAAGGAAATCAACCATGACAAAACTCAATCCATCCCAGGCCGCCCTCGCGGACGGACTTCTCAACGCAGGCTGTATCAAATTTGGAAATTTCACTTTAAAGTCAGGTCTTAGTTCCCCCATCTATATTGACCTGCGCCGCATCATTTCATTTCCGAAATTGCTTGCTCAAATTGGCGAAGCCTATCTTCCCCTGCTTCGTGATTTGACATTCGACCGCCTCGCGGGTTTGCCTTATGCCGCCATTCCCATTGCAACCGCAGTGTCTTTGCAAGGTGACTATCCCATGATCTACCCGCGCAAGGAAGTTAAAACCTATGGCACAAAAGCCGAAATCGAAGGCGAGTTCCACGCTGGAGAAATCGTCCTCGTTATTGACGATCTCGCCACCACCGGTGGAAGCAAATTCGAAGCCATTGAAAAATTAACCGCAGTTGGTTTGGTTGTAAAAGATATCGTTGTTTTAGTGGACCGCCAATCTGGTGCGAAGGAATCTCTTGAACAGGCTGGCTATTCCATGCACGCCGTTTTGACCATCACCCAATTGCTGGATTACTGGGAAGAGACTGGGAAAGTCGAGAAGGAAAAGATCGAAGAGACGAGAAATTTTTGGGCAAAATAAAAAGTAGACCAGGCGATGCGCCTGGTCTACTTTTTATTATTTTATAGACTCTGCAATTTTTATTAACTCTTCATCACTAAGAACTTCACTAGCAGGAACAAGCGCATCGCTGGGAGGATCGACTACAGAACTGGAAACGAAATAGATAAGCCCATCTTTGCGCCAAGTAAGATCAGTACGCTTTTTGGTGTCAACCCATTCGCCATTTTCATTCCACGCACCTCGGATAAGCAATGCTGATTGACCATTGATTTGTATCTCTTCAGAGTTTTCTAAATTTGCTTGAATAGTAACATCCCAATCCTTGGTTACTGAAAAAGAAATAATACCAAACCCTTTAGCCCAGACTAATGCTATACCACCTTCATCGTTCACCCCACCAAGAGATTCATAACCGTCTGGCAGGTAAGTCGGTATGGAAAAAGGGAAAGAAGAGTTTTGTAAAACTTCATCCATAGTCACAGTAATGGGATAAGCGACTTTATCAAATGGATTATTAAAATCAGGCGCTGTGTCCATAACTTTAAAGCCAGCGATAGATTTGAACCAATTCAAAACGCCAGCCCGCACAGGTTCAGAGAATATTAGTATCAAGGCAAAGATGGACATGCTTGCAAGGATGAACTTGAGTGTGAAAGTAAATACCCGTTTCGGTGACAGCGTATTCTGAACTGTCATATTCGAAATGTGAGCGTATAAGTTTTCGCTAAATCCCGATCTCACAAGTGGGCGGTTTTGATAGAGGAATTTGTCATCCATGTTACTTCTCCCATTCTTTCCGCAGATTTGATACTGCGCGAAAAATGATCGTTCCTACATTTGATTCGCTCAACCCAGTTTGTTTGGCGATCTCGCGATTATTCAACTCAGCTCCATACTTCAAGGAGATCAATGACCGCTCGCGATCAGAAAGTGTGTTAAGGATGGATGTCAGTTTCTCGAAATCTATTTGCAGATCAGCCTCTTTTTCCACATTTTGGCTCGAAACGATATTGATCGAGTCTATTGGAACTTCATATCTGCTCTTGCGAAAGTGATCGACTGCCACTTTTTGCGCGATCCCGAAAAGCCAGAACTGGAATGCGCTTACATCCTTTTTGAAGTTTTCGCGGCTGGTCCACGCTTTTTCAAAGGTAATGGCAGTTAGTTCTTCTGCAACGATCTTATCTCCGGTCTTGTAGCAGAAGTAATGAAAGACGCGCGGCAGAAGATGGTCATAAACCTCCTTCCAGTTTATACTTTCTGAAATCACAATAGCCCTCGATATTTTTTCCATATAGATATTTTGGTTTCCTACTACTTAATTCGTGATGAACGTAAATGTATCACACATAAGAAACACGGCTTTGAAACGAATATTCTTATCGCGTAGCGGAGGAACAAGAATGGCAGGACTGGCAGTTAATGTTGCAGTGATAAATGATGGAAAAATCCTATTGACTCAAAGGGATGATTTCGAAACATGGATTTTGCCCAGCGGCGGCGTCGAAGATGGGGAAAGTATTACACAAGCTGCAATTCGCGAGACGAAAGAGGAAACAGGTCTTGATGTTGAATTGGAGAGATTGGTGGGTGTTTATTCCCGCTTGAGCAATATGTCGCCTGTTCATGCTATATTATTCACAGCCAAACCCATTGGTGGAGAAATAAAATGTCAGGAAGGTGAAACCATTGCTGTGAAGTGGTTTGCTTTCGATGACATACCAAGTCCGCTTTCGGCAGGGCATAAAAGGCGGATCGAGGATGCGATCTCCGGAGTAAGCGGCGTGACTGTTTTACAGGAATTCAAAATCTCCGCAACGCCAGAAAAGATAACAAGAAGCGAATTAATGGAACTTCGTGATAAATCTGGATTATCCCGTCAGGACTTTTATGTGAAGATTTTTGAAAATGCAGAATTGAAAGAGACGACTGAGGTCTCTGGTTTCAAAAGAGTTGATCTCGAATCGCCCGGAAGGAATAAGGAAGAATGAATAATAGAAAAATGAAAATAGTATTCTTTTTTTGTGCCATATTGGCTGTCATTCTTGCTTGTATACCGGGATCAGTGTCAACCAAGGAGGTTAGTGTCAACATCACTACTTTTGTTGATGAGAGCGGGAAAGGAATATTGCCCGAGACTTACAAGCCTTTACCAAATACCCTGGTTATAGCAAGAGGGAACATACATGGGGGCACGTTCCGAAAGGTTGAACTTACAGATCAAAACGGTCGTGCAAATATTTCAGTCAGGTACACACATTTTTTTAATGTCAGCGTGGTCCCTCCCTGCGGATATTACTCCACCACTCCGATTTTTAGGGATATGACAGGCGCAAAAAAGGCTGAGTTTGGCTTCTGGCCCGCGAACCCGAACAATCAATTATCCCATGTAAAAGTTTTAGTGTGGAATGACTTGAATTCGAACGGGACTCGCGATTCTCGGGAAGAGATCGTAAACGAAAAGATAGGTGTCTCGTTTAAAATCCCTAATGATGTGGTGGGCAATGATTTCAATGAAGATAATTTTGTCCAGGAATCCGATAACGGCTGGTTTGATATCAACCTGGGAAATTCATGCGGAACCATTTCCTTGCTTTGGCTGAAAGGCGCTCTGGAAACCAACTCGGTCAGCGAGCCGGGCAAGATCAACGATGATGAACATGGGCATATCTCGATAGAAATCCCTTATGCGCCCGGCGAAACCACAATCTATTGGGAAATAAAATAACAGGAAGCATTCATCCCAAAATGTACAACACAATCCGTTCCCTTCTTTTTCGCCTCGACCCTGAACAGGCTCATGCGCTCACTCTTCACGTATTACGCATCACGGGCAAATTCGCGCCTTTGCGCTGGCTTGTTACGCAGCAATTCAAAGCTTCCGAAAAACCAGTGGAAGCCTTTGGGCTGACTTTCAAAAATCCTGTTGGATTGGCCGCTGGATATGACAAGGATGGAGTCGCCATTCGGGGACTCGCCGCTTTGGGATTTGGTCACCTCGAAATAGGAACGGTCACACCCCGCCCTCAGGCTGGGAATCTGTCTCCGCGCATTTTCCGCCTTTTGGAAGATGAAGCCGTGATCAACCGCATGGGTTTTCCAAGCAAGGGTTCCGAGTTTGTTCAGCTTAAGTTGAATCCGTCTTTGCGCGCAGGCTGGTTCGAGAATGTTTATGGAATTCAGCCGCGCAGTAAAAAAAAGAGGATCACATCCATTCACAAAGGCGGCGCGATTTTGGGAATCAATCTCGGTAAAAACAAAGAGACTCCCAATGAAGAAGCAGTATTGGATTATTTGGAATTACTGCAAAACTTTGCGCCTTATGCTGATTATTTGGCGATCAACGTCAGTTCGCCGAATACGGTGGGATTGCGTGAACTGCAGGGACGCGCTGCGCTTGAAGGCCTGCTGACTCATTTGCATCAACAGCGATTGATCGAGGAAAAGAATCTCGAGAAGAGAATCCCAATCCTGGTGAAACTCGCGCCCGACTTAACAGCATCAGAGTTGGATGATTCCATCGAAGCAATTCTGCGCACAAAGATGGATGGCATCATCGTTACAAATACCACTCTGTCGCGCGAGGGATTGAGATCAGCACTAAAGGGAGAATCAGGCGGGTTGAGTGGCAGCCCACTGACAGTTAAGAGCGAAGCGGTTCTTCATCAAACATTAAAGCGTGTGAATGGAGAAATCCCTGTGGTGAGTGTGGGCGGCATTATGAATCCAGAGGATGCAAAACGCCGCCTCGCTATGGGGGCGGCGCTGGTGCAGGTTTATACAGGTTTGATCTATCGCGGACCCGGGCTGGTTAAGCAAATTCTAAATAATATTATGTCACCCTGAGGGAGCGTGCTTCTCGCGACCGAAGGGTCACTACTCCTGAAATCAGGGGTTCTCCGCTTCTAAGAAACAAGAATCTGTAACGCGACATTTATGTCGCGCTACGAAAGTTGCTTGTGTTTCTTTGGCTTTGAACGGCGTTTTGTTTTGCCGTGGTTTTACTCTGAACGACATTGCGTAATGTGGTTAATTATTTTTGTGCGGGCCGCAATGCGGGCATGGGGGCGTCATTGCGTTTGGTGAAGAAGTTGGCGGGCAATGCCAGGGGGCGGAGTGTGCCGCCGGTTGTCAGCGCATCAATGGAGACGTAATAAAGCGCAATCGGGTTGTCGGTCAGGCGAATATCCTGGAAGGCGAATATGACGAATGAGCCGTCCGGGCTAAAGGTTGGATCGCGATAACAGCAATTGCCGTCAAAGGGGGCGAGCACTTCCCCTTTATGAGTAAAGGAATTGTAGAAGGCCATATCACCAAAGCCGCCATTGCGTTTATTACTGTTCATCAGGAAGAGCAGGTCGCCATCCCAATCGAAATTGACGAGGGTGCCGCTGAACGTGAAGCGCCCCAGCGGAAATTCATCCACCCGCGCAGGTTCAGCATCATTGCATTGGTGAATGTCAATGATGCGCAGGGTTTCTGCCGCGAGATTTCCGGCGGGAGCCAGATACTTGATTGTGAGTTTCAGCCCGTCATCCGACCATATTGCATCCAGTACGCCAAATTTTTTATAGAAGATGCAGCCATTCATGGCAAGCAGGGAACTCTTCTTTGTAACGTCTTTTAATTTTTCAATATCAAATGGAACCACATGCAATTCGCGCCCAAGGCTGATCGCCACCTGTTTGCCGTCGGGGGATACGTGAAAAGATTCGAAATATTCAGAAGATGAAAAATTAGTGATGATTTCTTCGCGCTGTGTGTCAATCTCAACGGTCTTGATGGTTTTGCCGGTGATATAAAGCAGGGTGTTGCCATCGGGCAGCCATTCAAGGTTGAACTTTTCCGCGCCATCGTCCGTGACGGCAGTCAGGTCGCTTCCATCCACGTTCATAATCCAAATGTCATTGTTGCGCAGGAAGGCGATCTTGTCCACGCCGCCCAGTACGGGGAGTAATGGGATGGATGGTGTAGGCGTATCTGTCGCCGCAATGGGAGTTTGGGTCGCTTTTTCAGTTGCGGTGGCTGGCGCTTCTGTTGCTTCAGTCACAGGTGTGGATGTTGCTGTAGGCGGCCGGGATGTGGGAGTGTTTGAAGGCGCTTCGCCTCCAAAGGGGAGGCTGCCTCTGTTTAAGAATAGTATTCCACTCCCAGCCAGCGCGATAATCACCACAGGCACAATGGCAACAAGCGGATTGAAGCGTTTTTTCTCTGTAACTTTCTTTGTGACGACTGTTTTATTAAATGGAGAAACCTTTACCGTTTTATTTTTGGGTAAAGCCGGTTGTTCCCCACGCAGAAATGCCTTGATGGTTTCCGTCATTTCAACTGCGGTTGAAAAACGGTCATTCCTGTCTTTTGCCATCGCGGTGGAAATGATCTTCTCAATCCAGCGCGGGAGGGCGGGGTTTACATCCAGAATATGAGGCACCGGTTCTGTGACGTGTTTGATGGCAATCCCCAAAGGTGTATCTGCCTCATAAGGCTGTTTGCCTGTGAGCATTTCATAGAGAAGTACCCCCAATGCGTAAATATCCGCGCGGCCATCAAGGGCTTCTCCGGAGGCCTGTTCCGGGGCCATATAGGCGGGCGTGCCGATAATGCCGCTGCCTGTAACATTGCCGGTATCGGAGCTGATCATTTTGGCAATGCCAAAATCAGAAATGAAGGGGATGTCCTTATTGTCGAACAGAACGTTGCCGGGTTTTAGGTCGCGGTGAATAATTCCCTTGGAATGAGCTTCATCCAACCCCGGCGCAATGTAGTCAAGAATACGAGTGGCTTCGTCGATGCTAAAAATTTTTTTCTTGATGCGGTCTGAGAGCGAGCCGCCGCCCATGAAGCGCATGACGAAAAAAGGCTGATTATCTTCCTCGCCCACATCATAGACTGGAACGATGGCGCGGTGCTCCAGCTGGGCAATGATCTTTGCTTCGCGTTCGAAACGCGTCCTGAAATGAGGGTCCGCATGAAGCATTTCGGGTGGAAGGACTTTTATGGCAACCTCGCGCTCGAAGCGCGGGTCGTATCCGCGATAGACAGTTGCCATGCCACCGCGTCCCAATTCAGATTTAATTTCGTAGCGGCCGATCTTCTCAGGTTTCATCTGTCTAGTATACCTACCCAAAAATATGAGCGCAAGCATTAGCTCATTGCAGTTTTGTGATGAGCGGAAACCCCCGCTTTAGATCCAGTGTTGGATCATGGCATGTACATACCGCCCGAGGATTCCATCCAGTTGGCGATCTTCTCCGTGGCGGATTCTATGTCGTTATCGGAAATATCCACCTCGAGCATGGGCAGAATGGATTCGCCGGCGAGTCTGCGAATCAATGTTTGCTCTTCGATGAAAAGGTTCAAGTCATTGTATTGCGATGGGTTGCCTGAGACCTTGAGCCTTTCAGCGCGCGCGGCTTCGAAAGATTCAGGCGAGCGTGTCAGCAACACCATACGGAAATTCAGCGGGAGAAGGCGTTCTTCAAGCCAGCGGAAATCATAATCTTTTTTGTAAGTATTTAACTGATACATCCGCGTGGATAAGTGGAAGCGGTCCACGATCCATGAGTAATAGCGCTGTAATTCAAAAAGCTTTACCCATGTGGCGTAAGTCTCCATGGCCAACGCTTCCTCATGCGGCTCGAAGTTGATTAGGCCGCGTCCCCATGGGAAGTTTGTAAAGGCGCACCATTCACCGGAGATAAGCGGCGAGTGGTATTTATATTTGCGTGGACCCACCACACGAGGGTGTTCGTTGAGCGCAAAGGCAATATCAGTCTTAAAGGTCAGGCGTGTGCCTTCTAGGATGATCTTTGGAGTGAGTTTGGACATGCCCCATATTATATATCGAACTTCAGTGTCTCCTGACACTTAGTTCTCTTGCAAAAATCTCTCTTGCCACACACCTGCCTTGGCGGGCGGTGCCAGGGGAGTCCCATAGAGAAAAAAAATTTAAGAGGCCTTTCTCAAAGATATCTGTGCGATCTGTGGCTACTTATGCGTGAGGTCAATTGGAATTTCTTCCAAGATTCTAATAAGATTCTGAAAGGATTCAAGACCATAGTTGTGGTATATTCCCGCCATACAGGTAACCTTATGGAAGATAAAATCACAATCATCGAAGGTCCCCCGCCAGTTTTTGAACATGTCAATGACGGCTGGGCATTGGGCTTGAACGAAAGCCCCAGTCTCTCTGTCCCTGCGCTGACGCGCCTGCGAACATTTAACGGCCCCGCACTCGTGGAAAGATGTTATTCCGCCTGGCATAAAAAAAACTCCATTCATTTGCACTACCGCAACGAAACCGGTTTGGAGGAAACCGCTCCCATTCTTGCCGCGCGCAATGTCGAGACACCGGAAGGTCATGTTCTGCTTCTCTGGGTTTACCTCGACAGCGACGGTGTGGAATACGAAATGGATGCAGGCGACGACGACCAACTAGACGACTATCCTGACGAATAGATTTAAAGTGACAGTCACCATTAAGGTGACTGTCACTTTTCTTATAATGAGGATTTATGACAACGCTTCTTACTTCGCTCCAAACTGGTACGGCGGTTCTGACGTTGAATCGCCCCGAAAGAGCCAACTCCTTTAACTTTGAGATGGTCAATGAACTGAGGAACGCCCTCGCTGATGCGGAAACAAATCCGCAGGTGCGTTGTGTGGTCATCACCGGCGGCGGAAAGGTTTTCAGCGCCGGGCAGGACATTTCCGAAATGAAGCAAGCGGAGAAAATTTCCTACCGCGAACATTTGGAGAAAACTTACAATCCATTGATCCTGCAAATCCGCAATATGGGCAAGCCGATTGTGGCCGCTGTGAACGGTCCATGCGCTGGCGCGGCTTTTGGTGTGGCACTCGCCTGTGACTTGCGCATTGCAAAATCCACAGCTTATTTTGTGGTCGGCTTTGGCGGAATTGCGCTTGCTCCAGACTCTGGTGTCTCTTTATTGCTTCCAACTTATATAGGTTTGGGACGGGCGCAGGAATATTTTTACTCCAACAAACCCATCACGGCTAAACAGGCTTATGAATGGGGCATGGTCAATCAGGTAGGTGGATTCAACTTTCAGGCGCTGGTCAGGCAGGTTGCGGATGAGCTGACCTCAGGTCCGCGTGAAGCGTTTGCCGCAGGGAAAATGGCTTTCAATCATGCAGTTCTTCCTAACCTGGAGGAAGCTCTCACCTATGAAGGAATCCTACAAGAATCAGCGGGAAAAACTTCCGAACACCTCGAAGGCGTGGCTGCTTTTTTGGGGAAACGGAAGCCAAAATTCTAAAACGCTCAAAAATCATCATTAGTAATCAAA
Source organism: Chloroflexota bacterium (assembly GCA_016234535.1). GTDB lineage: Bacteria > Chloroflexota > Anaerolineae > Anaerolineales > Villigracilaceae > Villigracilis. The sequence continues at coordinate 25,338 of JACRBH010000082.1, forward strand.
AATATGTTGATTTTTGTCATATTGACGTCATTCTGATTCTCGTGTAAAGTTTAGGTGCAATTTTTATTAGCGGATAAAAGAAATGACCCAGTGTATTGACATACTTAGTGATTAGAGCGGGTACCCCGTCCGGGGTGCCCGCTTATATTTTTCTCTAACCCTTTTAGGAGAACAACATGTCAGGACAAATCAATGCTTTTGAAATGGCACAGAAACAATTCGACGGCGTCGCAAAACAGCTCAAGCTGGATGATGGCGTAGCCGAAGTTTTACGCTGGCCGATGCGTGAATTTTCCTTCCGCATTCCTGTGCGTTTGGATGATGGTTCGCTCAAAGTCTTTCAAGGTTTCCGCGTCCAGCACAACGATGCGCGCGGCCCCAACAAGGGCGGTATTCGTTTCGCTGCCAATGAGACCATGGACACCGTGCGCGCGCTGGCCACATGGATGACCTGGAAATGCGCTGTAGCCGACATTCCTCTCGGCGGCGGAAAAGGCGGAATCATTGTCGACCCCTCCACACTCACTGTAAATGAAAAAGAAGAAATGTGCCGCGGTTGGGTGCGTGCCATGTGGAAGAACATTGGCCCGCGCAACGATGTGCCCGCTCCGGATATTGGTACCACTCCTCAAATGATGGGTTGGATGATGGATGAATATTCCCGCCTCGTCGGTCAATACACCCCTGGCGTATTCACTGGCAAGCCTCTCGGCGGCGGCGGCTCATTGGGCCGCACCGAAGCTACAGGCTATGGCGTGATCTATACCGTGCGCGAAGCGATGAAGCACCTCAACATTGAAGGCAAGAATTCCATCGCGGCCATTCAAGGTTTTGGCAACGTATCGCAATATGCGGCTGTCGGCTTTGTTGAAATGCTCGGTGGTACAGTAGCCTGTGTTTCCTGCTGGGATCGCCATGAGAAGAAAGCCTTCACGTACAGCAAGAAAGGCGGCATTGACCCGCGCTTCATGCTCACCATTGTGGATGAGTACGGCACAGTAGATAAGGCCAAGGCTCAGGATGCCGGCTACACTGTTGAAGACGGCGATGCCTGGATCACCAAGGAAGCCAACGTGTTGATCCCCGCCGCAATGGAAGGACAAGTCACTGCTGATAACATCGGCAAGATGTCCAAGAATATCAAGATCGTGGCTGAAGGCGCGAACGGCCCCTGCACACCCGAAGCGGATGAATATTTCAAGAAGAATAATATCTTCAACATCCCCGACTTCCTTTGCAACGCAGGCGGTGTGACAACTTCCTACTTCGAACAGGTTCAGAACGATATGAACTTCTACTGGTCGAAGGATGAGGTTTTGGGCAGACTCGACGAGAAGATGACTTCCGCATTCAACAGCGTTGTTGACCGCAGCGAGAAGGAAAAAGTCTACATGCGCGATGCGGCCTACATGGTAGCGATCGATCGCGTGGTGAAAGCCATGGACCTGCGCGGCTGGTTGACAGGGAATGCATAAAGAATAATAGGTAATTTGTAATTGGAAGAGGACTTGCTTGCGGGCGAGTCCTCTTTTTTGATGCACGCTTCGTTCTTAACTCGAACCTGATTCTGTTTTCTCAAACAGAGTCCACCCGTAACATTTTGATACAATACCAATTACCATTCACTAATTAGTGCTTACGAGGTCTCCATGCCAAAACCAACTTTCAAATGGGACGATCCCTTTTTGTTCAATGACCAGCTCACGGACGAAGAACGCATGATCCGTGATACGGCGCGCAAATATTGTCAGGATAAGTTAATGCCGCGCATCCTCGAAGCGAATCGACACGAAACCTTTGACCGTGACATCATGAATGAAATGGGTGGCATGGGATTGTTAGGCTGTACCCTGCCCGAAGAATACGGCGGCTCGGAATTAAATTATGTGTCCTATGGCTTGATTGCCCGTGAAGTGGAGCGCGTGGACAGCGGCTATCGCAGCGCGATGAGTGTGCAAAGCTCGCTGGTGATGCACCCCATTTACACATACGGCTCTGAAGAACAACGCAAAAAATATTTGCCCAAATTAGCAAGCGGCGAAACCGTCGGCTGTTTTGGCCTGACCGAACCCAACCACGGCAGTGACCCTGGCAGTATGGAAACCCGCGCCAAAAAAGTGGATGGCGGCTGGATTCTGCACGGTAACAAAATGTGGATTACGAATTCACCCATCGCGGATGTATTTATTATTTGGGCAAAAGCCTACGATGCTCAAGGCGGCGTCCCCGCCGCCGAGGATGGCGGCAGGAGCGGTGACGGTGAGATTCGTGGGTTCATTTTAGATAAAGGAATGAAAGGTTTAAGTGCCCCGAAGATCGAAGGAAAATTTAGTTTGCGGGCGAGCGCGACAGGTGAGATCGTCATGGAAGAAGTCTTTGTTCCCGATGAAAATTTACTTCCCAATGCCAGTGGCTTGAAGGGACCATTCGGCTGCTTGAACAAAGCGCGTTACGGAATTGCATGGGGAGCATTGGGCGCGGCTGAATTCTGTTGGCACGCAGCGCGACAATACACATTGGATCGTCCGCAATTTGGCAGACCGCTTGCTGCGAATCAGATCATTCAACTTAAACTGGCAAACATGATGACGGAAATTACTTTGGGCTTGCAAAGTGTTTTAAGAGTTGGACGATTGATGGATGAAGACAAGTCCACGCCTGAAATGGTTTCATTGGTAAAGCGGAATTCATGCGGAAAGGCACTGGAGATTGCGCGCAATTCACGTGACATGCACGGCGGTAACGGAATCTCCGATGAGTATCACGTTATCCGCCACATGATGAATTTGGAAGCCGTGAATACTTATGAGGGTACGCATGATATTCATGCCCTGATATTAGGAAGAGCGCAAACAGGAATACAGGCGTTTTCGTAAAAGAGAATGTCCCGAAGGTTTGAGTAAATCAACTGCATTATGCAGGAAACCTTCGGGACGTTTTTTATCTTTTATGTCCCTCCAAACAGACAACTCCACTTGCCCCCACCGATGCATCATGGACTGTGTTCGCTGGCAGGTCAAGTCTGTCGCCTGCTTTCAGGGTGATTTGCTTTCCCAATTCAGGCAGGCCGAATGTGATGCTGCCCTGCACAACGTAGATGACTTTGTCGTAGCTGTGCGTGTGTGCGGAATACATGTCAAATGGGCCGTTGGACCATGCGTATGGATCAAGACCCTCGCCGACCATCAACTGCCAAAGCACCGACCGTGTCGGTTGTTCAGGATCAGGCCAGGGTGAGACAAGAGGCGTGATTTTCATCTTATTCATGCTCTGTTGGGTAGCCAGCCTCCATCCATGCAGCCAGTCCGCCAAGAAGAGGGTTGACGCGGGTAAATCCATTTTGCAAAAGAAGGAACGCCGCACGGGCGCTCGTGTGTTCATTTTGTCAGGTGCAGTAGGTGATGATCCATTGGTCTTTATCCAGGCTTGAATCAGCGGGATTGTTTTCAATGTTGGCCAGCGGAATGGAGATTGCGCCTGCAATGCGATTCTCTGCAAATGATTCTACGTTTCGCACGTCCACGATGATTGCCTGGCCGCTATCAAAGGCAGCTTTTGCCTCTTCGGCTGAAACACGCGGCACACCAGCTTCTGTGAGCGGAAGATTTGTCAGCCTTTGCGTTGGAGTCGGGTTTGGATATGGTTCGTTTGGATATGCCTGGATTGTTGGCTCTGTTTGAGACGCTGCGGCATTACAAGCAGATATCGTAAATAAAAGAAGCAAAATTAAAAGTAAGGTTTTTTTCATTGGGTATTCTTTTCAAAAATTCCGTCGGAGGAATACCCCCGACGGAATCGGGAAACTACAATTCGCAATAGCGCTCCACGCGCCTGCCAATGATGGCGAGGCTATCTGCCCAGAATTTTTTGGTGCGGATGTTTATGCCAAAGCTGTCAGCGAGTTCTGCTGCGCGGTTTTCGCCAGTGGATGCGAGCAGGTTCTTGTAATCTGGTACGAAGTCTGCGCCGCGTTTTTGATAAATGGCATATAAGCCGGTTGCAAATAGCAGGCCGAATGCGTAGGGATAGTTGTAGAACGATAACTTTGGTTCGTAATAATGTGGTTTCCAGGTCCACATGAATTTTTGCAGATATTTCTCGTCGAGTCCGTCGCCATACGTGGCTTTCTGGGCGCGTTCCATGATGTCGTTCAAGTCATCCGCAGAAAGTTCGGATTTCTCGCGGCGTTCGAAGACTTCCTTCTCGAATAGATAACGTGAATAAATATCGACAATCACGCCTGTGGCATTATTCATCTGCGCTTCGAGGACAGCCAATTCTTCCTGCGGATCAGTCACCTGCTTTAGTACGGCTTCGGTGATAATCGTTTCGCACATGATGGAAGCTGTTTCTGCCAGAGTCATTGGCGTGGCTTGTTGTAACTCGGTCTTGCCAGCCTGATAGGCACATTCGTTATGGAAGGCATGACCAAGTTCATGCGCCAGCGTACTGACCTGATCGAACGAGCCGTCAAAGTTGCTGAGGATGCGGCTTTCTTTTACGGCGGCAACACCCATGCAGAATGCTCCGCCGCGTTTGCCGTCGCGTTGTTCGGCGTCGATCCAGTTGTTGTCGAAGGCGCGTTGGGCGAATGCTCCAAGCTCGGGAGAGAATTTGTTGAAATTGCTGACGATGAAATCACGCGCTTCGTCATAGGAATAAACCTTGTCGGTCCTTCCCATCGGAGCCATGATATCCCACCACGCGAGTTTTTCCTTACCGATCAGTTTAGCCTTGTGTTTGAAATATTTCCTGAACATGGGGAAGGAATCTTTCATTGCGCCGAGCATGGCGTTAAGGGTTGCGCGATCCATGCGGGAGATATCAATGGATGTGTGGATGGCATCTTCGCGGCCGCGTTTTTTATCCAGCGTCAGTGTTTCACCCTTGACCCCGTTCATACAAGCAGCCAATGTTTCCTTGACCCCCTCCCAGGCAATGTTCTCCACCTCATATCCGCGGCGGCGCGTGAGCTCATCAGGGTGTGAGCGCAGGTTGATCAGCGCGGGCATGGGCATTTTTTCAGCTTTTCCATCCAGCTCAAAGTCAACGGTAAGCTGCGAGGTGACTGTCCCCTGGAGCTTGCCAAAGGCGTTGCCTCCGCTCAAGGTCAGTTCGGCAGCGAGGATTTCCTCCGCTTCGCCCATCAGATATTTGGATTGTTCAACACTTTCGTTGAGTGTGAATTCGTGTGTTTTTGCAGAAGCGTTTGTCTTTGCGGCTTTCTTCACTGCGGCTTTGCCCAGTTTGCCGATCCATGCCTGAAATTTTGTATTGAGAACGCTTGCTTGCACAGACATTTGCTCAAATTCTGAGAGTGCGCGCATGGCATCCTTGTTGCGCGAATCAGTGGTAACGAAGGAATAAATGTAGGGCTCAATGGTGTTGGAAAGTTCAAAGAGCGCGTTGAAGCGATCCACGGATTCGCCAAGAAGTTGGCCGAGTTTCTTCGGCTCTGTCTTGGCATCCGCTTTGCTGGCCTTTTTGAAAAAAACTTCCATTTCATCCAACAGGGATTTGTACTTTTTGATGGCTGTCTTGAATTCTTTGGATTCAAGCGAGGGGTAGACGTTGGTCATATCCCAACGGGGCGCAGAAACGGTCATGGTTATACTCCTGTAAAATATTATTGAGGTAGGGGTAGTATACCAAAGGCTCAGGGAACTTCCTTGCTTGCTATTTCATCACTAACCTTATACAATAAATTTATACTTGGAGGTGTTTTATGAAACAAGACCGTTTTCTAACCGGTATTTTGATTGGCATTGGAACTCTCATCCTGCTGGCTCTTGTATTATTCTTTACCCGGCAGGATAAGAAGGAATATCTCGTTGAGAAATCACCGTACGCGGCAACATACAACTACGTGCTGGCGGTCACCAAAGAAGATTACAAAACCGCCTATACATATCTTGCGGACAAAGACAACAAGCCCACTTATGATCAGTTTCGACAGTCGTTTTTTAGCGGAAATGTCAGCACGAATAATGTTGGCGTAAATGTAGGCGCATCTGAAGTTAATGGGGATGATGCCTTTGTGGAGCTGACTTTGGTTTACTCTTCCAGCGACCCTTTTTCCGGCGGCTACAACAATACTGACCGCGCCCAGCTTGTCAAACAAAATGGCGAGTGGAAACTGATCTATATGCCCTATAACTTCTGGGCGTATGACTGGTATCAGGAACCGATCAAGCCGTAACAACTATACGTCATTGCGAGGAGGGCGTACTTCCCAACGAAGCAATCTCTGACTAAGTATTAGATTGCTTCGGGCGAGGAACAAGTGCTCCCTCGCAATGACGGGAGGAAATATCATGAAAACCATTCGAAGACTTTATTTTTACGCCGTAGCTTTCATTAGTTTTGAAGTGGTATTGTGGGGAATGATCGGTTTGATCCGCTCCATCGTCAACCCCGATCTCATCACCAATAGCGCGCAGGCATTGGCACAGGCCCTTTCCCTTATTTTAGTGGGTGTGCCAATTTTTCTCATTCACTGGCTATGGGCGCAGCGCGTGTCCGCTCGCGAAGAGGAGGAGAAAACCGCCACACTTCGCGCAGTCTTTTTATACGGCGCACTCTTTGGAACACTCATCCCTGTTGTGCAAAACCTGATTGCATTGATCAACCGTATATTTCTCGGCGTGGCAAATATTTCTTATACCCGCGCCTTGTTGGGCGGCTCTCAAGGCTGGCCTGACAATTTGATCGCGATCATTCTCAACCTTTTGATGGCCGCTTATTTCTGGAGCATTTTGCGCGCTGATTGGGTCTCATTGCCCAACGCCGAAAATTTCAAAGACATCCGCCGCCTGTATCGGTTTCTTTGGACTCTCTATGGCTTGTTGATGATCATCTTCGGCACGCAGCAAATCCTGCGCTACATTTTCTACATGCCAACTGGCGTGATCGGATCCATGGGGCGCGAGACCTTTATCAATGCGACGGCTTTGCTTGTGATCGGCGCTCCAATTTGGTTCTTTGCCTGGCGCATCTTGCAGGATGCTTTGGCTGATCCCGATGAAAAAGAGTCTCTTCTACGCCTCGGCATTCTCTACCTGCTTTCCCTGAGCGGGGTCATTGTTGTGCTTTCAGCAGGCGGAACTTTGTTTTACATGATTCTGAATCGCCTGTTTGGTGAAGCCATGGCGTTGAATGATTTCATCCAAAAAATCGGCGGACCCATTTCATTGGGATTGCCGTTCGGCGTGATATGGGCCTACTACGGTAAATGGCTGACCCAGCAAATTGATTTTGAAAGAGAGTCGCCACGCCGCGCGGGAAAGAAACGCATCTACTTTTATATCCTTTCCCTGATCGGGTTGGCCGCCGCCTTTATCGGCATGGGCTCACTGCTTTCATTCCTGATCGATTTTGGACTTGGGAGTTCCTCTCTCAACACTTCTGGTTTTCGCCAATCGCTGACTGGCGCGCTTTCCACTCTTATAGTAGGCCTGCCTCTCTGGTTGACGACATGGCGCCCCATGCAGGCCGAGGCATTGATGGACGGTGATGTCGGCGACCACGCGCGACGTTCCATTGTCCGCAAGGTGTATTTGTACCTTGTGCTGTTTGCCTCAGTAATCGGCGGGATGGCATCAGCAGGTGGATTGGTCTTTACTCTCATCAATGCTCTGTTGGGAGGCGATAATTCCAATTTTGTAAATTCAATTCTTAATACTTTGCAGACATTGGTTTTGTTTGTCGTCTTGCTGCTATACCATCTTTCTGCTTTGCGAAAAGATGGACTGGCACGCGCCGATGCTTTGGAAGCCAAACAGGAAAAATTTGGTGTGTTGGTCTTAGACAACAACAATGGCAAATTTGGAGAATCTGTAAGAGCAGCATTTATGAAGCACGCGCCTAAAGTCCCTGTGACAGTGGTGAATGAAAATGACATAGTCTCTGGCGATATGAAGCCGAATGCCGTTGTTTTACCGGGCTCACTAGCCGTGAATACGCCTGAAAATGTCAAAGCGTGGATGCTATCGTTTAACGGAAGCAGGCTCATCGTCGCGGATGATGCGGCGGGCATTTTCTGGATGAATGACTTCGGGCAGGTGGCTCAGTCCGCGCGGGCATTAGCCGAAGGACAGGAACTCCGCCCGCAATCCGCAGCAAAAACTACATCTGTGTGGACGACAGTTGCTTATGTTTTTGCGGCACTGTTTGCCTTGCAGTTGGTATTCGTTCTCATTATGTTTGGCGTCTCAATGGTCACAGGCTTTTAATGATATACTTTCGAAAAATTTTAACCATCGAGGGCGATAACCTATGAAAGTAACAGTGCTTCAAGAGAACCTTGC
>JACRBH010000078.1 GCA_016234535.1 Chloroflexota bacterium
ATTTATACGATAGTACGCCAGAATATAATCGTTTATGGGCTCAACCGATTAATTGGTCATGGACTCGTCGCGACCTCCATAATTGGGTTGAGAAAAAATTATCCTGACTATGTTAAATTACTTTTCAAACGCACCACTAGCGCTGTTTTCCTTTTAGTTTTTTCCATCTTTGTCGCATCTCATCTTCTTTGGCAAACCATTTCCAAAACCCCATGCCTGATACAAATATGGCATATAACCCACCAGCTAGTACGCATACAATGGCACCTATTTTGGGCTCGAAGTTCAATGAATATACAAGTGCAAGTAAAAATGGAAATATAGCAGAGAGAATACCTAATATGAGAAATATCAGAGCTTGTGGCTTAGTGTATCCCACATATTTAAACCTTGCCCTGTAAGCCGACCAGTCTTTTTCCCAATTGGAAGCATTACTTTCATCAAGATATGTTGTGTAAATTCGAAGCATATAAGTAAGGTGATGAGCTAGGAGAAAAAGAGAAAACAAGACAAGGAGAAGCAAAATAGTGGCACCATAAATAAAGGCTCCAACCTCGCTTCCTGCACTTGGAGTACTTTTCGGAATAAGCCATGCTACCAAGGCACCAAAAACTGTAACAGCAAGAGTTGCCAATGACAATCGTTGATTAACAATCTGATTTACTTCTGCATGGATTTTCTGTATATCTTCCTTTTTAGGTCCAAGCATTGTCATTCTCCTTTAGCCTGCGATTTCCTAACACAAGTATTATAGCATTTCCTCATCATAGACTTTCATTAACCTCCCCATTCCTCCAGTTGCGGGATTAGTCGGATGGTCTTATAGTCAGCTAATCGGTTGGCCCCCTTATTGTTCAACGACCAGCAGACCAGAAGACAAAACGACCAGGAGACTACAAGACTATGCATTTCGGCGGTTGGTTTCAATACATGCGTTCAGGAGACGAGAAGCCCAAGATAACTCGTCAATTATTGTTACGCGTCCTTACTTATGCGCGCGGATATTGGTGGCATATCGCGGGTATGTTGTTCACGATTCTGCTGACGACGGGTTTGTCCCTGCTGACGCCGTTGATTTTCCGCAATATGATCGACGTGGTGCTGCCCGCCAAAGATGTGAATCGACTCGTGCTGCTCGGCGTGGCATTATTGTTCATTCCCGCGTTGACTGGCGGAATCAATGTCATTCAGCGACGCTTGAATGCGACCGTCGGCGAGGGCGTAATCTACGATTTGCGTTCAACGCTCTTTGCGCGTTTGCAGCGCATGTCATTACGGTTTTTCACGAATACAAAATCTGGCGAGTTGATGAGTCGCCTCAATAATGATGTGATCGGCGCGCAGAATGCGATCAGCAATACCATTGTCAACATCGTTACGAATTTAATTGAAGCCATTGCGTTATTGGTCGTTATGCTCACACTCGAATGGCGCTTAACTCTCATTAGTATTTTGATCCTGCCATTGTTCATCATTGCTGCGCAGCGACTTGGCCTTGTGTTGCGCGATATTGCTCGCAAAGCCATGGACATGAATGCACAGATGAACGCGCACATGAATGAGACTCTCAACATCGGCGGTGCGCTATTGGTCAAGTTGTTTGGCCGCGCCTTCGAAGAAGAACAGCGTTTCCGTGAACGCGCCGCGGGTGTGCGTGATATTGGCATTCGCCGCGCAGTCGTTGGCTCGTCGTTCTTTGTTATCTTCGGACTCATCACCGCGGTAGGCACGGCGCTCGTCTACGGACTCGGCGGCTGGTATGTTATTCAAGGCTCGTTCACCGTCGGCACCATCGTCGCCTTCGGTTCTTATCTGGGAAATCTATATGGCACGCTTCAAGGCCTTGCGGGCGCGCCCGTTGAGTTTTCAACAAGCATGGTCAGTTTCGAGCGCGTGTTCGAGCTGATCGATCTTCCGCACGATATTATCGAAAAGGAAGATGCGGTCGTTTTGCAGGACTCACGAGGCGAACTTGAATTTGATAACGTCTCTTTCAACTATCAAATTGATTCATCTTTATTATTGAAGGATGTCAAACGCTACGGAAAAATGGAAGACGTGGGCGCGGTCTTGTCTTTGGCGGGTAAAAGCAACGGGAAGAAAAAGGATGAAGAGCCCGCATCAGGCTCAGGGACGGTTGAAGCGGTCTCCCAGGCTAGGGAAGTCGCTTTGGAGGGAATCTCCTTTACCGCGCGTCCCGGACAGTTGATCGCATTAGTCGGCCCATCCGGCGCTGGCAAAACCACGCTGACATATCTCATTCCAAGATTGTATGATCCAACGGACGGAGTCATCCGCATTGACGGGCGCGACGTGAAAGACCTGACGCTCGCTTCGCTGGCCGCCGCGATCGGCATGGTGACGCAGGAGACGCATCTCTTCCACGATACCATCCGCACGAATCTGACGTATGCGAAAATGGACGCGACGCAAGCCGAGATCGAATCCGCAGCGCGCGCCGCCAACATCCACGACTTTGTGATGGGACTGCCCGATACCTACGATACCATCGTCGGTGAGCGCGGCTATCGCCTGAGCGGCGGCGAAAAACAACGTGTAGCCCTCGCCAGAGTTATCTTGAAGAATCCGCGCATTTTGGTTTTGGACGAAGCCACCAGTTCACTCGACAGCGAATCCGAAGCGTTGATACAGGATGCGCTGAAACGAGTCATGGCAGGACGCACCTCGATTGTCATCGCGCATCGTCTGAGCACGATCCTGGCCGCTGATTTAATTTTGGTGATGGATAGAGGAAGAATCGTCGAACGAGGAACTCACGATGAGTTGCTCGCGACAGGCGGGTTATATAGTCAGTTGTATGAGACGCAGTTTCGAGGGGAACGGGTGTAGTCTGTCTTCCTCCTCCAAATTCGATAATTTATAATTTTGATTAATATAGAAAAAATTTCAATATCGGATTTGGGGGAGGTGCCCGAAGGGCGGAGGGGGCTATAGTCAACTGTATGAAACGCAGTTGAGTGGGGAGAGGGTGTCAATGACTATTTAGTGATTGTATGGCTGGAGCAAATATGAACTTGAGTTAACCAAGAGAAAACCAATAACTTTTGTCTGTAAAATGTGTTTCCTTATCATATTTATTTATTCAAATTAACGGTACCTTTGGAGAAGACAATAATGATAAAAAAATACACGCTCGTGTTTTTCTTCTTTCTTGCATACCTATTTACCTGGTCCAACTGGTTTCCTCAGGCGCTCACCTCGCGCGGCATTACTTCAATTCAAGTTCCTGGTTTTCTGACCATCCTTTCGGGTTATGGCCCCGCACTTGCGGCCATCATTATTGTGTCACTGGCGTATGGGTGGCAAGGTCTGCGTGAACTTTTTGGCAGACTGCTGATATGGCGGGTGGGAATTCAATGGTACCTCGTCGCCCTGTTCATGCCCGCGTTTGTAATTTTCCTTGCAATCAACATAAACAATTGGACAGGAGGCGCTGCGCCTGACTTTTCGTCCGCAGTTTTCCCTTTTGGGCCGCCTGAGACGCCGCTTTTACAGAAACTCATCATATTGTTTTTAGTTTTTACGTTGGGGTTTGATGGCTTGGGCGAAGAGATCGGCTGGCGGGGATTTGCCCTGCCTAAATTATTGGAGGGGCGTTCCTCACTTGTCTCAAGCCTTATTCTCGGCGCGCTATGGGCTGTGTGGCATTTTCCGTATGCGCTCACGAAAGGGACATTCTTATCAGAGGTGCCGCTTCACTGGTTTTTCATCAACCTGCTTGCAATGTCCATTATTTACACGTGGATTTTCAACAACACAAATGGAAGTCTCCTGCCCGTGCTTCTTTTCCATGCGGCGGGCAACACCACAAGTAATCTCCTTCCCTTCCTGCCGCCCGCCACAACAGATCTAAGAATATATTATTTCACGATCGCAATAAATTGGGTGATTGCGATAGGCATCTTATTCCTGTCGAATGGCAATTTTCAATCACAAAAACGAGTTGTGTAGCAGGTCGCTCTGCCTCCCCCAAATCAAGTTCGGATTTGGGGAAAGCCTGAGTGCGCCAAAATCAAACAGACCAGGTTCACAAGGAAACTGGTCTAAATTTTTTTATTAAGCTATACAGACTACTTCCGTGAGTAATAAACAAACCCGAACACAGCAACAACAGCCCCGGCAACGGAACCCGCGATTTGTCTATAACCAAAACCGGGTGCTGCGCCGAGCCCGATCGCGTCGGCTGCCAGCGAACCGATCAACAAAATCACCCCCACTACCAGCAAAGTGATACCTATTGTTTTTCTGTTGTTCATTATTATTTCTCCTTTGTTACAGAGAAAGGCAATTAACAAACTCATCTTGTTGAAATCATTATAGCACTCCACACAATACGTCGAAATTCTGGCAGAGTATCCGCAGGCCGTATAACAAAACAATGGCGGCCTGTTAGGGTCGCCATTGTTTGTTCAATTCCAGTGGTGTATCAATTTGTTACGGGTAGCGCGGATGCATCTCCATCCTGCGGGGTCAGTGCAGGCAGCGCTTTCAGTTCACGATAGACCAGCGTCCACACGGTGGATGTGAAGACCGTCTGCCAACTGCCAAGCAACAGCCAGGGGGAGAAGGCAATCGTGAAGAACAGCGGCAGCGCGAAGAGGACGCCGACGATCCACGGTAACCAGCCATTCAGGAAGATGCTGGTGAGTCCGCCCGCCAGCAGGGCAGGGATCACTGCCACAAGGGCGCCAGCCACAGCCGTGACTACAACCACCGGGATGGTCACAATAATGGCAATCACCGACACTATCGCCCAGACGATTCCCAATCCGATCATCACCAGCCACATGATTCCCACATTCTTCCAATTCTCGCGTGCCATTTGGAAACCGCGTCGCAGCGAGTCACTCACGCCGAGATTCTCCAGTACACAGGCGCGCCAGAAGAAGTGGCGCAGCAATCCCAAAAAGATGCTGACAATTGCCACCACAAAGATGACCAGAAACAGAATGCCGATCGAGCTGATAATCATGAACATCGCAGGCTGTTCGTTACCCTGTGATACTGACAGGAAGACTGCTATCCCAAGCACAAGCAGCAACAGCATGGTAAGAATGATCGGCAGATTCACCAGCAGATTGATCAGGAACAATCGCCAGGAGGTGCGCGACCAACCGATGCGAAAACCCTCTCGGACAGTCATCTTCGAGCCGGTGTTTTCATACTCATCCACCATGCGGATGACGGCAGTTTCCGCCACGTATCGGGCGATTGCCACGACAATTCCCAGTATCAGGCTCAACAAGACAAAGATGACCGCAATCCAGATGAGCGTGGATACATCCTCTTTTGAAATTCCGACATCGGGCAAACCTTCGTTGAATACCTTTTCCATTTCCTGTCCAGCCTCTTTGAAGGCCTGGCGCATATCTTCAGGAAGTTGCTGCTGGCTTCTCTGTGAGTCTGTCTCATACCGGGTTCCATTGTTCGATCCATTCGCAGATGTACTGGCCCCTGCCATAGCCAGGATCAAGCCGAAAACCCATAATGCTCGATAACTCCATAGGATGTGCCAGGCGCGTTTTAAAATTTTGACGGGATCCATTTTTTCCTCTTTTTATTTTATTCGTTCAAATTTGACCGTGGGCCTGCTTCAGCTTTCAAGGAGTTGGCCGTGCTCCTGACGCATATGCCGCGCCCACCAGACCGCAATCCAACTCAGATACAACAGGGCAATCGCTGCCTGCCAGACGATCTGAGGCAATCTATTTCTTGTAAAGGCTTCGGTGAACTCAGCCCATTGCAGGCTGTCTCCGCTCAGAAGCCCAAATTCACCAAGCGTCCCTGACCAGATGGCTCCATTCGATGACCCCGGTACAATCCAGGCGGGAGCACTGCTCAACAAGCCGAAATCGTTCGCCTTCGAGACCACATTACCAACTAGCTCCGAAGTTCCGATAAAAATCCAAAGGAACAGGAGACTGACCGGTATCATCCACCATCCCACCTCTTGCGCTTTAAGTTTCGATGTCTTGGGCAATTCATGTGGAAGACGGAGACTGACTTGTGCCGCGAATCTTTCCGAAGATATAAATTCTGGGGCAGGCGCTTCATGCAGCAAGCTGGAGAGACCCTGCAAAGACTGCAACTCTGCCTGGCATTCCGCACATTCAACAAGGTGCGCCTCCACCTGATGAAGCCGTCCGCCTTTTAGTTCGCCATCCAGATAGGCGTTCAACCATTCTGTCATGTGCTTAGACATGTTCAGCCTCCTTCAACACAGACATCTGTCTTTCCAGTTTTTCCTTCAATAAACGGCGGGCATAATTCAAACGTGACATGACGGTTCCAATTGGGATATCAAGGGCGTCGGCGATCTCATGATAGGAAAA
>JACRBH010000084.1 GCA_016234535.1 Chloroflexota bacterium
GCGCATGTCGGAGGAAGGCGCGATGGACGGCGTGGATTATGTCATCGCGCAGCATGTGGACCCGAGTCACCCCGTCGGGACGATCTCCATCAGTTCGGGACCCTGCTCCGGCGGAGTCGATTCGTGGTTTGGCGTCATTCAGGGCAAGGGCGGGCATGGCGCGTATCCGCATCATACAGTTGATCCGTTCTATTTGCTGGCTCATGTTATTTTCGCGTTGAATGCCCTGATCTCACGCAGGCTTGACCCATTCTCTCCGGCGGTTGTGAGCATTGGCTCGATCAACGGCGGGTTTACTGAAAATGTAATTCCAGACAGTATCAAGATCACAGGCACGCTGCGTTACACAACACATGAAGTTCAAAAACAGGTGCATGACGAGATCAAACGCGCCTTCGATACCGTGAAGGCGCTTGGCGGCGATTATGAATTAAAACTTGAAATCGGCGCACCGCCGATGATCAACAATGTGGAAGTGACGGAAATGATCGAAGCGGTCGGCAGGGATTTGCTGGGCGCGGAAAATGTGTATGCGGCTGATAAGACTTTGGGCGCGGAGGATTTTGGCTCGTTCATGGAACGCGCGCCAGGGGCGATGTACATGATCGGCGCGAGGAAACAGGGACACGAGGAATATCCCTTCCATCATCCCAAGTTCGATATTGACGAGAGCATTTTCCCGCTTGGGACGGCGATCCTGGTGGAAACTGCGATGAGGTTTTTGAGATCATAACGTCACTGCGAGCGCTTGTTGCGAAGCAGTCTCCATAAATACAGGAGATTGCTTCGACGGGAGAGCGCCGTCTCGCAATGACATAATTAAATATCGGAGGGCACAACATGCATACTATTTTGAAATCAGAAAAGAAGGAAATCGTCATCGGCATTGACAAGCCTTTTGTCATCATCGGCGAGAAGCTGAACCCAACGGGTATGAAAAAGCTGGGACAGGCGCTCGTGGATGGCAACATGGAATATGTCATTCAACTCGCGCAGAGACAGGTGGCCTGGGGCGCGGATGTGCTGGATGTGAATGTGGGGCATCCGCAAATTGATGAGGTGACGATGATGCCAGTCGTTGTCGAAGCGGTTAAGAATGCCGTGGATGTGCCGCTGTGCATCGACTCGAATGACCCGAAGATTTTGGAAGCGGGACTCAAAGCTGCGCCGGGCAAGCCGTTGGTGAACTCTGTCAACGGGGAGGAAAAACAATTGAACGCTGTCCTGCCAATCGTTAAAGAAAGAGGCGCGGCTGTCATCGGGTTGACCATCGGCGAGGAGGGAATCCCTGCCACAGCGGAGGAACGTCTCAAGGTGGCGGGTGATATTATCGAGCGCGCCGCAAAGATGGGAATTCCCGTTGAAGACATTATTATCGATCCGCTGGTGATGACCGTGGGGCACAATCACCTGGCCGCGACGGTGACGCTGAAGACCATCGAGTTGATCCGAAAAGAATATGGCGTGAACATGAGCCTCGGCGCGAGCAATGTTTCGTTTGGATTGCCCGACCGCCATTCCGTGAACAGCGCGTTCCTTTCGCTTGCGATTCAGATGGGTGTGACCTGCTCGATTACGGATCCGATCAAGCTGGGAAGTTCAATCCGCGCAACCGACCTGCTGCTGGGCAGGGATGCGAATTCGATTCGTTATCTGAAATATTTCCGCGCGACGGAGAAGCTGCGAGAAGCGGAAGGGGCGAAGTAGATAATTAGGGATTAGGAAATTAGGGATTAGGCAAAAGACCTTGGAGTGATTCCGAGGTCTTTTGATATGGACAGGATGATTATGTTGGTTGTATAGTTGGCGTAAGTGCCGGGAGATAGTGTTACTGCACATCGTATGTTTCTGGCTTCGAGTTTTTTCTGCTACCAAACAGAGTCCACGCCCGCTCACCTGTCCGCTGGCGCAAACCGTTGGGCACTTGATATACTATGCCAATGAACATCGAATTCACTGGCAAGATTTGGTTCTGGAAGGGACCCGCCCCATGGTTCTTCGTTACCGTTCCGGCGAAGCAGAGCCGCGACCTGAAAGCCATATTAAGACTCGTGA
The DNA here is from genome assembly GCA_016234535.1 of Chloroflexota bacterium. Taxonomy (GTDB): domain Bacteria; phylum Chloroflexota; class Anaerolineae; order Anaerolineales; family Villigracilaceae; genus Villigracilis. Next base: position 2,056 of record JACRBH010000084.1, read on the forward strand.
CTTATGGTTGGGGAATGATTCCGGTACATGCCCGGATCGGAAGAACCGAGTGGGAGACTTCCTTGTTTCCCAAAGACGGCCGTTACATTGTGCCGATTAAAGCGAGTGTCCAAAAAGCAGAAAACCTTGAGGAAGGCGACAAAGTGACCATACAACTCGAAATTCGTTGATGAACGAAACGGGTGCGTATCTGTTCTGGAAGAATAGCCGAGGAATAAGATGATGACCATCATTGATAATGAGATGTTATGGCGCCAGTTTGGAGCAGCAATCGATATGCTAAGCGACGCTCTGCGCGATTGCCCGGATGATCTATGGGAAAAGAGACTGTGGGAAGATCAGCCAGACCAGTGGGTGGCGGATGGTTTCTCGGCGTTCTGGTATCTGGGATATCACGCGCTATTCTGGCTGGACCTGTACTTAACCGGAGCGGAAGAAGGCTTTACTCCACCTGCGCCCTTTGACCTGGTCGAAATGGATGCAGGCGAGTCCCTGCCGCGGACCTATACGCGCCAGGAATTGCTTGGCTATCTGGAATACTGCCGCCAAAATTGCAAACAAACAATTAGCGTAATGTCAAACGAACAGGCATACCGGTTGTGCCGGTTCCCTTGGGGTGAGCTATCTTTTGCGGAACTTCAATTGTACAGTCTGCGTCACGTGCAAGAGCATGGCGCCCAGCTGCGGATGTTCCTCGGCCAGCAGGCGGGAAAATCTGCAGAGTGGGGATTCCGGGCGAAGGAATAATCTCCTCTTGCAGATCGAAACTGCAAGAGGAGTATGCCTGACACAGGACTGTAGCAAAGTCAGGAAAAACTTAAC
>JACRBH010000083.1 GCA_016234535.1 Chloroflexota bacterium
ACTCGGTCTGCGTTGGTTGAAGCGCACTCTTGCCGTTGCCGCACATCTTCTGCCTATCTTCAAAATCAAATTATCTAATCTGAAATTGAAGCCTGTTTTAATTCCGGTCACTCAAAATTCAATTGTGTAAGGGTATCAGATGGGTTATCTAATTCATGAGGATCTAAAGTAGGAACGTCTGATGCTCTATAAATCCTGCCTGTATTATCAAAATCTTTTTCGCAAGCAAAATACAAAGCCACAAGCGGGTTTTCTGTCCAGTCAAGCAACCGCGTTGGCATTCCATGATGTTGAGCTACCATTAACCACTCCCACTTGTTTGATGGAACAGGTTTTACATAGGCGACTGACTGGGCTATAAATTTATTTAAATATATATTTTCTAAATTAGTGAGGTCAAGCTTTTTATTCCACTCTCTGGCAATGCTTGGAATTAATTCGTGACTTTCTTTGGTAACACCGCGAAATAACAATGCGTGTTGGTCATCTATTACTTCTAGATATTGAAGTACAGTTGAAACATAAACATCTTCCATAAAGTAAATCCTTTCTCTTAAAAATAACCATGGCAGTCTTTGCAAAGACTGCCATGGTTATTCACTTACCTACTAACATTCACTAAACCCGCAAGCGTAGCACTTCCTACAGCCTTCCTCATTCACCACCGCCGCCTCGCCGCATTCGGGACAGATGTCACCGATCTTCATGGTGTGCGGAGCGGAGGCTTCGGCATGATGTCCATTGCCGTTCGATTTTTCCTCTGTTATCGTGCCGTCTTTTTCACGCAGGTATTGATCGAGAACCTGTCCAATGCCATCGGGCAGGGAACGGACGCGGTTCGGGCCAAAGCCCAGGGAGCGTCCGCCGCCGATGCCGATGAGCTGACGCACGATCTCGCGCATCCGGTCCAGGGGCGCGACGGGGGAAGCCATCCGCAGGATGTAGGAGACCAGACGTCCAATCGCCTCGGAGACCGCCGCAATCTCGGAGCCAGCCTTCGCAGTATTGATGAACGCTTCGAAGGGCTGCTCCCCGCCGTTCTCGTTGATGGTGATAAAGGCTTTGCCGACGGGTGTCTCGACGTTGAATGTGCGTCCCGTCAATGAGCGCGGACGCGGCTTCTTTGTCCCGTGCCACATATCTGGTTGAACAGGAGCAGGCGTCGGCGCGGGAAGAGGCGCCTTCTTATCCGCAGTGGCTTTGGTTTCGAGCACCACCTTATCGCGTGAACCAGTCACGTACACGGTAATTCCCTTGCAACCGAGTTCCCACGCCAGCATGTAGGCTTTGGCAACATCCTCTTCGGTGGCGTTCTCGTGGAAGTTGACGGTCTTCGAAAGCGAGTTATCGACGAAGGCTTGCAGGGCGGCCTGTGTGTAAACGTGTTCCTCGGCGGTGATGTCGGCGGAAACCACGAAGGTATCACGCACAGCCTGCGGAATTTCCTTGATGTTCTGGCAGGTGCCTTCGTTCATCACCTGTTCCACAATTTCCTGACGCTTCTCTTCGCCGAGTCCCAGTTTCTTGAGCGCCTCATCGAAGCGCGGGCTGGCGTAGGTTAATTTCAAATCCTTGCCATTATCGTTGACGTGCCGAATATACGCGAGCGCGAAAACGGGTTCACAGCCATAACCTTCACAGCCAGCCACTGTGGCGATGGTTCCTGTCGGGGCGACTGTGGTCTGCGCGGCATTTCTAATCCCATGCTTTATGATTCCGCTGGTGATCGCATCCCACTTGACCTCGGGCATGCCCCAGTTATTCTGATAGTTGATCAGCGATTTGGGCGACTGCCATTTCATATCGTCCATGTCATAGATCGAGCCTTCGATGGCGGGGAAAGGTCCGCGTTCCTCGGCGAGTTCCACGCTGGTCTTCATGGCATGGTAACGGACGAACTCCATGATCTGCGCGCCGAACTCCTGGCCTTCCTTCGAGCCATAACGCACGCCCACGTGATACATCAAGTCGGCGAGTCCCATGATGCCGAGGCCAATGCGGCGCGCGCGATGAGCGGCTTCCTTGAGTTGAGGCACAGCAGGCACATATCCATTAGCCTCGACCACATCATCGAGGAAGCGGGTGGATAACACAACGCTCTGGCGCAGTAAATCCCAATCAACACTGCCGTTGGGGCCGCAATGTTCATTAAGGTTTATGGAGCCTAAACAACAGTTTTCATAACTCCCCAAATATTGTTCGCCACAAGGGTTTGTTGATTCCAATTGATATAAGTGTGGAACAGGGTTCCCACGATTCGCCGCATCTAAAAACAACATACCAGGCTCGCCATTATGATGAGCCTGCTTGACGATTTTATTGAATATTTCGCGCGCGCGAACTTTTTTATATGTTTGAATTTTTATTCCTTTGGCTTCGGCTTGCTCCAACGTGCCGTCAAAATTTCGTTCCTTCACTTCAGATAGGTCTGGGAATCGCAATTCCCAATCAGTATCATCCTTTACTGCACGCATAAATGCATCGGTTATGCCAACAGAGATATTAAAGTTTGTGATGTGATTTTCATTTGTTTTGCATTCGATGAACTCTTCCACATCCGGATGATCGATGCGCAATACGCCCATATTGGCGCCCCTTCTGGAGCCGCCCTGGGCCACCTCACCAAATGCGTGATCGTACACACGTAAAAATCCAACCGGACCGGTTGCGCGTCCAGCAGAAGTTTTAACAAGGGAATCTTTTGGCCGCAGCCTCGAAAACGAGAATCCATTTCCGCCGCCCGTCTGCTGGATCAACGCGGCATCGCGCAAGGTTTGGAAGATGCCCGCGCTGTGGCGTCCCATATCATCGGAAATGGGAAGCACGAAGCACGCGGCAAGCTGGCCCAAAGGAGTTCCCGCACCGGTAAAGGTTGGAGAGTTCGGGAAGAATTTCTTGCTGCTCAATAAATGGTAATACTCAACGGCGCGCTGCTGAATATCAGCGCCCCATTCTTCTTCGACTTTTGCAACGTGATACGCCACACGCCAGAACATTTCCTCCACGGTCTCGGCAGGTTTGCCGTCGTCACCACGGCGGACATAACGCTTCATCAACACCTGACGCGCGTTATCCGTCAACTGGGCCTTTGGCAGTCCCTTGGGCATGGGCGGCGTGGGCAGTAATCCATTATTCGATTTGACTTCAGCAGTTTTTGCGACCATTTGATACTCTCCTAATAAAATTTGGTGTTTTGAACAAAACAGGCAGCAATGCCACTCCGCCAGCAAACGGGGGCATCCCTGCCTGTGCTAATCTTCGAGAAGTTGATCTATTTCCGTGCGAATGGATTGCAGGTCATCGAGACCCAAATACACAATGGCATAGCGAATATATGCGATCTGGTCAGCCTCTTTGAGAGTCGCCATCACCAGGTCACCGACCACGCGCGAAGAGACTTCCGCTTTGCCGAGTTTTTGCAATGAGGTTTCCACATGTCCGATCATGCGCTCTATATCCGCCGCTGAGACGGGGCGTTTGGCGCAAGAAATACGAATGCCGCGCGCCAGTTTCTCGCGGTCAAATTCCTCGCGCGCGCCATCCTGTTTGATCAATAACGGGGTTGCCAATATCGGGCGTTCATAACTGCTAAAACGCTGACGGCATTTTAAACACTCACGGCGGCGTCGAATCCCTCCATGGCTGTCGTGGGATGTATCCAGCACCTTTGAATCATGGTGTTTGCAGTAAGGACAACGCATTAAACCTCTCCAATGTTAGAACAAATGTTAGAGCCATATATGGGCGTTTCGGCACTGCATCCCCGTACATATGGTCAAAGTGTTCGGCATTTTAGCACCATCCCGAATCAATTGCAAGAGGACTTTGGTTTATGGCTTTCTTAAAATTTCCCCACGTCTGATTTTTTAAGTTTGCGCTTTTGGCGCTTGCATTTGACATCTTGCATAAATAGCCACAGAGCGCATAGGACCTTTGATAAGAATCTCTTAACTCACCTTACGCATCCGACCATGTCACCTTGAGCGAAGTCCTGAAATCCGAGGTTCTTCGTTTCGCTCAAAACGACACTGCGTAAGGTGATCTCTTAAAACTCTTCTTCTCTCTGTGGCAAAAGAACTTTTGCAGGAGATCTATTATAGGTTATTCAAAAACTTCATCACCAGCGGATTAAATCTTTCAGGATGACATTGATGCGGCACATGTCCGCAGATGGGCATGGCATGTGAATCCATGATATTGGGAAGCAACTTTTCCAGGTGTGAAAATGAATCGGGGGCGAGGGTTTGATCGCGATGTCCCCAAACGAGGAGAGTCGGCTGATTAATGCGCGGCAGGTTCGAGGTCAAATGTGGAAGCGTGTACGGGATATTATAAATTCCAGCAGAGGCGCGGGTAAAATCCAATGCGGTTTGATATCGAATATGTTTTGGCAGCACATGCGGCTCACGATGTCCGCTATGAAAGTTGGTGCTGGTCAGGTCCACGAAAATACGGAAGAGTCGATAAGGTGTGCGGTTGATCAGCCCGGTATTCAGCAGTTGATTCCGAAAGAGAAAGCGCATCAACGGCGGAAGTTGTTGAATATCATAAAACGGATTCACCAGCACGATCGCACGCACGCGTTCGGGATGTTGAAGCGCATATTGCAAAACGATTCCCCCGCCCAGCGAATGGCCCACGAGAATCATCGGCTCCTTGATGTGGAGCGAATCTATCCATGCGGAGAAATGCTCGAAGACCGCATCAAATGTAAACTCACTGTGATCAACTGGCTTATGGCTTTCGCCATGACCAAAGAGATCAAGGGCATAACCGGTATATCCCGAATCGGCAAGCACAGGCAATAAATCATCCCAGTCATGCAGCGAGGCCGCCAACCCATGAGCAAGGATGACAGGCGCATTTGCGGCATTGCCTTGCTGTACGTAATTTACAAGCTTTGCATCATCCTTTTCCAGCGCCCCGCTTTTAGTTATCACTTGATTCATCATAGACATTTTTTCAATGACCTTTTCACCATGAAAGATGAAGGAAAAACTCATCCTTCATCTTTCAGCCTTCAAAATTTATTTTCATTCCCCTGCAATTTGTTTTCCATAACGCTTTGCAAGCTCGCGTCTTAAAACTTTTCCTATATACGACCTTGGAAATTCATCCATGAAAATCACAAAACGCGGAATCAACTGCGGAGGCAAACGCCGCCTGCAATATGCGATCACAGACTCAGGCGTTGGGCGTTCCTTTCCCGCGATCACAAAGGCGAATGGGTTCCCAGCCACGGCCACCACCACCACTTCCTTCACCTGCGGTATTTCATAGATCACTTCTTCGACATCACGCGGGAAGGCCGGCTTGCCGGGTTTATCGGGATACCACATATCCGCCTTGCGCGCGATGATGCGGAAATACCCGTCTTCATCCATTTGCGCCACATCACCGGTCAGCAGCCAGCCATCATCCATTAAGACAGCTTGGGTGGCTTCTTCATCCTTCCAATAGCCCAGCATCACCTGCGGACCACGGATCGCCAGTTCGCCGATCTGCCCCGGTTCTACTTCCTTGCGTCCGCGCGCGAGGTCAACGATGGCAGCTTGTGTGGATGGAAGAGGAATGCCGATTGTGCCCACCTTGCGATTCCCACCCAGCGGATTTGCGTGAGTCACCGGCGAGGCTTCGGTTAACCCATAACCTTCAACGAGTTTGCCTTTGGTCAACTTTTCAAATGATTCCTGAACTTCCACATGCAAAGGCGCGGAGCCGCTGATACAGGCCTTGATGGAACTGATCCCATATTTCCGCACACCTTTGAAATTGCTGATGGCGTTATACATATTCGGCACGCCGGAGAAAATGGTTGGCTTGTATTTTTTTATTGTCTTGAGAATATCGCGAATCTGGAATTGCGGCTTTAAGATCAAGGATGCGCCAATGGAGACCGGCACATTCAAAGAGGTGGTGAGTCCATAACTATGTGAGAAGGGAATGGCGCACAGGAAACGCTCGCGGCCTTCCTCTGCTTTTGGCATCCAGTGACGTGTTTGTAACGCATTCGCCACCAGGTTGCGATGTGAAAGCATCACGCCCTTTGCCAAACCTGTCGTGCCGCCTGTAAATTGAATCACCGCCAGGTCATCGGGAGCGACTTCAACAGTTGGTGAATGCTCGCTTTGCGCTGAAATCCAGCGGCGGAAACGCATTGCGCCGCGCACATTCAATTCGCGGTTACGCCAGCGGGAAATTAATTTCTTCGGCAATGAAAGATATTCGCCCGCATCGGTCAACACAATGAGAGGCAGTCCGCTATTCGCCTGTACCTGCCCCGCCATGCCAGCCCATAAATTCAAAGTGACCAGCGCGCGCGCATCCACTTCCCTTACCTGGCGTGTCAACTCATCGGCATCGGTCATGGGCGGTGTGAACACAGCCACCGCGCCCGCTTTGAGCACGCCATAAAACGCGATCACTGCCTGCGGAATATTTGGCAGGTACAAAACCACGCGCGCGCCCCTGCCAATTCCCATGGCGGTCAAGGCGTTTGCAAAACGGTTCGCTTCATGATTCAACTTTCGATAGGAAAGCCGCACGCCTTCGAAATAGATCGCCACGCGGTTTGGGTATCTCCGCACCGCAGAACGCAAAAGATGATGCAATGGAATACGCGGAATACCGATCGTGTAAGGCACGCCTTCTTCATAGTGTTTCAACCAGGGGCGTTCCGCCGGCAACTCTTCACGCTCCTGCTTTGAGGCGATGACTGAATCATCGCGCCATGACTTTTTGGATTCGCCCCCAAGGAAACGTGAGATCGCCCGATTGACCGCTTCGCGGCGCTCCAACATGACCATGTGGCCTGATACGCCGATATCGTCATCTTCAGCGCCGGGAATGGATCCTGACACCTTCTCGAAGAGGGGCTTCTCGAAAACGACATCGCGGTGACCGCGGATGACAAGCGTGGGGACTTTTAATGTCGCAAACTTTTCCCAGCCGACCCAGCGCGATAGATTTGTAAGATAAAAGGGTTTCAACGCATGAGGCGGACCGGAAAGCCATTTACGCGTGAGCGGTTCGATCAGGCGCAGAGTCCAGACCGGCAGGTTGAGTCCAAGTTTGAAAAGCGGATTCAATTTGAACTCGCCCGCCGTCGCCATCATAATGAGACGGTCAACCCGCTCGGGGTGGTTGATTGCAAATTCGGTGGCGATGGCGCCGCCGAAGGAGTGCCCCACCAAAACTATCGGCGTGGATACTTTCAATAAGTCAAGAGCAGTTTCCAGGTCAAGCTGGATGCGGGGCATATCATAGCCAGAGGACGGCTTGTCGGAGAGTCCATGCCCACGCATGTCCAATGCGATGACGCGATTCTTCAACGCAAATTTATGCAGCTGATATTTCCACTGCATGGCCTGCCCCCCAAAGCCGTGGATGAAAACAAAAGTCCGCTCGGGGCGCTCCGGGGAAATATCAATGGCGGAGAGACGCACAAGCGGTTCGGATGAGACTCTTATTTCGTGCCGGTAGAGGTCGAGGTCTATGTCCATGAAAGAAGTTTACAGGAGTTATGCAGGATTGTCAATTTTATTGATATTGGAGATAATATTGGCATGAGTCTTGAAAAAGCTGTTGAGGCCATTATCCGCGAGGCGCAGGAACGCGGGGATTTCGATAACCTGAAAGGCAGGGGGAAGCCGATTGATCTGAGCGCCTATTTTGAAACGCCTGAAGATGTGCGAATGGCATATTCCATGTTGAAGAATGCCGGCATGGTCTCAGCGGAAATCGATCTATTGAACGAGATCGCCGCACTCAAGGAAAGGCTCACAACAACTTATGAAGAAAAAGATCGAAGCCGAATTCAGAAGATGATCCGCGAGAAGCAATTGCAATTCAATATCATGATGGAACGGCAGAAGCGACAACGGAAGGAAACATAAATTTATGGAGAAACTCAATGGCTGACATAATGTGGTGCATCGTATATTCCGCTCCCATGCGGACGGTTCCGCTGGTGGGAGCGCAGGTGACCGCGCTGCCGATGTACGCCAAAGTTGAAAAGGTCAACGAGGCCTTTGCCAACTATCAAGGTCAGCCAGAGAAGTTCTACGAAGTGATCTTTCACCCAACCCCGGAGACAACCCAGCAAGGCTGGGTGTACGCGGGATACCTCGAAGAATATCATGAGGAATTTGAAACAGGCTTGGTGAAGATATTGAATCCCACGCCAAAGCCGAACGATGCCGCGCAGTATGTCATTTGGATGGGGAACGTGCAATACAACCTGTGCGGACATTTGAGCGTTTCGTATTGCGCAGGCTGGGATGCAGACATCAACGACTTTCTCAATTTGCTGAAGGAAAAGAAGCTGTCGTTTGTGACGCGTATCTTTCCCAGTTGGCGGTCACGCGGAACAAACACCTATGACCTGGACATTATGCTGTCCCTGTTCGACTATACCCTGCCGTCGAAAACGATTGGCTCGGCTTTATTTGATCGCGTAGCTGGGCGCATGTTGTTCACGCCCGGTCGCATGGCGAACATTTTGAAAGACAATAGAGTGATATACAGCGTTCAGATCGATACTCAAACAGGCTACCTCAAAAACTCAGGCACTTTGCATTGGGTTGTGCTGGAGGAAGTGCTCCCTGACGAGTTCAAGGGAATGGTGAAACTTTATAATCCGTTCACCAACAAACTGGAGCGCTATGAGTGGAATCAACTCGTGAGTTCAGGCGGCACACCGTATGGGATTGTTGTGCCGAGATAATAAAGTAACTGGGTAAAACCTTTTTTGTACACGGAAATTTCGGACAACACGGATTCTTCTTTGAGGTTATGAAAAAATCCGTTCAATCCGTGAAATCCGTGTACCAAACATCGCTTCTGAGCCTTGAGCAGACAATAACAGTTTCCATATCCGCTTTGACAAATCCCCCCTGCCCTGCTATACTGACCTCAATTAAGTTGACTTTCACTGTCGCAATTGTCGGCAGTTTGTTTATGAACAATCGCAACGTGGCACGGATTTGATTTACCCCCTCGCGAGCAAGTCGGCAGGGGTCTTTTTTTATGCCGAGCACAAAAGTACCGCATACCAAATTGACCTTACCCGCCATTGGCGGTTTAGTATATTTTTAAGTTATAAAAGGAAAACATAAAAAACATGAGTAAGAAAAACAAATTAAGAATTATCCCGCTCGGGGGCCTGGGCGAAGTGGGAAAGAACATGATGGCCTATGAGTTCGCGGGCGACATCATCGTCGTGGATGCGGGAATTATGTTCCCGCACAACGACATGCTGGGGGTGGATTACATCATCCCCGATTTCGAGTATCTATTAAAAAGAAAAGATCGCGTGCGCGGATTGATCATCACGCACGGGCACGAAGATCACATCGGCGCGATCCAGCACTTTGTGGATCAGATCAATGTGCCGATCTATGCCACCCCGCTCACCCGTGGGTTGATCGAAGGCAAATTATTCAGGAACAACGCCCAGCACAAGGCGCAATTCAAGACCATTCAGGCTGGCGAGGCTTCCAATATTGGCCCGTTCAAAGTGGAATATTTCCATGTGAGTCACTCCATCCCCGATGCTGTGTCGCTTGCAATCACCACACCTGCGGGATTGGTCGTTCACATGAGCGATTTCAAATTCGATCACACTCCCGTGGATGGCTGGCCGACTGATTTCGGAAAACTTGCAGAATTCGCCGCACGCGGAGTTGACCTGCTGCTCTCCGATTCGACCAATGCCGAACGCCCCGGCTGGACTCCGTCCGAAGCCGTCATCGGCCCCGCGTTCGACAAGGTATTTGCCGAAGCAAAAGGCCGCATTATTGTCGCAACATTCGCCTCGCTGATCTCACGCGTACAACAGGTCGCGGACGCAGCCCTCAAAAGCGGACGCAAAATGGCAATCGCCGGTCCCAGCATGGTGGACAATGTAAAGGTTGCGCGCAAACTAAAATACCTGGAAATCCCAGATGAACTGATCGTGCCAATCGAGCAAGCCCTGAACATGCAGGACCATAAAGTGGTCATCATGTGTACCGGCTCACAGGGCGAACCATCCTCCATCGTCGGCAGACTTTCGGCGGGCACAAATCGTCAATTCGACCTCAAGCCCAACGATACCGTTGTGCTTTCATCACACCCGATTCCCGGCAACGAAGAATCCATTGGAAAGACCATCAACCGCATCTTGCGCCGCGGCGCAACTGTCATCGATGATAAAGTTGCACCCATTCACGTTTCAGGACATGCCGCACAGGAAGAGCAAAAATTACTGATTAACCTTGTGCGTCCCAAACACTTCATGCCCATTCACGGTGAATTGCGGATGTTAAAACAACACGCCAAACTTGCAACGATGCTGGGCGTGGAAGAAGAGAATATTATTGTCGTTGAAAATGGACAGGTCGTTGAGTTGATCGGCAATAAAATCCAACTTGGCGAACGCGTGCCCGGTGGCTATGTCTTTGTTGACGGCGAATCCATCGGCGACATTGATCACGACATTATGAAGGAGCGCGGTCAACTGGCGCGCAATGGCATTTTATTGATAGACATCAGTCTCGATAAGCATTCAGGCAAACTGCTCCACGATCCTGAAATTCTCACGCGCGGATTTGTCACCCCCGAAGAAGCGGAAACGCTTCTGCCGGAAGTCCGCAAACGCGTGATGCAGGCCGTCAACGGCGGCGGGATGGGCAGCGAGAAAGACATCATCAACGCCATCAAGAGTTACCTGCATCAGGAAACAAAACGCAGGCCAATGGTCTTCGTGACATTGAGCAAGGCATAGAGAAGTAGACAGGTAAACAAGGAAACACGTAGCGCGAGATTAATCTCGCGCTACTATTTTATTAGCGATCTGCCGATCCACTTTGCCCATCGGGTAATTATCGAGTTCGCTTAGATGCACCCATTCTAGATTTTTATTTTTAGGGATCGAAACAGGGTCACAGCGAAAAGCATGGACAGTCACCTTGAAATGAGTGTACGCATGTTGGATGATACCCAGCGCTTCTTTCTTCTTGACCTTTAGCCTGTATGCGGCGTTAAGGACTTGGACCAGCTCTTTGGCGGGATTCTCTTCGACTCGTCCATTCGGAAATTCCCACATGTTCCCCAGCAATCCATCAGCGGGTCTTTGAGCCAATAATACTCGTCCACGCTGAAGTATCACACCCGCTGCGTGAACGTACTGTGGCGTTGCTTTCTTCGGCTTCAATACGGGACGCAAATCCTGAGTCCCATTTTTTCGCGCCGCGCACATTTCCATTAATGGACAAAGCAAGCAGCGTGGATTCTTTGGCAGGCAAATCGTCGCGCCCAGATCCATGAGCGCCTGGTTGTAATCGCCAGCCTGGCCTTTTGGTAAATTTTGCACGGCCAGTTCCCATAATATTTTTTCACCCGCTGATGAATCAGCAAATTCGCTTATATCAAATAATCGGGAAAAGACGCGGCGCAGGTTGCCGTCTAAAGTTGGCTCGTCCATGCCGAAAGCCATGGATGCAATCGCGCCAACGGTGTAGCGGCCAATGCCCGGCAGGCTGCGCAACTTCGTCAGATCACGAGGCAGCTCCCCGTTAAAGTCAGATGCGACCAGTCTGGCGGCTTTATGCAAATTGCGGGCACGACTGTAATAGCCAAGTCCCTCCCACGCGTTCAAGACATCCTGCTCCAAGGCATTTGCCAATGTTTTCACATCGGGAAATAATCGCATCCATTTTTCAAAATACGGAATGACGGTCTCCACGCGTGTTTGCTGGAGCATGATCTCCGAAACCCAAACCGCATACGCATCGGGATGATCACGCCACGGAAGAGTGCGCCCATGTTGACGATACCAATTAAGGAGAAGGCGGGAGAGTTTGTTCATTACCTTTTTTCAAACACAAAGGACACAAAGGTCACGAAGGAAACAATTTAAATCCTTTGTGTGCCTAGTGTCCTTTGTGTTTATTTTTGCAGGGAATTCTAAAACTGAAAACCAGTACGAGCAGATACGATCTTATATGAATAATTTTTTACATAACCAAAGAGACGTTCCTGCAAGAGCACCCAATCTGCCGAAGCAAGGATGCGGCGCACCTGGGGCAGGTCGGCTGCCAGCAGGCCCACCTGAATTTGCGGATAGGACCCATAAATGGTGGCCCATGCTTCGGCGGGCTGCAAGCCAAGCCTTTGCACACCGGGCACGAATTCACCGATGACAAATTCGAAGTATTCCTGATCGCGCTCTGCGGCGATATCCCAGGTCATGATAACTTTGACCGGCATTCTTATCCTTTTTGATAATCCAGTACAACTACATGCGTTTCATCGGGCAGACCTGAGCGGGAGACCTTGAGCGAAGGCTGAGCCTCCTGTTTGCTCAACCCCATTTCCTTGATGAATTTATTGATCTCTTCAAGTTTGATTTTCGAATCAGGGGTGTGGTAATGCATGGGAACAACCAGGTTCGGCTCCAACATGCTGACAACTTCCGCGGCTTTCGCGGCGTTGAGACTTCCGCCGCCGCCAACCGGGACAAGCGCCACATTGACCGTGCCCAGCAATTCGATCTCGCTTTGGGTGGGGATCTTCTGCAAGTCGCCGAGGTGTGCGACGGTGATGCCGTCATAATCAAAGACATAGATCGTGTTGCGGACGTTATCCTTGGCCTTCCTGCCTGCGCTGTCGGTTTGGACGGCTGTGATGAACACGCCGCCAATCTCGAATTCGCCGGGGCCCGTCAGCACATGCGTGGTGCCTTTGACCGCGTCGCTGTTGTTGTGGCCGGGCGCGTCATGGCTGATGGTAACGATCTCGGCTTTGAGTTTGAGCGGATCGTATCCAACGGTTTTACTATCGAAAGGATCGGTCACCACGGTGACGTAATTGCGCTCCGTGAGCCGAAAACAGGAATGTCCATACCATGTAATTTCCATAAAAGTGTTGCCTCCAAGCCGTAATTATACACGTAATAAAAGCCGCACACACATATTTGCGCATGCAGCCCGGAGGTGTGTTTTTTGTTCACATTCATATTGTGAATATCAACCATCCTTCGCTTTGTTCATTTGGACAACCGCCACACCCAGCAGGACAGTCGCGAGGAACATGGAGAGTCCGCCGATCAGCACGAAGTAGAAGGGTAAACCAAGATACACTTCGCCCAAAATTCCCAGCGGCATGAGCAAGCCGGCCAGCGCCAGCCAGGAAGCCCATTTGGCGAGGGTATCCTTCAAGGACAGTTTCATCAGCAAAAAGCCAAAGACGATATTGAGCAGGGAAAACAGGTTTCCATGCACATGCGCCAGGCGGGCTTCAAAATGCTTGCCCGTTGCATAACTGGCGATCCATTCCTCTTTGCCGGGGGCGAAATCCCGCAGGTAGACGAGAATGAAGCCGTAGATCATGAACGAGGCCATCACCCACAAGCCAACGCCGATGTTCCATTTACCGATGGTCGTTTTCATTTTTTTCTCCTTTTTATTTTCCATACCACATGCGTGCCAGAAGGTTATCCTTGAGCATGAACTGATGATACAGGGCTGCCCCTACGTGCAGGAGGACCAACAACAGCAGCGCAGGGGCAATAAATCCATGCAGCATACGCGAGGTGAAATCGAAGAAGTCCGCGGGCAGGGATGCGCCCGAGCCGCCAAAGACGATGGGCACCAAACCAGATTGCATGGAGAGTGACATGCCGCTGACAGTCATCAAAAACACGAACGCGTATAAAGCATAGTGAACGGCTTTGCCAACCCAGTCAAAAAACGCGTTACCTGCTGTGACATGAGCGGGTTTGGGCAAACGCAGCCGTGTGATAAATCGGGCAATGATCACGACCAGAGTGACAATACCCAAAACCATATGCGCGCCAAGCGGAACGATTTTCCCGCCTTCGTTGGGAAGTCCGCTCATGTATTTGCCGAGGACAAAAGCCGCAAAAACAAGGATAACGGTCAGCCAGTGAAAGCTGACTTGCAGGGGATGGTATCGGGCGGGGATATTTTTTGACATTATTACTCCTTTGTTGACAAAGTTCTCAAATGGGGAATCATGATTGGCAATAAGCGAACAGCTTTTTTTTTTGGGACGCTGAAAACGCTGATCAAAATAAAAAATCTGCGTTTCTCTGCGTAATCAGCGTCCAGAATATTTTCCGATAAAGGCTGTTACTTTTTACGTGACTGAAAAAACATGAGCGCCAGAATGATCAGCCAGACAACCAATCGAAAGGTCATGGCGAGGAGGCTTTCCGCTGCGGGCGTACCGCGAAAAGCGGATAGCAGGAGCAGAGTCACAATGGCGTGAATGCTGAACGTGGCAATGGCGACGGACATGGCATAACGGCTGTTTCTCCAAATGAGAATGGCTGGAATGAAAACTGTCAACAAGCCCATGATGAAGTTGTAAACAGGCAGCCAGTTGAGCACAAAATATCCAGGGTCCCAGCCCCGCGCCGCCATTCCGCCCGCGAGGATTGACAACCCTCCAAGAATGAATGCAAGAATGGAAGCAATTTTATTCAGCGTTGTGTTCATTGCGATCTCCTTTACGGAAACGTCCCGCAGGTTTGGCTGTGCCAACTTGACTGCCTTTAAAAACCTGCGGGACGGTCGTTTCAACTTTTATTCGCTGTTGCCCGATGCAAAATATCGAGGAACTCTGTCAGCGGCACACGATGGATGCGCGCCGCCCATTCAACAGTGACTGCTTTCGCCGCCAGCGCTCGCAGGGAGTAGCGCGCCACGCGCTTGATGCCAAACACTTCCATTACTTCGGCAATGTCGCCGTATTCTTCAAGGATGGCAGACACGCGCGTGTCTTTGGTGATCTCCATGCCTACGCCGCTTCGGCTTTCTGCAAACCCATCCGCGCGATTTCAGCGAGTTCCTTTAGCGGATAGATCAAGGCGATGGCATACAGCGCAAAGCCGACTCCGTACAGCACGCCTCTGGCCGGGACGATGAAGATGCTTGCCCACACAAACAAACTCCCCGCTGTAGCCGTCGCAAGGGCAACCCAACTACCGCCAAGTTGCGGAGTCTCTTCCTTGAGGAAGAATTTGCGGGCAATGTACGGGATGAGGGCAATGCCAAATTGCAGTACCCAGCCATAGATTAAAGCTTGAGGCGCAGTCGATTCGATGGGAGCGCCTTCAACGAGTCCGAGCAAAATAAAAGGAGCCATCCCGATCGGGGCGATGATCCAGATGTAGGAAGAAACCAGATGCCATGCGCCGGCGCTGTTCAATCTGCTGCTGGCTTTGAAGGCCTGGATCATCATTACCAGCATCCAGATGGTTGAACTCAAATGCAGGATCAAACCCGAAACGGTGGGAGGCAGACTGCCGCCAAGCCACGGTCCCAGCACGAGACCGAATGCGCCGAGGGTCATGCCCCAGTAAATGAGCGAAACATTTTTTGTCGTGCTGAGTGGATGGCCTGTGACCATTGGGACAAAGTCCACGAGCAGGCCAGCGAAGACGAGCGACATGAAGCCCCACGAGTTGGCGTGGATGTGCGCTTCAAGCGGGACTTTGATGTAGAGCGCGTCGCTCCAGTTGAGGAACAAGCCTGTGCCGATGATGATGCCGACCAGCAAATAGAAAATGCCTGTGATGTAAAACTTGAGGCTTTCGGGAGCGTCACCGCCGCGCACGTTCCACAATTGCAGGAGCAGCATGGTGGCGGAGATAAAGATCAGCGTGCCGCCTGCAAAGATCATCGGGTGATTCATGCCGCCGAAACCAGCCACGAGCGCAACGAAGCCAACATTGAGAGTCAGCCAGATGTCCCAGCTAAATGCGGGACGCGGTTTTTTAGAAAGCGACGCGGTCAGCAGGGGCAGTAATCCGAAGATCACCTGAGAAAGAATCCCAAGTGTGACGAAGTGGACGCGCACCCAGCGCAAGGCAGGAAATGCGCTGACGAGGTTGATACTGACGATTGAGGCGTCTGCCGCGGCGAGCAAAGCCACAAAGGTGTAAAGCAAAGTTGTGAGTAGATATGGAATTGGCATTTTATTGTTCTCCTTTTGAGCCGAGAAATACGACGCGGGTTTTGGCGTTCATGCCGCGCTTGACCCCGCTGGGCACAACGATCGTCACACCGGGCTTGATAGCGAAACTTTCTTCGCCGACCGTCATCAATCCCTCACCTTCGAGGAAGTGATACATCGCCGCCTCGCCGGGGTGGACGGGAATCAATCCGCCTGCCTCCAGCCCCACGACCAGCGCCTTAAACTTTGGCGTGTCGATCAGGAACTGTGGTTTGGGTCCCTCTGACGAAAAGACGGCCTTCCCTTTTGTATCTGCAAAATAGCTTTGAGTTGTTGTTTCAGACATAGTGTCTCCTTTTGGATATGCCTGACTTTATCCCTTTCCCCCGTTTCCCGCCCCGACTTTTGTCGGGTTTTTTGTGACTCTTTGGAAAAACGGTAATGGGTTTGCGTAAATGATGCCAGCCATCTATCACCGCAGAGGCGCGGAGTTCGCAGAGATTTTCAAGGGGATTTCTCCGCGTTCTCTGCGTCTCGGCGGTAAAAAAATATTCGATTTCATTTAGTCAAGCCCACTACC
>JACRBH010000003.1 GCA_016234535.1 Chloroflexota bacterium
GGCGCACCATCACGATCATCTCGGAATTGCAGAACATCGCCGATGGCTTGGAGCACGTTGGCTTCGCCCAATTTATCCCCGATGTCTTTGAAGAGTTTGAGGGCTTCGTTGTAACTGACCAGCGCACCATCCAGTTCTTTACGGAATTGCAGAACATCGCCGATGGCTTGGAGCACGTTGGCTTGCAAACGATTATCTTCAACGCCAATTTTCAATGAGGTTTCCAACCAGCGTAGCCAATCATTCAACCGCCTAAAATAATTATAGAGCCAATTGCGGGGCTTTGTTGCAAGCGCAGCGAGCATGGTACCTTTGCGATTTTCGATTGCCCACTCGGCAGTTTTGGCAAGGTTGGCAAATTCCAATCCTACTTCGGGCGCGTTGCTGAAATCATCGGTGTAATGCTCGTCAAATAATTGAATCAACCAATCAGCCAGTGTGCTGTATGTCCCCTCTCCTTCCGCACTTTCATGCAGCAAAAGCGCGGCGTATTCATCGAGCAGGTCGTGAAAACGAAGACGCGCTATATTTTCCAGTAAAACTGGTTTCACCAAAGAAAGATTGACAAATCGGTTCAATACCTTGTTTGTTTCAGTTTCATCCAATTCCCATAACGCGCCCACCGCCTTTGGCGCGAAGCCTGTGGAGTGAAAGACCGCCAGCGCGCGAAACCGTTTTTGGTCTTCGGGACTTAAATCGAGATAACTGATGTCGAAGACTTTCCGCATATCCCAGCGCTCGTCACCGTCCATTTGTAATTCGGGAAATTTGTTTTTTGCCGTTTCGAAATAATGGGCAATAGGCTTGGAAACACCAGACTGTAAAGCGCGCCGTGCGGCAATTTCCAAAGCCAGCGGATTCCAAGCAACACGTTCAGCGAGTTTGTCCGCCATGGTCAATTCCCTTTCAACCGCATCGTCGCCTAGAATGGCACGCATCAACTCGCGGGATTCTTCCACCGTCATATGATCGAGCGCGAATATTTGGTTGATCCCGCTCATTTGCTGGATGCGGCTGGTGATCAAACAAGAGCAGGGTTTGGGCGGTAAAAAGTCATCCAAACTCCGCAAGGCTTCCTTGTGTACATCATCAAGAATAACAAGCAGTCGGCGCGTTTGCAGGTAGGCGCGTAATTCGTTTTTTCGGATTTCATCGTCCGTGTTCGGGGGCAATTGCACACCGCATTGGTTGAGCATGTTTATCACCACTTGCGCGGGAGTGTTTTTCCCCACATCCACCCAAAGGATGCCTTCATAATGTGTCCTGACAACCTCACACGCTTTTTTGGAAAGTTCAGTCTTGCCCAACCCGCCAGGTGCGTGTAATCCGACGATAGCGCCAATCCCGCCTTTCTGCAGAAAGTCAATCACATCATCCTCTGTTTTGCCGCGATGAACGTAAGTTTTTACCTTTACGGCAGGAATGTAACCAATGCTATCGTGTATCTCATTCGTTTTCGAAGCTTCGTGATAATGCTCCACATGCTCAAAATTATTACTGTTATCGCCCTGATTGATAATTCGCCCATTTTCACCAGTTGCAACTTGCGCATCATCCATTGCGATAATCCGCGTCGAAGGTGCGGCTGGTACATCCTTTTTCAATACATCTTTCCAGCCTTTGAAGCTTGCCCCTGCACCGAGCGCCAAACCAAGAATATCAAAAACCCATTTACCCAAGCCAACAGGCTCAGCGGCGGTCAGACTATCAAGAAAGAAAATGCCCGCCCCAATCAATAGAACTGCGCCTGTTCCGATCAAAATGTAGGAAATAGTTTTCTTGTCCATAACCACCTGTCACAATTCAAGAAGGATTTTAGTTATTGTAGATACTTTGGCACAGAAAAGCAAGGATTTTGAAAATTATGTGACATTCATCTTTGCGAAGCATCCTTTAGGGCGGAGATGACAGTCGCTTTTTTGCCGGTTCCCAAACCTCTCAGGGGAGGATTGCAAACCTCTCAAGGAAGGATTCTAAACCTCTCAGTGGAGGTTTTACTCACTCGCACCCAATCGTGATTCCCTGAGCGAAGCGACACTTGCGCCATACGCCAGTGCAGGTGAGGGTCACTACCCTTGAAATCCGAGATGTTTCGCTTCGCTCAACATGACACTGCTTATGGTGAGTTACTCACATGATTTTCCTCATCTATGCAGGTAAAATAAAGATCATCTTGGTCAAGATAAAGGAAAACAAATGCCAAAGAAAAAGTATTCGATCAACTGGGAAAACGATGAACCTGCCTCCTTTGAAGTGAACGGCGTGACTTATAACTCGCTGGATGATGTCCCAGATTGGAAGGACAGGGACAAACTCGCGGCAATGGTACAGGCCTCCTCCGAAGATGACTTTGAAGAGGTCAAGTTCGATGAAAAAGAATTCGAAGAACTGCGAAAAGCTGCTGAAAACCCCAGCATGGAAAGATGGGTCTTGGGAGGCTTTACAGGTATCGCCGTGATTGCGCTGCTGATCACCGCGATCTCCATTTTTTCCAATATTCAAAAGATTAGCAAAGAGGAAAGCGCACCCGGGCGTGTGGTGGATGTGGTGGTGCAAAAGGTGGTTGTCAATGAGCAGAATAACATTGTCCGCGATTTCTATTACCCCGTGATCGAGTTTACCGCCAGCGATGGGCACAGGCGAACTGTCCAGATCAGTGAAGGCAGTGACTCGCCGTACTATGAAAAGGGAAATGAGGTCACAGTGGCGTACGACCCCGAGCATCCGCTCGATGCGCGCATCAAGTCCGCAAGCAGCAGCGTGCTGATGTGGGTCCTGCCGTCCATTACTGGGATATTAGGGATTGCTTTTGCGGGGGCGGTATTGGTTGTGAAGAAAGTGATGGCGGCTTAAATATCATGTCATTGCGAGGACGGCGTTCTTCCGTCCGAAGCAACCTCCCTATGTAACGAAAGGTTGCTTCGGGCAAAAAACAGAATCACCCTCGCAACGACATTACCAATTACCAATTTCTAAATCCTCGGCAATAAATATTCGTACGCACTCAAGGCGGCTTTAGCGCCCTCCCCCACTGCGACCAAGACTTGCTCGGCATAGCTATTGGTCACGTCACCTGCGGCAAATAGCCCAGGGACGTTGGTGCGGCAGGCGCTGTCTATCACGATACGCCCCAGTTCATCCAATTGAACCAACCCCGCGACCATGCCTGTGTTCGGAGTAAGTGCTTTTTCCACGAACATGCCGTCGGCTGAATACTCATTGATCTTGCCGTCCTTATCTTTTAGGATCAACTTGCGTGCAAATTCATCGCCCTGCACTTCGATGATCTCGCAGCCCTTAACGATCTTCACGTTTTGAGCCTGATGCAGCTTATGACCCAGCGGCGAGTCGAGCACCTTATCGTCGGTGCAGATCATGGTCACTTCCCTGGCGACAGTCGCAAGTTCGCCAACGGAACGCAGGGCCAGGTCCGCGTCACCAATCACCATTACCGACTTGTCAATAAAGAGCGGCGCGTAGGAAAGCGCGGAGTAGCACAGTCCCTTCATCGTATATTCCTTTTCGCCGGGCACGTTCATCCGCACCTGCCGCGTCCCTGTGGCAAGGATGACAGCCTTGGATTCCAGGATTGCGCCGCCTTTGGTGGTGGTGACAAAGTGTTCGTTCTTCTTTTCGACCTTGTCCACGGCTTCGATGTGGCGGGCAAATTCCAGGTATTCCAACTCTGTGCGGAATTTATTGACAATCTCCAAACCTTTGATAACCTGATAATCCTCGATCCACGGCAGTGAAAGGTGAAAGTTGGTCTTGCCGCCCAGGTCCTTCGAAAGGAGCAAAATATTCAATCGTTTGCGGATGGCATAAATGGCTGCCGTCAACCCGGCTGGTCCGCCGCCAATGATGATCAAATCGTACATGAGATTCTCCTTTTCCTAATGGGCGGGTTGAGTTGACGCCATGTCAACTTGATGCTCATCTTCATCCACTGGCGGGTCGGCGATGAAGTGTTCTTCCATCATCATGTCGGTCAGATCGCGCGAACGCTTGATGATGCGTTTGGCATTTTCGAACTCTTCATCGTATGTCATCAGGATGCGCGCCAGTCCCTGTTCCTGTGCCTTCATGGCGACCGCCGCCGCCTCACGCGGAAAGACTTCCCAATCATCCATGTTTGGCAACAGGTGGTCGGCTGCCAGTTTATCGCCGACATGATTCGCCAATGCCTCTGCGGCAGCGAAGCACATCTCATCTGTGATCGTCCGCGCGCGGACATCGAGCGTGCCGCGAAAGATGCCCGGGAACCCCAGCGAATTGTTGACTTGGTTCGGGAAATCAGAACGGCCGGTGGCGATCACGGCCGCGCCTGCCTCCTTCGCCTCCCAGGGCCAAATCTCCGGAATTGGATTGGCGCAAGCGAAGACAATTGGATCCTTTGCCATGGTCTTGATCCATTCGGGCAGGACTACGCCCGGGCCTGATTGCGAAAAACAAATGGCAACATCCACGCCTTTGAGTGCTTCTGGAATCCCTCCCTCGCGCGCGTCTTCATTTGTGATGTTGCAGTACTTCCACGCATCCTTGAACTCGGCCTTACGCATCTCATAATCTTTGCGGTGCTTTCCGAGCATCCCGTTGATGTCCACCATGTAACATTTGGCAGGGTCAACCCCCCACTTGAAGATGAGGCGCGAAACGGCAATATTAGATGCGCCCGCGCCAATGAATGCGATCTTCACATCCTCCTTCTTTTTACCCACAACTTTCAAAGCGTTCATCAACCCAGATAGTGTGACCGTGGCAGTCCCCTGCTGGTCATCATGCCACATGGGGATTTCCGCTTTTTCTCGTAGGGTATCCAGAATGTAAAAACATTTAGGCGAGGAAATATCCTCCAGATTAACTCCGCCCAGCCCGGGCTGGAGCATGAGCGCTGTATTGATGATGGCGGCGGGATCCTTGGTGTTCAACATTAATGGGAAACCATCCACGCCCCCCAAATATTTGTACAAAAGCGATTTCCCCTCCATCACCGGCAGACCGGCCTTGGGTCCAATGTCGCCTAATCCCAGCACACGAGTCCCATCACTGATGACGGCAACCGTATTCCATTTGTTTGTGTATTCGTAAACCAGTTCGGGGTCAGCCTGGATCGCTTTGCAGGGCGCGGCGACACCCGGCGTATACCATATTGCGAAATCGTTGAAACTGTGAACTGTGCATTTCACCGCGGTTTCGATCTTCCCCCGATAGAATGGATGCAATCTCATGGCGTCTGCGGAAGGCTTTTTCGCCTTCGCCAATAACTCTTCAACGTTCATATAAGAGTACCTCCTTAATGACGACGCAACCACCCCGCGTTGTCATTATATAAAGTGGTATGGTCCCCAAACAACTAAGATTATGTGTCGGTTACCACTAAGGAGGGAAATGTTTCCATCTTCATTCTAGCATTTACCAGATGGTTCGGCTCACTCTTTATGAGATTTGTCACATAATGAGAGGATAAACATCCCATCCTCCTGAAATATAGTATAGTGTTCCAATTACTTTAGAGGTGATTATGGGAGCGGAAAAATCGGAAGGCCATCCAAAGATCGCATGGCTCATCATAGCCCTGCTGTTATTTCTGCGCATTCCCTTCACCATCGCCATTATTTATTTTTTACGAATCGAAGATCAGCGCGGCGGCGCAGTCTATGAAGTCGGCACCTATTTATTGCTCGCCGTTTTGATCTGGTGGGAGCGTCACAGGCTTGCGGATTTTCACATCGATATTTACGCGCTGGCCTTCATCGTTTTATTCAGGCCGCTTCAAACCCTTATCCTTACCTTTTGGGGTGTGGACTCTCCCCTCACCTTCCCGCGTCCAATGGGATTAACGATATGGGCTATTTCGATTGGATTGATTCTCCTGCTCTGGCAAAGCGGATTCAAACCCGCGCGCGCTTCTTCCTTAACTTTGGGCTGGCTCGCCATCGGATGCTTTGCCGGCGTCTGTGTCTCCATTGCCGAAAACCTGAGTTCGTTCCAAGCGATGTTTTTCCCCAACCGCTATCCACCCTCCGCCCAGGTATTGACTTCCATGGGTTTGAATCTCTTGTATCATCTCGGCTTTGCGCCAATTAATGAAGAGCCTCTGTTCCGCGGATTCCTCTGGGGTTACTTGCGTCAACTGAAGTGGACCGACAACTGGATATTGATATTTCAGGCCATCTTATTCACCTCTGCCCACGTCTACTTTGCAGCAAGGTTACCTCTAATGTTCTGGGTTTATATCCCCACAGCTGCGTTTTTGTTCGGAATTTTAACCCTGCGTTCGCGTTCCATCGCCCCCGGCATCCTGGCGCATGGAATAATCAACGGTTCGGTGTATGTGCTGATATTGGCGCTGATTTCCTGACGATATTGCAAGGATGAATTGCTCGCGCAATATCGTAAAGGTGAAACTTATCCAGTTTATAATCCACCCATGAAAAAATCCTATTTTGGCATTGTGGCGCTGGTTGCAGCCATCCTATCCATCCTGTTTTTGGGAGCGAATTATGTCGCATCCCAATTGAGCATCTCCCCCGCAACGTTTAATTCGCTAAATAGTTTAACAGCCATGGTTGCCTGCTCACTGGCCCCTTTTTCAATCCTGCTTGGATTTGTGGGTTTCATAAGGAAGAACGACTCGAAACTCATTTCAGGAATTGCAGTGGTTTTTGTCGGCATACCATTTCTAATTCTGGTTGTCCGAATGGTGTTCTCTTTGATCAGGGTGAACTAGACGAAAGGGATGCCATTTTATAATTACGGCGTCGGGGCCGCCTCGACACGATCCCAGCGCAATCCTTTTAGCGCAATTGGTCGATCAGCGCAGTTATCGTCAAGAGGTTCGAGTAGAAGATATTTTCCCCCGGCTATGATCCTGGCGATGTAAATGCCGGGTGTATCGGCACAATCCCATCCGTTCATGAAAGTGAAAACCCTGCCTTCAAGCGAATAGTCGCCCGAATGAATGATCGTGTCCGGGCTTCCATGTGATGCAGCATAAGTTCCATTTTCGTTAAATATCAGGAAAAGCGTACCGCGATCCGGGTCTGAGCGTGTCCATATTCCAAGCAGGTCCTTGGGCACAAAATTTGCGGTAGGGATCGGTGTTGCATCGGCTGCCAACTGGGTTGGTGTGGGCTGAATTGTGAAAATGACTGTGGGAGAGGGAACTGCCATCGTTGCCAAGGCTTCAGGTTGGCAGGCGGATAGCGGCAGGATCAAAAACAAGACCATGCTAACAAATCGGAACCACAAATTACCATTAAACATAGCTCCTCCAAATACCAATAAAGATTTAGCAATGGAATTACTATTCAGCTTTTGATGGGCTGTCAAATCTCCAGTAAAACTTTAAGCACACCCGCCTGGGAAGCTCTCTCAAAAGCCTTGACGGAATCTTTTAGCTTATATTGATCAGAGATCAACACACCTGGGTCAACCTCACGCTTTTCAAGCAGCCGCACAGCGGGATCAAATGGGCCGCAGCGGGAGCCGATGATGTTGATTTCATCCACAACAATTGAAGAGAAATTTACGCTCATCTCTCCTTTGTATGTGGACTTTAATACCATCGTCCCGCGTGGACGAACCGCGCGCCGCGCAAGATAGAATCCATCTGCTGAGCCTGTCGCTTCCACGACGATATCCCATTTTCCTTGTCGAATATTTTCCTCACTGATCAGGCTGATCCCACGTGCAGATAACAGCTTCTGCTGGGTTGAGTGACGTGCCACAACATGCAGGTCACAACCAGTCAGGGCGAGCGTCTGTGCTATGAGTTGCCCCAGCCGGCCGGCTCCCACCAGCAACACCCTGTCAGTTGGCCGAATTTGAATCTGTTGTTGAATTTCCAATGCCGCAGCCAATGGTTCGATAAAAACAGCAAGCTCGTCCGGAACAGTGTCCGGTACACGATATAAATTCTCCAACGGCAGGGTGGTGTATTCCGCAAAAACGCCATTGCGATTTGCAATTCCAAGTACGGTGCGATTCTCACAGTGCGTAGGGCGCCCATTCAGGCACGCCTCGCATTGACCACAGACTGCGTTGATCTCTCCCGCCACACGCTGGCCGATCCAGGATGCATCCGGCGCTTCCACCACCTCCCCGACAAATTCATGGCCGAGGATCCCGGTATATGGATAATAGCCTTTGACCAGTTCAAGGTCGGTGCTGCAAATACCCGCCTTGCGAATCCTGATCAATGCCTCGTTAGGTTTGTCCGGCTGCGCAATATCATCGCGCAGCGAAATTTGATTGTTTTCAAGCCATAATCCCAGCATCACTACGCTCCGTTGTTCCACACTCTGGTTTGGTTCCGTCCCGAATATTTTACCGAATACATGGCACGGTCGGCATGGTCTATTATCATATCCATATTTCTACAGGAAGCATCACAGGCGGCCACTCCCACACTAACCGTCACTTTTAACGCCTCTTTCTTGGATACATCGCCCAGCATCAGGTCAAATAGATTTTCCGCTTCGGTAAGGTCTGCCTCTTCCACAACTTTTCTCAGACGGTCCGCCGCCATCACGGCTTGCTTCAAATCGGTATCTGGAAGTGCTGCCGCAAACTCCTCACCTCCGAGCCTGCCGAATATATCCATTTCTCTCAGCGATGATCTACACTGCGTCGCAACCGATTTTAACACCAAGTCGCCAATCATATGCCCATACATGTCGTTGAATTTCTTGAACTCATCAACGTCGAGCATGATGACTGAAAGCGGTTTGTCATATCTCATGGATCGGCTGAACTCCAGTTCCGCCAGTTCAAAGAATTTGCGGCGGCTGAGCACTCCGGTCAATGGGTCTATATCTGCCAGGTGCTGGGCCTTTGCAAACAGCCGCGCATTCTCGATGGCAATTGCGGCATGTGCGGCAAGAAGTTCCAACAAATACTGATCTTCCGTTGTGTAGGCATTTTCCTTATACGACTGGGCCGAGATCATTCCGAACACTTTTCCGTGCAGGAGCATGGGAACCGCCAGCAGGGATTTTGTCGGGTCATCCATCAGGGCGCTTCCGTATAGCTCAAAGTCAATTCCGCTGCTGTCCATGTCTTTCACACTATTCAGCAGAATGGGATTCCGTGTATGCACGATCTTCCCGGCCATGCCGTGATCGGCAAAATATTTTTCGGTGTAAACACGCCTGCGTGGATACTCCACCGCATAGACCGGTACGATCTCGTTTGTCTGTTCATCGTACCCGTCTATCACAAAGTCATCGCAGGGCATTACCTTTTCAACTGCCGCATGAATGGAATCGCAAAGCTGCTCCATATCAAGGCTGGCGCTGATGGCGTGGGTGGCCTGATAAAGCGCCTTGAGTCTCTCCACCATTTGCGCCAATGCCTCCTGCGCCCAGATCCTTTCCAGCGCGCCTGCGCAATGATTGGCTAATGATTTCAGGATTTCAAGCGAATCCTTGGTGTAGGCCTTCACCTGATAACTTTGTATGGAAAGTACGCCGATGATACGCTCCCCGCTTTGCACAGGTACAAATAACTGCGACAATGTTCTATGGGAGCGGTCACCGAAGGATAAGGCCGGGGGGATTTCAAAAACCTCATCGTACAGGGAAAGATACCCATTTTCACGAATTGCCTTCAACATATTATCAGAAGGCTTTTCAGGCGCCACATTATGTTCCACGACTTGTTTGTTGTCGATCGTATCAATCGCCAGTAACGGGCGCGGCTTTCCACCTTGCTCGGGGTCGTACAAAATCAAATAACACGCCTCCCAGCCAATCAGTTCATGGGCGGCATTCAGGATGATTTCTGCCGCAGTCTCTGCGTTGGTGGTAGCACTTAATTCCTTTCCCAGACGGGCGTAAACCTGCTCGGATTTTTTGGATAATCCATTTGCTTCCATAGTAGTGCTACATTCTAACTTGCTTCTTTGCTTCTTTGCCTGACACATTCGTAAGTAATCAGCGCGGTCGCAATCGAAACATTCAGCGAATTGACCTTTCCGAGCATTGGAATCTTTACCTTGACATCCGCATTCCGCATCCAAAAATCGGTCAGGCCTTCATCTTCTGTTCCGACCGCTATCGCGACAGGCTCTTTCAGATTGACATCGGTATATAACACCTCGGCGGATGGCGTGGCCGCAAGCACGCGCATCTTTCCTGACCTGAGGAATGCCAGCGCATTCGGCGAATCAACCTCGACGGTAGGTACGGTAAAAACCGTCCCACGGCTGGCGCGGACTACATTTGGATTCCACACATCCACGCGCGGGTCACAGACAAGCAATGCATCCACATGCGCCGCATCTGCTGTGCGCAGGATGGCGCCGAGGTTGCCCGGCTTCTCCACCGACTCGGCCACGAGCACCAGCGGCGACGCGCTCAATTTCAAATCTTCGAGCGCTGTTTTTGGAATGGGGAAAATTCCCAGCCAGCCGTCGGGGTTATCGCGGTAGGAAATCTTTTCGAAGACGGCGCGGGTGACGGTGATTGTTTCAGCGGAGGGAATGTCCATTGAGACTGAAGCAAGCTCGGGCGCGGTCAGAAGCGTTTGCGGCTTGAGTCCAGTGCTGAGGGCCAGAGTCAACTCATCGTAACCTTCCACAAGCATTAATCCATCCTGCCTGCGTTGACGTTTATCCTCGCGCAGCTTGACGACATATTTAACTTTGGGGTTTTGTAAACTTGTGATGTCCATTTTAAAAGTGAGGCATAAATGTCGCGTTACTTTACTAGCAGCAAACAGGCAGCTTGATGCGTTTTCGAAAGTGCCACAAATGGCGGGTCGCTTACTTTACAGGTAGCCATCACTACCGGGCAGCGCGGATGAAAACGGCAGCCTTGCGGCATATCGATGGGATTGGGGGTTTCGCCCTGCAGGATGATGCGTTCGCGCCGCAGCCGCGGGTTGGGAACTGGGATGACGGAAATCAGCGCCTTTGTGTACGGGTGCTGGGGCTTTTCCAAAACTTCAAGCATGGTTCCGATTTCAACGATGCGCCCAAGATACATGACAGCCACTCGGTCCGCGAAGAAGCCGACCGAGCCAAGGTCGTGTGTGATGAAGATGACTGCGATCTGGCGCGTGATGCGAAGTTCCGCGAGCAGATTGATGATCTCCGCGCGGATGGATACATCCAGCATGGATACAGGTTCATCGGCGAGCAGGATTTCCGGTTCAAGCACGAGCGCGGCGGCAATCACCACACGCTGACGCTGTCCGCCGGAGAGTTCGTGCGGATAGCGGTTTAGGTAGATTTCAGCAGGCTTCAAGCCGGCATCTTCGAGCGCTTTCTTCACGCGCTCATCGCGTTCGTTCTTGTTGTTTCCGATCCCATGTACGACCAAGGGCTCATTGATAATTTCTTCAATGGTTTGTGTTGGGTTCAAAGATTCGTAAGGATCCTGAAAAACCATTTGAATTTTGCGCCGCAAGTCTTTGCGCTCATTGTCGTTCAGGTGGGTAATGTCGCGCCCTTCAAATGAGACGATGCCAGCGGTTGGGTCTTCCAATCCCATTAACAGGAGCGCGAGTGTTGATTTCCCACAGCCGCTTTCGCCGACCAATGCGATCACTTCACTATGCCTGAGTTGTAGGTCAACGCCGTCTACTGCATGTACATACCGTACATCGCGTGAGAATAAGCCGGGGCGGCCAGCGTCAAAATATTTTTTCAATCCCTGCACTTCCAGAAAATGCTCTTTGGTCATTTTGAAGCCTCAAGAAGATGACAGCTTGCGAAGTGTGCCGCACCCAATTTGTGAAGGAGTGGCTGCTCTTTATGACAGCGGTCAACCGCAAGCGGACAGCGCGGCGCAAACCGGCAGCCTGCGGGAAGCGCATCCAAGCGCGGCGGATAACCGGGAATGGATGAAAGTTTTTTCTTCGGTTTTGTCAGGTCGGGGAAGGCCTTGAGCAATTCCTGTGTATAAGGGTGGCGCGCTTCGTTATAGATGGTGTCCACATCGGCATATTCTGCCGTCACGCCGCCGTACATCACCAAAACCCTGTCACACATTTCAGCCACAACGCCGAGATCGTGCGTTACAAAAATAATGGCAAGGCCGAGTTTTTTGCGCAGGCTATCCAGCAATTCCAAAATCTGGGCCTGGATCATGACATCCAATGCGGTGGTCGGCTCATCGGCGATGATAACTTGCGGGTTGCAGGCTAATGCCATCGCGATCATCGCGCGTTGGCGCATCCCGCCCGAATATTGATGGGGGAAATGATCCTTATGATCGGCAGCAATGCCAACGAGTTCGAGCAGTTCGATTACTCGCTCCTGTAATCGCTTGTCGCGCGGGAAGCCGGGGATATGTTTGATGATCGCTTCGGCGATCTGGTCACCCACGGTGCGAACCGGGTTTAGCGCGTTCATCGCACCCTGGAATACTATCGAAACTTCCTTCCAGCGCACGGTATTTAATTCCTCTTCACTGAGCGCTGTCAGGTCCCTGCCATTAAAAAACACCTGTCCATTTACGATCTGCCCCGCAGAGGGAAGCAAACGAAGAAGAGCAAGCATAAGCGTGGTCTTGCCGCAGCCGCTTTCCCCCACCAGCCCGATCAACTCCCCTTCCTTCAATGTAAAGCTGATATTTTCCACAGCCCGCGCGGGAGGCTTGCCGTTATTCACATAATTGATGGATAGATTCTGGACTTCGAGCAGGGGCCTTTTTCCACTAACTTTTTCAATCACCTTCGCCGCTTCGCTCGTGACTATGGGCCTGCCCGGCATTAAATGGTGTGTATCCAGCCTTGGGTTTAGTATCTGCTCAAGACCTTGCCCGAGCAGGGTCAGACCGAGAACAACCCAGACGATCCCAAAGCCCGGAACCACCAACGCCCACCACGCTCCAGTGGACATGGCTCCACGTCCAAAAGCATAGTTGAGCATTTGTCCCCAGGAAAGAGCGGTTGGGTCGCCGAGACCTAAAAAGGATAATGTGCTTTCCGCCAGGACTGCCGAAGAGACTACCAGAACAGCCTGCACCACCAGAATCGGCAGTACCAGCGGAAGAATGTGGCGGCGGATGATATGTCCTTTGCCGGAACCAATGGCCCGGGCGCGTAAAACAAATTTACGCGATTTCACTGCCAGAGTTTGCGATCGCACCATGCGGGCGGTGGTTGTCCAGTACAGCAGGCCAATCACCAAAATAATGTTGAAGATGGATGGCTTGGTCAATGCGATCACCACCATCATCAGCGGCAGGTCTGGAATCACCAGCATGATGTCGGTGAAGCGCATGAGGAGCTCTTCGGTGCGTCCGCCATAAAACCCGGCAATGATGCCAAACACCCCGCCAATGATCAGCGAAATAAATGCGGCGAAGAAGCCGATGGTCAAGGAAACGCGCGCCCCGAAGATAAAATTTGTCAGCACATCCTGGCCGGCATCATCGGTCCCAAGCCAATGTGCGGCGCTGGGCGGGTTGTAAATATCCGCTGTTGTGACATTCAGGGTTGAACTGGGATCATACGGGGAGAGGACTGGCGCAAAGATTGCCACAAAGATAACAATGATAAGCATGATGAGCCCGACAAGGCCCATATAGTTGCTTCGAAAAACGCGCCAGAATTCCTGAAAACGCGGTGTAGCTGCTGCGGTCTTTGCAATTTGCGTTTCCATGGATTACTCCGTTTTTACGCGCGGATCGAGATAGGAATAAGCCAGGTCTGCAAGCAGGTTGGCTGCAATGACCGCCACCGCGATCAATAGGAATGCTCCCTGTAAAACAGGGAAATCCCTGCGGTTGAGCGCCTCAACAATTGTCATTCCCAGGCCTGGCCATGAGAATACAGTCTCGATCTGAACCACCCCGCCGACGGTAAAACCAAGATTAATGGCGATGATTGTCACCAGGGGCAGCATGGCGTTCTTGATGGCGTGGTCTTTCAAAATTTGAAATATGCTCAGCCCCTTGGCTTTTGCTGTGAGAATATAATCCTCGGAAAGCACATCCAAAAGGCTTGAGCGCATGATTAACATGTACTCGCCCATATACACGATGGTATAGGTCAACGTGGGAAGGAACATATGTTTGGCAATGTCTCCAAACCTTGTGAAGAAAGGATAGGAAGACATGCCCGGCGTGGACATACCCGCAATCGGCATTCCATTGTTACTTCCCCAAAATAGCAGAATCACACCCAGCCAAAACGTCGGGATGCTCCAGGCAACAAGGCTTAATGTCAACGAAGCATAATCCAGTGTGGTGCGCGCCTTCCAGGCGGAGAACATTCCAAACAGTACGCCGATAATTATCGCAAGGATTTGCCCTGCGCCGATTAGGATGATCGTATTCCATAAGCGCTCGGATAAAATATCAGTTACGGGACGATTTGTGTGGAAACTGATCATCAGATCGCCTTTTAGCAGATTGCCCATGTAAATAAAGAACTGGGTATCCAGCGGATTGACCGCGCAGCTCCCGATTTTGACCGGGTTGAGCGACTCAAAGCAATTGATGATTGGCTTGTCCAGTCCGTAGCGAACCCGAATGGCTTCGATATTTTCCCTGGTAAGCCGCGGGTCACGAACGCCGGCGCGCGCCGGGTCACCGGGCAGGATTCGGAAAAGAAAAAAATTCAGGATGATTACAAAAAGGATGGTGAAGAAGGCCCATCCTATTTTGCCTAGTAAATCACGCCAGCGTTTCAAGGGTTATCCTTTTTTCACTCATCTCCCGTTGTGGGAGATGAGTGAAAATGTAGCAGCTTATTTGACAGGCTCGATCAAAACCAGGGAAGTAACATCACTCAGTTCGATCTTCGCAAAGTCTGTCAGCCAACCGCTGAAGCGGTCTGTTCTGTAGGCCTGAATATTTTGTTCATAATATGGAATGATATATACCACATCGTTGAACGCGATTTCCTGCATTTTCCAGATAATTTCCTTGCGTTTTTCGAGGTCAAGTTCCACTGCCTGCTGGGCATACAGTGCATCAAATTCAGGGTTGGAATAACCGGTTTCGTTATATCCAGTTGGAATTTCAGCGGTTGTTTGTACGTTAAGCAGCAGGTTCGGATCAGGATCGGAGCCCCAGCCCCATAGAATAACGTCAAAGTCAAAGGCGGGACAACACTGTGAGGTCAAGGCATCCGGGTCGGTTGCCTGCAACTCGGTCTTCACGCCAATTTCCGCCCACATTTCCGAGAGGAGCTCGGCCTGTCGGGGAGCGTCGATACTGTCACTCGGCCAATTCATGCGGAGAACAAGAGACCTCGAACCATCTGGCATTTCGCGGACGCCATCTCCGTCAGCATCGGCATAACCGGCGTCATCCAAGATCTGATTCGCCTTGGCTGCATCGAATTCATAATCCTTGAGCGTGTCGTTGTACCAAAGCCCCAATCCATCAGGAATCAAGGTCAGGCCAGGCGTGCCATATCCAAGCAACACAACATCGATCAACTTCTGCTTGTTGGTGGCGTGCGCCAGCGCAAGACGGAAAGTGCGATCCTGCAAGGCGGGGTGTCCGGTGCATAATCCGCCTGCATCGGTGGGACAATTCTCCGGCGTAACCTGGTTGAGGATGATATCCGAAACGCCCGGTGCAAATGGAGCGCCGTTCAACACTTTAACATTGGCTTCGCCCTTCAGGGTCTCGACGGCAGTAGCGGGCATTTCAGTGATCATATCCACCTGTCCGCTTTTGACCGCTTGTACGAGGACATCCTGGCTTTCAAAAGTTTGGAAGATCGCCTCATCAACTTTTGGAGGAGTCTGGAAGTGATCCTTGTTCGCGGCAAGATGGACGAACTCATTTTGTTTGTATTCCACCATCTTGAACGGACCGGTACCGATCATTTCAAAATTCTCAAACTCAACGGCGGCGGAACCTTCGGTGTGATCCTTCCAGATGTGCTCCGGCAGGATATACATAAAGACCAACTGGCTTTCAATATTCGGGATCGCTTCTGACAGGGTCAGTACAATGGTGTAGTCATCGGGCGCTTCCGTGCTTTCGATGTATGCAGTGTATGAGTTGATATATGGGAAATCATCATGCGCCTTGTAAAGATCGTACGTGAACTTTATATCCCGCGCAGTCATGGGCTGCCCATCGTGGAACTTGATTCCCTTATGGATTTTGTATGTATAAACCAGCCCGTCTTCTGAATGTTCAACGCTATCGGCAACACCCAACGAGAATGTGCCATCGAGGTTTAGCTTGTACATGCAGTCATAAACCAAACCGAAGATGGTATAAGCTTCAGCGAGGACTGCAGAACCCGGGTTAACAGTATCGGGGCTGCCCGCCCAACCCACTCGCACCACTACGGGCTGTCCGCCCAAATTCCCACAGGCAGAAAGAACCAGTGCGGCTAGTAAAAAAATATACAGCGCCTTTTTTTTCATGATTTCTCCTCCGTTCAGGTAAGTCTTTTTATTCCCAAAAACAATATGCACCATGACAGAAATCATCTGCCATGGTGCAGTTGTTTATCGTTAATGAATAACGAGGATGCGTTCAGAACGCAACAAGGGAATATCCACTGGTCAGGAATTTTACTGTAATTTCAGATTTAGTGAAAGTGGATATTGTTGGTAAAATCGTGGAAAGGCAGGTACTATGGATAACCCCATCAAGTTGACAGAAAAATATGAGCGGAATGGCTGGCCTTCGCTAATAAGGCCCGATATTAAACCGCCCGAAGGATGGAATCTCTCGCTTCTCACGTCCCTTGAGCGGATTCGGTCTCATGCGCTTTCATCTCAGGGACAGATTGCCTGCATTAAAGACAGCGAAACGCTATCAGATGTTTTTACCATGTCTTCAACCGGAAGCTGGCTCTCGCGCATCACAACAGATCGTCCGCTGGCCGCTTATTGGGACGATGAAATCCCGGAATGGTCGCCGGACGGCAACTGGCTGACATTTGGCATTCATGGGCATGTTCACATCGTCCCGCGTGAAGGCGGGCTGCCAAAAAAGATTACAGATTTCACGGTCGCAGCAAGCGGCGCACGCTGGATGCCTGACTCGAACGGCTTGATCGTTACCGTTGAACGCAGTGGCGCCGATCAGTTACTGCTCACTGACCGCGACGGTTCCTGGCCGCGCGCCCTAACCACAGACGCCACCGGCGACCATTGGGATGCGCGTCCTTCCCCTGACGGAAAGTTTATTGTCTTCAATTTGCGCCGCTTCGATGACCTGAATCGACTGGATATTATTTTGCTCGAAATTTCCACGGGCAAACAAATCACTTTATATGGAAAACCATCCACACGTGCCATATCTCCGAAATGGTCGCCGGATGGAAAATGGGTTTCCTTCATCTCGCAGGAAACAGGCCGTGAGGAACTCTATCTCGTCAGGCCTGATGGCAAAGGCCTGCATCAACTTACCAAAGCGAAGCAGGATATTTTCCAATACGAATGGTCGCCTTCCGGGGCACGGATGCTTGTGGTGGTGAACAGAAGCGGCTCGTTTGAGTTAATGCTCCTCGAGACAGAATCAGGCTCAACGTCTGAATTAAGAAGCGAGGCGGGCATTCATTCAAATCCAAATTGGGCGAAGGATGAATCATTTATCACATTTGAATTTGAGGGTCCGACTCTCCCGCCTGATCTATATCGCATGGAGCTTCCGGGCAAAAAAGTTACACAATTAACTTTCTCAACACCGCCTGCGCTTCAAAAAAATAGAATGGCCGTACCCGAAATGGTTTCATACAAAAGTTTTGATGGGTTGGAAATTCCCGCATTTTTATATCGCCCAGAAAAATCAAACGGCGCGGCGATTTTATATCCTCATGGCGGGCCGAAGGATCAATATGGGTTTGGTTGGGATGAACTCGCGCAATATTTTACAGCTAAAGGATATGCCTACTTCGCGCCAAATTATCGCGGTTCCACAGGATACGGCCAGGAATTTGAGCGCGCCAATTACAATGATTGGGGCGTCGGCGATACGCAGGATTGTTTGCATGGCGCGAAATATTTGCGAACCTTGAAGGGTATCCGACCAGACCGTATTGGAATCTCAGGCGGCAGCTATGGCGGGTATATGACAGCCTGTGCGCTGGCGCATGATCCTGAATATCTTTTTGCGTGTGGCGTGATGAAGTATGGCGATTCGAATCTGGTCAGTTCGTGGGCGCAATGTGAAAAACGTTTACGTCTTTACACTGAAATTTTTCTTGGTCATCCCTCTTCAAATGCCGGCGTTTATTTGAAAGGCTCCCCCATTACAGAGGCGGCGAATGTCCAGAAGCCTATCCTGATCATGCATGGATTGTTGGATACAGTTGTTCCGCCTGAAGCCAGCGAGGAATGGGTGGAAGCGCTCCGCCGTGAGGGAAAAGTCTTTGAGTATAAGACCTACGACGATGAGCCACATGGCTTTCTGCGGCGCGAGAATCTTTACGATGTGTACGAGCGCATGGAGAGATTTTTGGATTGGTATCTTCTTCCTAACGGATAAAAGAGAGGCTTAAAAATGAGTGATAATTTGGCTACGCGAAGCAGTGTATTCAAATACGATGATATGACTTGGGACGAAGTCGCTTCATTGCCACGCGACACACCGTTGGTTCTCCCGCTCGGTTCAGGCTATGACTTGGGGTTGCTTGCTGACCAATTGAGTAATCCTCCCCGAATCGGACTCCTGCCAGCATTCCCGTTTGGCTGGCGCGGCAGTGGACTTGAAGTGCCAGACGCTATATTCACTCAATACATTGTCAACTTACTTGATAGTCTACGGGATGATGGCTTTACAAGAGTTTATTGTCTCGCGCCGCAAGGGATTGATCCGCAATCCGCTTTCATCCTTCATGATTCCTCTTCCATGCTGCGGCTGCCGCATCCTGCCACGTATGCGCCAAAAGCTTTTTTGCCATCTGATAGTGAGCGCGGAAAAGTAATTCTGATTCCAATCGGCCACACGGAGCAGCATGGATTCCACCTCCCTCTCTCTGTAGATACCATTATTATAGACTCGATAGCTAGTGGCACTGCCTCTAAAATGCCTACACGCAGCTACGCTTTGCCAGCCATGCCTTATGGCGTCAGCACGCACCGCTCATCTTTTGCTGCAACAATGAACGCTGGTGGCCGCGCCTTCGAAGATTTCTGGATTGCGGTGATTGACACTCTCGCTGCGCGTGGCTTTGACCGTTTCTATTTCATGAGCGGGCATGGCGGCAATACATCATTCCTTGTGAACATCGTTAAATACACGGGCGAACGTCACCGAAGAATATTCTGCGCGACGGCTTTCCTGCACACATCAGGCCCGATTGGCGCAGCGGCATTGGAGAAATATCGCTCTTCGCCAATTGGAGGCATGGGGCACGCCTGCGAATTGGAAACATCCTACCTGCTTCATTTGCGACCCGAGCTTTGCCATATGGAGCGCGTTGTGGATGAAACCGATTTTGTCTCAACTCCTGATTACTACATGGACTGGATCGAAGGCGGATCACTTATTGCCAACCCACCCTGGGATGATGATACCAAAACAGGCGCATACGGGGCCGGCAGCCACGGCACCGCAGAAAAAGGCCGCCTCTGGCTGGAGGCGGCAATCGAGGAAAAGATCAATCATGTGGAACAAATCCACGAGCAGCATGAGCGTCGCGAGAAAAGGCGCAAAGAAGGCTATGGAC
Source organism: Chloroflexota bacterium (assembly GCA_016234535.1). Classification (GTDB taxonomy): domain Bacteria; phylum Chloroflexota; class Anaerolineae; order Anaerolineales; family Villigracilaceae; genus Villigracilis. Next base: position 19,600 of record JACRBH010000003.1, read on the forward strand.
TATGGGGCAAGTTCAATCAACCTTAAAGCTATATTTCATGCCGCAAAAAGGGTTGTTGCCAACTTTCAGCGTCCAGACTGTGTTGTAAATGCCGGGCTGCTTGGGGGCCACAAGCAATGACTGGAGTGTGATTTCTTTTCCTGGAGCAACTGTCCTGGGCAAATCTTGAATCTTTTTACCCTCGATACGCAGCCCGCTTTGATAGATGAAATCTACACTGTTATACGGCCAGGTTCTTGTGCCGGTATTCATTAAAGTGATGGACACATAAAAACCTTCGCCCTGCTTCATGACAGTTCCCATTGGAGGGCTTTTTCCCCGAATGGCGCAGGTCCATTCCCTGTCGGTGAAGGGACTGTCTGTGGGCGTCCCATTGCCACCGGCACCGCCAGTGCCGCCTGGGATTTGAATAATTATTCCCGGCAGCGGGGTCCATGTAGGCAGGGGCGTCAAGGTTGGCAAACGGTAGATAAACGTCGGCGTTGAAGTAAAAACGATGGGCGTCCGCGTTGGCAACGGGGTGAGAGTTGGCGTCAGCGTGGGAGGCGCATACACAACGGTTTGCGTTTGAGCGGCGGCGGCAGTTTGCGCGATGGATGTCCCCATTAATTCAGGCGACAATACCTGTGGAGCCTGAGGCGGCGAAGAGGTTGCCAGCAATGGTGAAACACAGGCCAGCAAAAACAAAGCTGTTCCCAGCCAGATTATTTTTCTGTGAATTCTCTTTCCTTTCATTTGCTCATCCTCTTTTGTTTATTGTCCACGATTCTATCAGCAAATGCCGGGTAAAAATTTACTGAAATGATTGTAATATACGTCAAGCTTTTATTTTCTTAATAAATTCCTCACCCTTCCCAATCAAGTCATCATGATCATCAGGGACTGGAAGATTGGCAAGCAGATCCTGCGTTTTCTCGCGCAAAACCTGACGGGCTGGCGGCTCACCGGCTTCCTGCCATTTCTCCATGCTGTAGCGCGGATAAACCTTGCTGACATAATATCCCGTTTTGTAATTCTTCAAGGTGGACGGTTGACTCAGAAAACTTTTGCCCGGCCCAACTTTATGGATTTCATCTATCGCAGAGTTGACATCGTCAAGCTGGAAGCCGTTTGCGAATCTCAAAGCCTGGTCAATGATCTCGTGGACGTGGACAATGGTGGTTGGCGAGATGGACTTCGAGCCGAGAGAATCTCCAATGAACGGGGCCAGATGTCCGCTTGAGAGAAGAAGCGCGAGGGTGTTCATCCAATATGTGTCGGCAGCGATCAAATCCATGCCCCAGCCTGTTCCGCTTCCAGATGTCGAGCAATGCGGGATGCCGTAGTGTTTCATCATCTCGGAACAGGCGACGCTGATGAGCACGGATTGCGGGTCGTAGAAGTTGAGCATGGTGCGCATGTCGAAATAAACGGGCAGCATACCAAGCAGGATCGGCGCGCCTTTTTTGATGGTCTGGCTGATGATGAGACCCGCGAGCAATTCAGCCATGAGCAGTGTGAGTGTGCCTGCGGGCGTGAGCGGAGTGGATGCACCTGCCATGCTGTAATTTGAAAAGATGATCGGCAGGCCGCGCTCGATGGAAATTTTCATTTTATCCACCGTGCCGGCATTCATGCCCAGCGGACTGACCGGATTGAAATACGGAATGATGAAGGGCTTCGCGCCAAGGTCGCCGTGCAGTTTTTCGAACATCTCCATCACGGCTGGAAATTTGTGTTCATCTGAAACAAGCAATACCAATGGCTTGGTCGTGTTGGCGATATGTTCGAGCGAGCCGATCAAATCGCTCAGTTCTTCCGGCACATCGCGGACAATGCCGACTGTGGAGATGACATCATAAAGCGGCAAGGCAGAGCCAAGCCGCACAAGGTCTTGAAAATTTTCGCGCTTGAATAAATCCAGTTTTTCGTCAACAGGGTTTTGATAGAACAATGCCGTCACACCCACGCCAAAACTTAATCGGTTTTCACCCAATTTTAGTTTATGTTCGCCGCAGCGATCATAGAGGTCAATCGTCCTCGGCGCGGACTTGATCGCCTCTTCCACAACTTCCGGCGGGAATTTGATGATGCGATCCTGTGATTTCAATCCAAGTTTGCGCTCAAGCAATTGCAAAATTTCAGGGGAGTCAACCCGCACGCCGGTTTCACTTAATACGCGCAAAGTGTTGCGATGCGCTTCCTGAATTTGTTCTTCGGTCATTAAAGATAAATGCGGGCGGACGTTGTTCATAAGGTTTTATCTCCTCCCATCAATTTTACAGTAAAACAAATTATAAAAAGGAGTCCGAAGTCTCCCGACTTCGGACTCTGGAAATAACGCTCCAACGTCTGGCCCGCAGGGTGCTTCGCAAAGACGCTGGACTCCTTTAAAGTTACTTCTGCTTTTCCCAAACTTTGCGATCTTCCGGCTTCTCGGCGTCCAAATATCTTGGGTCAATTTCCTTTACAACTTTATGCCCGTGAGAAGTCCATAACTCGGTTGCGAGCTTGCGGCCATCACAGCGCACACCCTGCGCGGAAAAATACTGACAAACGCGGGTCACGTCACGCAGAAAAATATTCCACGAAGCAGGGTTGGACTCTGGCAATACCACCTGCGGAAAATCGATCAGGGTGATATCGCCGTTCCAATACAAAATGTTGTAGGCAGAGAGGTCGCCGTGGATGCGGTTTTGGGCAAGCATCAGGTCAATGTTATAGACCGTGCGATCATAAAGGCGTTTGGCCTCATCGAGTTCCAAGGAGACAGCCACCAACGCTGGCGCAGAGTATTCAAGGTCGCCAACGAAGCCCATCAATATGGCGTTCTTCTCCATTGCGTAAGGCTTGGGGACATCCACACCTGCTTCATACAAAGTCTCAAGCGTCCTGAATTCATACGCAATCCAGGATTGATGCCTGACTTCTTCGCCGTAGGATGTGCGCTTGGCAACAGCGTTTATATCCGCCTGCTTCCACAGGGCATGACCGTCTTCGTCGAGGTCAATACGGCCAACACGATACTGCTGATCGTTCTTCAAGTTGCGGAGAGAGCGCGGACGATAAACCTTCGCGGCGACTAGCGGCGCATCCACTGCGACCCCGGACTTGCATAAATAGACCGAGGCTTCCTTGCCGCCTTTGACTTTTCGAAGCACATCCGAGATCCATTGGTGCTGGGCGATGTCAGCGAGAGAGTCCAGCAACCAGGCTTCTTCGAAGCGAGCAGCTTTATAGGTGAACTTGAATTCACGTGAGACTTCCTGCGCACGGACAAATACTTTTGCATCCATTACCTGCTTACGTGACTCACGTTTTTGAGAAAGGCGCTTTGGCGCCAACTCTGCCGCATCCAGGTCGTCGATTTCCTCATATAGTTCAAGCAGTTTATTCTTGCTCATTTAGCACCTTTGTATTTCAAAATCAGGAGAAAATACTTCCGCGCCGATCTGGCGCATTACGCCGTTAACGTCCATCAGCTCCAGCCCGACAATCACGCCGTTCTCGAGGTAGCAAACAGCAAATCCATTTTGATCGAACTGCGCGCCCAGGGATGGAGGCGTGTGCCAGCGCACCATCACCGTATCGTCTTCAGCGACCATGTCGCTGATGCTGAATGACTCTGGTGCAAAAAAGGCGTAGCGTCTGACGAGATCACTTATCTCCGGCGCAAATAGTTCTTCGATCAATTCGAGCCTGCCATTGAGCAGGACTTCGTCAAAATAACGGCGGACAATGAGTTTGTTATTGTATGCTTTCATTATGTTGCTCACTTGTTAATCACGTGGCCGTATTAAAAACAAAACCACAGGGAAACTGCACCCTGCGGCGAGGCAAAAAAATACCGCAGGCATCGCGCCTGCGGTTGACTGGTAGGAAGAACGACAAGAGTCGCTGCTACATATCACCTGCAGGAGGCGCGCTTAAAACACATTGGGGGGTCAGTCTGTTGATTATCATTAGTTCGTGCCTCCTTTCAAATGAGATATAGTGACCAGATTTTATAGCAAGATACAGAGAACGTCAAGGAGAATTTTATTAGCGGAGTGCGGACTGAAGTCGACGTTCCATTTTTACTTTTTCCTGGCGCGTAAAAGAACAGTCAGATACAACACAATGCCAAAATTGAAGAACGATGCGCCGCGAATGTCTGGAACGGCGCCGATGAAGGCATTCTTCGGCCAAATCAATGCCAGCCAGTCTGCGAGCTGCGGGATGATGGATTTGTCGTAAAGGATGATCGCCAGCGCGCCGATGAATGCGCCAGTCACATTGCCTGCGCCGCCGAGGATGACCATTGTAAGGATCATGCTCGAGACGTGAAAAGCCATCAGGTCAGGTTCAACGAAGGAAAGCGTGCTTGCATATAATGCGCCGGCAACTCCCGCCAGCGCGGAACTCAACATCAACGAAATCGTGCGCGCGCGGGCCACGTCCACGCCAGCGGATAATGCCGCAAGTTCATCCTCGCTCGACGCGATCCATGCGCGACCGGTGCGGGACGCGATCAGCCGCAGACTCATCCACGCGGCGAGAGTCACAATGCCGAGGACGAGATAATATTTCTGGGTCTGTCCGAGCAGGCTGAGGTTAAGAAAATGAGGCGCGCTGATTCCACCGATCCCACCCATGCCGCCGGTAAATTCCAAATTGATGATCACCTGTCGAACCAGCAATCCAAGAGCAAGAGTGGCAACCGCAAAAAAGTCACTGCGCAATCGCTGCGACAAAAATCCTTTTAGCAAGCCGAGAAAAGCGCCGGCGCACGCGCCGAAAATCAGCACAGACACAACGTCCAACTTGGAAGTGAACAATGCGGTTATGTACGCGGCTAGGCCAAAGCTCGCGGCAAAACCAAGATCGAGCAGTCCGGTAATTCCGAGCGCCAGATTCAAGCCGAGCGTGAGTAAAATAAAAATCACTGCAAGGCGCAGGATGATTTGACCGCTGTGCAAAACGAGAGGAGCGATTGCAAGCGCAATCAGCAGGATGATAAACCAGCGCTTCACGCCTGACCGTTGAGAGGGTGCCGTCAAAATAATAGAGTCGCGGACTGTGGCTGACTCCCCTTCCCCGCCAAAGCCAGTTGGCTTCCAAGCGAAGAGAACCACGAGCAAGGCAAGCAATAACGCGGGAGTCCATTGCGCGGTGAGATAGTAATCACTTAACGAAGAAAATACACCGATCAACAAGCCGCTGACTAACGCGCCGAGCGGATTGCCAATGCCGCCAAGCAGCGCAGCCATAAATGCGAAGAGTCCGCTTTGCGCGCCGTGACTTCCAAAGGGGCGCGAGTAATACAACGCGAAGATGAATCCTGCCGCGCCTGCGAATGCGCCGCCCAAGGCAAACGCGCGCCGAATCGTTTGATTGACGTTGATGCCGATCATCTCTGCCATTTGGTGACTCTGCGACAACGCGCGGATGGCCTTGCCAGTGCGTGTCTTCAACATAAACCAGGTTGCGAACGCCACCAAAGCAAACGCCATCAAGATAACAAAGACATCACTGAAACGAATGATGATTTTGAACGGCAGACCCAATGCCTTTACAAGATTAATCTCAGGCAGCAATGACGGGATGCCATCTGTCGGCACTTCGGGCAGACCGGGCACACTGCGGTGCTCACCGACGATCCATGAACCTTGAAAGGTACGCCAGACCAGCGCGCCTTGAAAGAGAATGAATGAAAGTCCGAGTGTGGCGATCAACGGCGCGAGGCGGGAATGTCCGCGGAAGGGGGCGAAGGCGAGGCGTTCCACACCAATGCTTAATAATGCGCCAAGACTCATAGCCGCGAGAAGCACGAAGAAAAGTCCGCTGGCGATTTGGAGAGGCGGCCAATTTTGTTTAATGCCAATGATGTTGATGATGGAAGTTACCAGCGCGGTGCATAAGGCAAAGACATCGCCATGCGCAAGGTTCAGCGTGCGGACTGTGCTGTAGATCAATGTCACGCCGATGGCGTTGAGCGCCAGAACCGCGCCATTCGACAACCCAAAGATCAGGATTTGTATAAAAGTCTCAAATGGATTCGGCGCGTTTGGGTTTGGCTTATTCGTTGATTGAGCAGCAGTCTGTGGGATTTGTTTTGTCGCTATCCAGGTCACTTCATAATCGCCGTTGCAGTTGGCTTGATGTCCACGCCAGTAAATTGTGAGATGGCCCGAAGATTCTGTATCGGACTTGAAGGAGGCAGAAATATTCAAGTCATCGCCAAGTTTGGACTCAAGCGTATTGTTTACGATCATGGGCTGGCTTGCGGCGGGAATCTGTCCATAGGCAATGGCGGTGCAGGGATTCCCATTTGGACCGTTGAAGTTGTAGATCAGCCCTGCCAGAGCGGAGTCTTGAATGGTCAGAAATATCTTGAAAGACTTGCCATCCGCTGTGGAGCCTGTCCCCTGCCATTGACCGTCAAGTGGAGAGGATGGGGCGGGAGTGGAGATTACGGCAACGGGCGTCTGCGCAGGCGCGCAGGAATATAGAAACAGGAATACCAGTAAGATGAGTGGATATTTTTTCATAAGAAATAATTTTTATGAGGTTCGCAGCAAGATTCCAGAGCCCTATTTTACATGCTCATCAAAGAATTTCAATGAGCGCAGCATGAATTCGAACCACGGTTGACCAATAAAGGAATGACCTTCATCCTGCTGGACAAATATCTGCGCGGCTTTATCTGCCTTGATGAATCCTTCGTACATTTTCGTTGACCATTCCGGCGGCGTGCCCGCAAATGTTTTACCGTCCTCGGTGCCGTAGTTGATTTGCACAGGCGCTGTGACGTTAGCCAAATGATAGAGCGGAGAAACAGCCTCCAGTATCGCTGGATCAGTTACAGAGTTAAAGTAGGAAGCGGTCAAGTCGTCAGGCAGATTCAAAGGGAGGATATCCGAAGAATTGCATCCAAACGCAAGTTCGCCCGCGTACACATCGCCAAGACAGCCTGGCCCCCAACGGCCGATGATATCGGTGAAGTCCGCGCTGACCGAGGAGTAGATTACGGCAGCTTTTAAACGAGAGTCAATTGTGAGAACCTTAAGCGTCACGCCGCCGCCCATGCTGTGACCCCACATGCCAATGCGGGTTGGGTCGGCCTGCGGAATGGACGGGATGGCGTTCATCAAATTGACAACGTCAATAGCCAGGCCAGAGTAAAACAGGCTCTCGCCAGTTTCAGAACCACCCCAACTGCGATAATCTGATGAGATTGTCAGATAGCCGTAGCGATTCAAAAAACTTGCGGCGCGGTCTGTGCCATCGCCTGAATGATAGACGGTGCGGGAGAAAAAACCATGATTCATCACGATGACAGGATAGGGCGGCTCGCCGCTGATTGGAATCTGTAAAATGCCGGTGATATTCAGTCCGTCACTTGGGTATTCAATTCGATAGCGCGTAAAGTCTTCCGCCTCAAGCAGTTTTTCGAGGATGACGATCTTTCCGCTTTTGAATTGATGCTTGCGGAGACCTTCAATGGTATATGGCTGAATGGCCTGCTCAGTGGTCCGCGTGGCAGTGGGAATTGGCGTGCGCGTGGGTGTCGATGTGGCGGGGATGATCGTCACATTTGGCGGAGGCAGGGTGGCAGTTGGCACAATCGAAGCAGGCGCACAGGCTGCAAGAAAAATAAAAAGGAACAGGCATATGCGCTGTTTCATGAATCGATTTTATCAACAATCTCAGAGTATTCATGGATGCCTTCAATGACTCCCATGTTCGACTTCTCTTCAACGAATTGCAGTAATTTGATGCTCACTTTCTCATCCAGGTAAGCCTCTCCGCAATTTGGGCAGACATGGGCAGGCACAGTGTTCACGATCAATTTCATTTCATCGCGCTCGAAGGGGGCGGACGTAAATCCGTCAATGATTTCAGCTTGCCTACAGATGATGCAAATCATAAAATAAATCTTGTAGACCTGACAGGTTTTAGAAACCTGTCAGGTCTTATTCCTTTCACTTCCGACTCCGAAAATCCTTTTTCCATTTATTTGGGTCGGGAAGATAAACGGTCACCACCGTGATTTCATTTGCTTCCGGGTTCTCCGAAGTGACCACATGGAACGGGCGTTTTCCCTGAAGGCCCATAATTAGCCGGCTCGGTTCGGGCATTTCTGTGGAGTAATCCTCGATCACATCCGCTGCTTCCAATGCCTTGCGGACTTTGCCAGCAGCAATCTCCCGCTCGAACATGCGTTGAACCGCGTGGACGCGGTAAAGAATTTTGGTCATGGGCTGATTATAAATGGAGCGCGGACTCTTGTGCTGACGGTTCGCCTTTCGCTCACCGTGTCGAAGTATCAGTCCCCTTTCCAGCAAGTTGCGGACTGAAGTCCGCGCTCCGCGATATTTAGATGTAAAATGACCCCCGCATGAATGCCCCCTATAAACCATCCGAAGATCATTTTCAACGACTCGCGCGTCTGCTTGACCTGGAAGCGGAAGCCGAAAAACAAGAGGCAATTCGCTCCCTTGAGAAATTATCACCTGCCGAGGCGGAAGCATCAGGAAGCAGTCTCATCAACCTTGTCATCCGTGAAGAAGACTCGGGATTGGGTGGAAAAATCCTGTTGACATTCGGCAAACGCAACGAAAATTTATCATTACCCTGGAGCCGAATCGGGAACGGCAGTCCTGTCATCCTTTCGGAAGAAGGGCTGTACAACAAAGATGCTCCCAGTTGGCGCGGAATTGTCAGCCGCGCGCACAAGGATACGATCCAAGTCGCGTTCACACAATGGCCTGAAACTGAATCGGACAGACCTACTTTCAGGCTCGACCGTTCGACCGATGAAATCTCAAGGCAAAGACAAAGACTGGCATTGGAATCAGCCCGAGGCGCGAAAGGGACGCGGCTCGCCATCCTGCGCGATGTATTGTTGGGGAAGCAAAATCCAGTTTTCAATAAAATCGAATTTCAAAATCCATTCAACAAAAAATTAAATGATTCACAAAATCAAGCTGTGTACTTTGCGTTGAGCGCGGAAGATGTCGCCATCATTCATGGCCCGCC
>JACRBH010000086.1 GCA_016234535.1 Chloroflexota bacterium
AAAATCATGATTCACGATCACATAATCAAATGCTTCGATGCGTTGTAATTCCTTGCGCGCCGTGGCGATCCGCAGGGAAAGCGAATCGGCAGTTTCGGTTTTGCGTTCACGCAGGCGGCGTTCCAGTTCATCCTCGTCTTCGCAGGTGATGAAGATCAGCAGGGCCTCGGGCACAAGTTTTCGCACCGACTCTGCGCCCTGCACATCGATGCGCATGACCACATCCTCGCCGCTCGCAAAGGCATCGCGCACCTCGCGCTTGGGAATGCCTTTGTAGTCGCCATACACAATCGCATATTCGATCAATTCGTTCTGTTCGATCATGCGCGCAAACTCATCTTCTGACACGAACCAATAATCCCTGCCGTTTACTTCGGTTTCACGCTTCTCACGTGTTGTGGCGGTCACCACAAAATGGAACGGCAGGCCGCGCTCGATCATGCGCTGGACAACAGAATCCTTGCCAACGCCGGATGGCCCGGATATGACGATCAGCAATGGCTCAGATTTGCGGAGTGTGAATGTATTTGACATGGGGTTATTGTACCAAAGAGACGCGCCGCTTCTTTCCGGTCTTTGGCTTGATTCTGTTCCAATAAGTTTTGTTTCGCTGTTGGCTGCTTTAAATCCCCGTATTCAAATTTTAAACAAGAAGCAGTAAAATAAGAATATGCCAACCTATGACTTTATCTGCAACAATTGCGAAAAACGTTTTGACATGTTCCTGACCTTTAGTGAATATGGAAAAAAGACTGTCCATTGTACCTACTGTGAAAGCGATAACGTCCGCCGCCGCATGACAAAGGTGCGCATCGCCAGGTCTGAAGAAAGCCGCATGGAATCGGTCGCCAATGACTTCTCCGGTTTCGAAGGCCTTGAAGACGATCCAAAGGCGCTCGGGAAAATGATGCGCAAGATGGGCAGTGAAATGGGCGAAGAACTTCCCCCGGAATTCGATGATGTGGTGGACAGGCTGGAGTCCGGGCAAAGCCCGGAGGAGATTGAATCCGCCCTGCCGGATTTGGGCGCGGATAGTTCTAGAGATGAATAAGCGACAACGTCCCCTTTATAAAAGGGGACGTTGAATTTAATGGAGCGCAGACTTCAGTCTGCTTTGAGTTGCGGACTGAAGTCCGCAGTCCGATGAACTATTTATTTTTCCAATGCGCCGGCATCCAGCCAGGCTTTGACCAGCGCGAGATCGTCCGTCGAAAGCATAAAATCAGTATGGTCGCCGCTTTCAAATTTAATGATCATTGGGCTGGCGGCTGAATCTCCGGCTGTAAAGGCCGCCCCACTTCTTCCACCTCTCATTGCATCTGCATACGTGGACAGGTTTAGACCGCCTTTATCATCATCAACGTGGCATTCGCCGCAGTTTAGTTGAAACAGCGGCCCAATGTTTGCATCCCAGGTGACAAATGACGGTATGACAAAGGGCGTTGCCGTGTCTGCCGGGATGGCCGTCAGGGATGGGACAATTGTCGGCGTGGATGTGTTGCGCGGGGTGGCTGTCCAATGGATGTAGACTTCCACGGGTTGGTCATCCTGCGGCGGGACAGTTGTCAGCGCGGTGTCTTCAGCGTTGATAAAGCCAAAGATACCGGCCAACATGCCCAGGGTCAGGATTGAAGCGACAGGAAAAAATTTCCTCCGGCGCTGGCGAATCTTGAGCGGATCCTGTTCGCGGTCCGGTAGGCCGGCTTTAATATCCGCCAGTTCGAGCGGGTGTTCGTGCAGCATTTCTGTTTCGGTCAGCTTGCCGGTCCACATGGCTTTGTTGAAGAATTTTATATGCACGCCATACATGTGCCAGAGGATGATGGCCAGCACGGCCAGTACAGCTTCTCCGCCGTGAGCGGCTTTGGCGGCCGGAATGAATTCACCCGGCAGGAATTTGGCAGATGTGATCGGGTTCCACATCATGAAGCCGGTCACACCCATGACAGCAGTGCCCCAAACGAAGGCCCAGTATTCGGCCTTTTCTTCAAAGGTGAAGCGCCCCATTTGCGGACGGGACTTGCGGAGGCCGATGTTGTAAAGCAGGGCTTGAAGCGCGTCAAGGCCATCCTGAATGACGGGCAGCATGGTCATGCGTATTCGTAGAACGTACAGGTTGTAGCCCAGCAAAATGATGTGATACATCGTGCCAAACATCAGGACGATTGCGGCAAAATGATGAATGCTGCGGACCGTATCCACGCCGCCCAATATTCCGATCAGGAATTGCGAGGCGGCGTTGAAGGGGAATTTTTGTATCAGTCCGGTCAGGCCGAGTGTGGTGAAGGAAAGCAGCATCGTCAGGTGTTCGATGCGGCGGGCAAGCGGGAAGCGCTCGTAGCTACGTTCTTCCATCTGCGGGGATGTGGTTGTGTTAGTCATTAATGAGCGGCTCCTTTACGGCGTTCGATCAACCGCCGTACAAAATCTGTAACGACAAAGACGCCCATGCCGCCCAATACCCCAGGGATGAGGAATTTGTAGAATAGGTTTACGTAATACACCAGCGAAAAATTATCGGGGCTGGCAACATAGTGACTCATCCATGCATCCGGGAAGTTGGCGGTTGCGTCCGGGTGACAGCGCTGGCATTTAACGAGCAGGTTCTGTTTCAGCGCGATGCCTGTTTGCGGATTATCCACTTTGGAAATATTATGAACGCCGTGGCAGTCTGTACAGACCGGCTTGTTGGTGGGCTGGTCTGGGGAGTTTTGCTCGAAGAGGGTTACTGTCGTGCCGTGGAAATCTGCCACATAAGTATTTAAAATGTTGGTGGGAAGATCATAGAGCTGCATCAACTTTTCATTTGCATGGCACTTCGCGCATAACAACGGCGTTTCATTGCGGAATTGAGCCGTGGTGGGGTCCTGAATATTATGGACGCCGTGACAGTCAATGCAGGTGGGCACATCCAGGTTGCCTTCCTCTGCCAGTGCGGCGCCGTGGACGCTGTATTTATAAGAATCGTAAATTCCACTATGGCACTGCGCGCAGGTCTGTGGGATGTGCGCCCGGGCCGTGGGTAAAAGATTGCCGGTGGCAGAATCTGTGAGACGGCCCTGTTCATGCGGGTTGTGGCAGTCGGTGCAGACGGCGGCGTTCTTGTCTCCCCCGGCCAAAGCTTTTTGATGAACACTGTCCAACACTTTATTGTATTGTTCAGCATGGCACTGCTCGCATATTGTGTAATAGGTAATGGCTACTTCGCGCGGACTATCGGCCTTTAATTCCGCATGCGGGAACCCGCTGAAGTCAGCGTGGCAATCTGTACATGCAATCTCATTTTCGCCGTGGATCGATTGTTCGAATTTGCCTTCGCTAATGGTCAAAGGGAGAATCTCGCCATTGGACATCGTGAGCGTGAAATCAGGTTTGTTATGACAATCCAGACAAACACTGTTATCAATCTGGGCCATCGGCGCCAAATCACGGTTAATGTGAGGCGCGGCGCGTGCAGGTTCCAATTTGGAGCCGGCGATTGCCAATGCGACCAGCACAAGTCCTGCAATAAGCGGCAGCGCGTGCGCTATCTTTAATCGTCTCATTGATTTCTCCTGGGATTATTTTCTAAAGATTTTATTGCTTCATGGACGGCAGCACAGCCAACTGTCATGGGGCAATGACCCCAATTTTACGGGTCGCGTCATATAAACCGCAGTGTTGAATATCATTGATTTTACGTGATTTACAGGTTTTTTATGGATTGTACAGCCTTTTATATCCCCAGAGGGTCAAATTTAGTTCATCTACAGAGGATTGCATAATTTCAGTAAATCACAGATTGAGCGGAATACAGACTTTAGTCTGCAATTTTACAGAGGCAAAGCGGACTGAAGTCCGCGCTCCGGAGCAAATTCGTAATTTACTGAATTTGGTAAACAGAAAACTGTCGCGCCACCATGGAAGGCCTAAAAGGCGATAATCACTTTAACTGCTCTTCAAAAAAAACAATTATCATTTGCGCGAGTTCCCTGAGTGAAGGGCTGATGGTCTTGCCTTCCTCGGCTTTGAAACTGTGCCCGGCGTTGGTCACTGTCACCAACTCTGAGGGCACACCCGCGGCTCGAAGCGCGGCAAGTAATATCTGTGATTGCTCGATTGGCACCAACTGATCCGCCTCGCCGTGCAATATCAAAAATGGCGGGTCGTCCGCTGAAACATAAGTGACCGGGCTGGCAAGCGCCGCATCAAAGTCATTGAATACGAATCTTGTTTTTTCATAACCGCCTTCGAATTGCACGGTCAGATCCGCAGGCCCAAACATATCCACAACCGCCTGTACGCGGCTCGATTGATCGAGATACTCGCCCACATCAAAGCCCGCGCCCGCATCCGTTGTGCCGAGCATCGCTACAAGATGCCCGCCCGCGCTCCCACCCCATACGCCGATTCTGTTCGGGTCAAGGTTGTATTGGGTCGCATGAGCGCGAAGATAACGCACCGCGCATTTCACATCCTCGATCATCACAGGGAATGAATATTCAGGCGAGAGGCGATAGTTAACCGATACTGCCAAAAAACCCGCGCGCTGTAATAATGGTATTTCCATTATGCCCGCGCCCTGCGCCTTATCGCCCGAAGACCAGCCGCCGCCATGCACATACATCGTCACAGGCCATGCCTCATCTTTTGAAGATGGATAATAAACATCCATCTTCAATTCGACTCCCTCCATCGTGCAATACGTGATGTCTCTCTCGACTGCGCCAATTTTGGATGAATCAAATTCGTTGGATGTAACCACCGCTTCACTCGTAACCGGGGGCTGGGTGACTGTTTCTACAGGCTGAGTCGCGGCTGATGGTTTGTCCGGCAGCCTGCAAGCAAGTGTTGTGACTGCGAGAAGCGCAAAGAAAAAATACAGTTGTTTCATTATATATTCCTAACCGCGGGCTTTATCTCGCCCTGCAAAGGCGGCATCGCGAAGCGTGTCGCGGTACAAAACTATTTTGCCATCTCCACAATATCTTCGGAAGTGACCACTGTCAAATGCGCGGCGGCATAAGCGGCCAGTTCTTCATACGCCGCAAAGACGGCTTGCTGTTCTTCAGGCGGGCGCAGCTTGGACGGATCGGGCGCGTTCAAATCATACGGCGGCGCAAGCGGATCAGCCTTCTGTCCTTTTTCCATCGTGAAATAGATGGATGACCATGCTTCAGCGCCGGAGCGGTAATAATTATTTTCATGGATCAGCGATGTGATGAATGGCGCGCGTCCATAGTTGTGGGTTTCCCATTCAGCAAGTTGACTCTGTAACATCTCCGTCGGGTTGTACTCATCCGCATTGGGCTTGGACATGAAATTCCACCAGAAGTTATCGGTGCCGTCAATGCTTGTTGCGCGCGTGACACTGAAATCACTGGGACGGACGAGCATCCCGTTGACATATTCATAAGGCTGTTCGATCTTTGTCCCTTTCTCGTGATACAGGATCGTCATCTGCGCGCCGAGGCTTGCATAGACTCTCTGCGCTGTGTCTTTTATTCTTTGATCGTTGCTTGGCGCAGCCGCAACAACAGGGTTTCTTCCAAAGACTTGCGCTACATAGGCATAGCCTCCGGGTTGTGAACGATCCAAATCTCCTGTTTCAAGATTCAATGCATGGGTTTCATAATCCAGCAGCGCTTGATACAACTCATCATCGTTGAGGTTTTGCAGGAGTGAGTCAAAGCCTGAATAAAGCGGGTGCGGCGGGCGGATGTGATAGCTGATGGTCATGTCTGAGTTCTTGAATCTTTCAATCACATCGGGATGTTCCTCTGCGAGTCTGCGAGTCACTTCGGCGGTGAAGTAAAAGTCGCCGCGCATATTGTAGCGTTCAAAGAGATCGACGAGTTTGATTAAGATGCCTGCGCTTTCGTCAACATGAATCCAGTCATGGACGTTGATGATGAAGGAGATGTATACAGACGATGGACCGTAGACCGTAGGCGATGTCGGGGCGATGGTTACTGATTGAGAAACAGGAGCAACTGTCGGCGGAGTCTGAGGCGAGGTTTGGGCGCAGGCAAATGCCAATGGGGTGAGCAATGTCAGGGCAAGGATGAATCGCTTCATGAGACATCACCCTATTGTTCTGTCGCAAGATAAGCATCTGCCATTTGCGAGAGGGTGGCCCATTGCACAGCGCCCGATGCGGCGAGCGGATCGACAACTTCGGTTAAAAATTTTTCGATGACTTCAAACGGATGCTGCGGGTCGCCGCGAAATTCTCCGGGATGAACGGTGAAGTGAAAGACATTCACCCTGCCCGCCTGCGCGGCTTCGAGCGAGGCATACAAACTTTGCTTGAGATATTCAAAGTAAGCTTCGTCGCCGCCAGCGTCGTCACTGCGGCGCATGGACGCAAAATTCGTTTTATCGTATTGACCTTCAGGTAAAAAGATAACCGCGCCGTTGGGATCGTGCTGAATAAAATCCGTGAGATTTATGCCATCGGTTCCGCCCGCAGGCCGCCACGGATTGACACCCACGAACTCAAGCGGCGTCTCCTGCAACTGCGGATTTTTCCAATCGCTGTTCACGTCCAGCCCGGCGCATTGCGCGGCTTCATGAATATTCAGATATAAATTTCCACCGCTCCAATAACGAATGTTATTCACACCGCTGGCCCGTGTGATCAGGGAAATTTCCTGCTTCATCGCATTGCACCATTGCAGCGCGGAAAGCGCGTTGCCATTTTTTCCGAGATGCGCATCCTCGTGAAAATGCAGCGCCATCTCATGTCCGCGTGACGCGAGATCGGCAAGAATGGTATGGCCCGATTCGATTGCCACATTCGTAAATGGGGATTGCGCCTGAATGGTCATGCGTCCGCCGTGCGCTTCAACGATCTGAGTCACGGCAAGAATATCATCCACTTGTTTGTCAAAAAATGCTGGCTGATGATAATCACCGCTCCTGCCGCCACCGTATCCCTGCGCGGTTTCACCCATCGGCTCGATGTGCATCCCAATTGTGAACAGGAGAATGGCTTCGCCCGCGTCATTCGTGACTGGGGAACTGGTCGCTGTTTCAACAGGCTGATTCTCCGCCGGGGCATTTGCGCCCAAATTGCAGGCGAGCGAAAGAATGATGAGCAGGGTTAGTGCAATGGATGAACGTTTCATGGTGTGTCTCCTTTGTTATATCGTAGTATACAGAATCATTGTGAGCGAGTGGTTTTGCGGAAGTAAAATCCTTGTAAAAAGATTGGGTTGTGTTCGGCCTTCATTTTTTCGATGAAACATAAACCAAATTTGCATATAAAACTCTAACCTGCGCTATTTACAGATGATGCTAAAATTTTGGCATGAACACTACCCGGCCACCCTGCTAACTCGTTTTTTGCAGAGCCCAATGGGCCTGCTTTACATTTCCCTTAACTCGTAAAAAACCTACACCTGATGATCTCGACGGTGCCTGACACGGCCGTCTATTTTCGTTTAAGGCCAAGGCGCGTGCCCCGCCTGCCCCAATCTGTCTCTATTCAACCATTTGACAGATTGGAGGTTTCTGATGGAAATAATTCAGGGCAAAGCGTCCCTTGATTTGGATTTGACTGAACTGAAAGAACGACTCACAACCTATAACCGCATCATCCTTGACCTGGGAACTGGTGACGGCAAATTCGCATTTTGCCACGCCGATAAATTCCCGAACCATTTCGTCATCGGCGTGGACTCGTGCCGCGAGAACCTGCACGAATATTCGCGCGCGAAACTGCCGAACCTGCTCTACATCATTGCCAGTGCGCAAAACCTGCCGCAGGAATTAAGCGGACTGGTCTCACACGTCACTATCAATTTCCCGTGGGGCAGCCTGCTCGAAAGTTTATTGGCAGGCGACATAAGGTTGATACGCGGACTCGAGTCCATTTCACGTTCCGTTACAACAGTTGAAATTCGCCTGAACGGCGGCGCACTCGCTGAAGCAGGCTGGAGTCTCGAAGATGGCGCGAATCAAATTTTCAACAACCTGTCTCAAGCAGGCTGGCGGATCAATGTCCCCGCGCTGATGAATGCCAATGCTCTGCGGAGTTTTCCCAGCACCTGGGCGAAACGCCTCGCCTTTGGGCGTGATCCGCGTGCCGTTCTGTTAAGCGGATGCTTTGAATAACAAAGTAGGTCACATCTGGTTTCGCTGCTCAACCAAACGTGACCTACGCTTCCTTTTCTACAGCACCTTTTCCGCTATCAATTCCCTTTTTGGAAAACTCTTAGCATATATTAATACTGATATTGTCCAGTTAGTGCTATTCTAAATTAACAACTCACCTTACGCGGTTTTGTGCATTTTTAGGTATGCCGCCCTGAGCGACAGCGAAGGGCCCTACGATTATCTCAGAGACCCTTCGCTCCGCTCAGGGAATCATGACGGTGCGTAAGGTGAGTTAACAAGTCAATATTGGTAAATTCTACAAAAGGAGAAAAAAAATGGAAAAATTTGCTTGCAAACATCTCGGTATGGATTGCGACTTTGTCGCAACTGGAGCCACCAGGGAAGAAGTAATGGACAAAGCCATGGCACATGGTAGTACTGTCCACGCTGATATGATGAAAGATATGACTGAAGCGCAAATGGCGGAATTCGCCCAAAAGTTGGAGGCCTCGATCCAACCGATTTAAGTTGATTATGAAATAAGAAAATGCTCCAAGCTAAAGGCCTGGAGCATTTTGATTCATCTTATCTTTTACTTCAAAACCCTGACTACATTCCGACCGCTTGCCCCGCTGACTCCCCCTCCACCGTGGACTCCGCTGCCGCAGAGATATAAATTATCGATAGGGGTTTTGTGGTTCGACCAGCCCGGGATGGGACGCATGAACATGAACTGGTCAAGCATGATCTGACCGTGATTGAGGTCGCCTTCGGTGAGGCTGTAGGTTTGTTCAAGATCGAGTGGTGTGATCACTTTACGATTGACGATTGACGATTTCAGATTGGGGAAGTATTCCGCAAGGGTATCGATTGCAATATTCTCGACTTTCGCGCCTTCGGTTTTCCAATCGCCATTCTTCAACTTAAATGCTGCAAACTGAAAATGAATGCTTACAACGGATTTTAGCGGATGAACGGATTCCGAAGCGGATGTCGTCACTTCGAGATAAGGTTTCTCGGAAATGCTGTGATACTTCGCCGCGTCGTAGGCTTGTTCCAGATATTTGATGGACGGTGCGAGCGCGACTGTCCCATCGGGGATGCCGTGTTTGCCATCGGTGAGCAGGTGGACTTTGGCAACCGATCCGCGCATTTTGATGGATTGGACATTCCACACGAATTCGGGCGGTAATTCCATTGCGCCGACGAGTGACAGGAATGTATGTTTCGGGTCAGCGGCGGAGATGATGTTTTTCGCGGCAATCTCTTCGCCATTGAATAACACAACGCCCTTACATGTGTACGTGTCTACTTGTATACTTTTTACTTCTGCATTCAAACGAATTTCCCCGCCGAATGATTTCACTGCACTGGCAAGTGCTTCAGTAATTTTCCCGATACCGCCTTGCACGGAGATATGTGACATGCCGCCGCGATTTGCCCAAGTGTGCATGAGAGTATAACCTGTGCCCGCGCCATACACGCCGAGAGTCAATCCGTGAATGCCGAGGGATGCAATTGCGGCTTTGACCACATCGGACTCGAACCATTCGTCCACGAATTCATCGGCGGTCATGGGAATGCCGCGGATGATTCGCATCATGTCTTTGCCACCCATCATGCGCAGGTCAAGGCCGAGTTCAGCAAGAGCCATACCTTCGCTGAGATTAAATCCTTTTGGCAGGCGCGGCATGATCGTGGAGTTGGCGGTCTCGATGAATTGAGTCGCTTTCTTCATGAAATCTAAAAATGGAATCCAGTTTGCTGCGTCTTTTTCGGAGAAGCGTTTGATGGACTCAACTGCCTTTGCAGGATTTGCGTCGAATATAAGGTGGTTGGAATCTGCCTGGAGGGAGATGAATGGCTTTCGGACGGAATCAACTACAAGTCCGTGTGAAGCGAGGTTGAGGTGCTTGATAATGTCCGGGCGCAGAGTTCCGCCTGCGTGCAGAGAGTCAACGGTGAAGCCATCGCCGAAAGATTCTGTCACAACCTGCCCGCCGACAATATCGCGGCGTTCGAGGACTAAAACTTTTTTGCCTTGCTTTGCAAGATAGGCGGCAGCGACCAAACCGATATGTCACGCGCCGATGATGATGGTGTCGTAGGTTTTCATTAGATGCCGTCCTTCAATGCAAGTTCTGCGGCAAATTTGCCCGGCGAACCCAAGATGCCACCGCCGGGGTGCGCGCCCGAACCCGCGAGATAATAGCCTTAGATGGGCGTGCGGAAGCCTGACCATTTTGTGGCGGGGCGCATGAAGAAGAGTTGATGCAGCAGCAGTTCGCCGTGGAAGATGTTGCCGCCCGTGATGCCCGTGATGCGTTCGATGTCGACTGGTGTGATGACTTGTTTTCCAATGATCGCGCGGCGAATGTTTGGCGCGTACCGCTCAATGGTGGAGATGACCGCTTCGCCGAATGCTTCGCGCTTGGTGTCGTCCCAGCCGCCTTCGATATCATACGGCGCATACTGCACGAAACACGACATGACATGTTTGCCGGGAGGCGCCATGTCGGGGTCGATCATCGACGGGAAGATCATGTCGACGTACGGCTCTTTTGCAAAGCGGCCATACTTCGCGTCGTCATAGGCGCGCTCGATGTAATCAATGCTCGGGCTGATGGAAACCGCGCCGCGATGCAGGACGTTTGAGTCGGGCAACGCGGTGAATTTTGGAAGTTCGCTCAACGCGATGTTGACCTTGCCCGAAGAACCGCGCGTACGGAATTTTTTGATGGAGTGAGTCAAGTCATCGGGCAAATATTTCTGGTCAACGAGTTTTAGGAATGTGACGAACGGATCAGCGGACGAGAGGACTGCCTTCGCATAAATCTCGTCGCCATTTTCAAGCGCGACGCCGATTGCGCGTCCACCTTTAACGATGACCTGCTTCACGGTTGCGTTGAGTCTGATCTCAGCCCCGAATGCTCGCGCCGAACTTGCGATGGATTCGGCGATACCACCTGTGCCACCTTTTGCGAATCCCCAGGCACGGAACGCGCCGTCAATTTCTCCCATGTAGTGATGCAGCAAAACGTACGCAGTGCTTGGTGAGCGCGGACCGAGGAACGTGCCGATAATTCCGCTGGCGGATTTAGTTCCCAGGAGCGCGGGAGTCTCGAACCATTCTTCGAGCATGTCCGCCGCAGATTGGGTCATGATCTTTGAGAGACCATATAATTCTTTTTCAGTTAATGTCGAAGCGAATTGACCGAGCTTGAGCAGTCCCATTAAATCTTTTGGACTCAATGAGGTTGGGTCGGGAGGTAACATGCTCAAAATGGGCTTGATGGCTTTCGCAAGACGTGCCATTCTGCGACCGTATTCATCGTAGGCTTCGGCGTCCTTGGGCGAGTGACGATAAATTTCGCGGCGGGTGGTATCGTGATCGTCCCAGCCTGCGATGTAATCGCCGTTGTCCATGGGCGTGAAGGTGCTCGGCAGCGGCAGGATTTTTAATCCGTGCTGGGGAAGTTTCAAATCGCGGATGATCTCAGGGCGCAAAAGGCTAACCACATACGAAAATTCCGTGAACTTGAATCCAGGGATGATCTCCTCGGTGATCGTCGCCCCGCCGACCATGTGCCTGCGCTCAAGCACAACAACTTTCTTGCCCGCGCGCGCCAGATATGCGGCAGCAACGAGTCCATTGTGACCGCCGCCGATAATGATTGCGTCGTAATTATTTGTTGTCATAGATTCCTTCCACTTCTCTTTGATAGAGAAGGTTTGATTTTGTAAACAGGATAATCAGCGCATCAAAGAACCCGAGCACAGCCAACGAAAATACAGGCTCCTTGGTCAACGGCTCAAAGAACAACATCGTATACGAAACCGTTGCATTGTTCGCTGAATGTAGTAGCCAAATCATGAACAGACTTTCCTTTGTGCCGTTGTAAATCCACGAATAAAGAATGGAATAACCGAGTGTCGCAAAAAAGAAATACGGCATTCCCATTTGAGCTTGTGGGGAGCCTTCTGTGAAGAACAATGGAAGGTGCCAAATAGCCCAGATCGCGCCAAGGATCAGACTTGCCAGTACGGGATGATACGCTTTCTGTAATTTGGGCAGGGCAAAACCGCGCCAGCCGATCTCTTCTCCCCAGATGCCGAACATCGTGAAGAGAAAAACAGCGCCAATGATAAGGATGTGTTGAGGTAAGTCAGAAAGCCGTCCATTAAAATTCGGCGCTGACCCCTCTCTTGCGAACATGTTGTAAAAAAGAACAGCAATCGCCATCGTCAGCGCTGGACCAAGCAGTACAACAAAGTACCAAACAATCCTGATCTTCCATTGGAATAGGGATTGAATTAATTTTTTAATCCCGTCCGATCCTTCGACTATGCCAACGACAATCAGCGCGCCAACAGCGGGGCCAAAACCGGAAAGGAACGCCAACCCCTCGAATTTTCCTGGAACGATCACGGATGAAAAGCCCGTGATCCATGAAAATACAAAAGTGAACAGCAGGAAGAACAGGAACGGTTTTTGTTTGATCGCTTTACTCATCGCTTCTTATCTCAATCGGATTTCACTGATTATCAAACACGATTCAATGACCTACTTCTTTTTCCACTCTGGCTCGTAGAACGGCAGCTTAACCGCTTTCGCGGGAGCGTGCTTTCGTTGATGTTTCACCATTATTAATGCGCTAAAGGTCTGCCAGACCTTTAGCGCCTGTAACAATCTTCGCCAACGGCAACACAGTAATCTCTTTCGCCAACGAATAGGATTGCGCTCCAGGATATACCACAACCAACTTGTCCAACTCCAAATCCACCATCGCCGTTCTCATGGATGGCGTCAACTTTGGCGCATCCATGCGTTTGCACTCCACTCCAATGCGCTTGTTATCTTTGATGAGAAGCAAATCCAATTCTGCACCTGAGTGAGTTGCCCAGAAATAAACTTCATCCGGCAGCGTGGATTTAATGATCTCTTCGATAACGTATCCTTCCCACGAAGCTCCCATTCGAGGATGTAAAACAAGTTCATCTTCGGATTTAATCCCAAGCAGATAATGCAACAAACCTGTATCGCGGAAATAGATTTTTGGCGATTTCACCTGTCGCTTGCCAAGATTTGCAAACCAGGGCTGCAATTGTCGAACCATGAAAAGATCCTGCAGCAAATCCATATAACGGCGCGCTGTGGTTTCACCGATATTAAGCGTGCGCGAGGCTTCCGCCACATTCCAAATTTGCCCATGATAGTGAGCCGCAACACTCCAAAAACGGAAAAGACTCGTGGATGGAATTTTCACGCCAAATTGCGGAACATCCCGTTCAAGGAATGTAGACACAAAATCCCTGCGCCATTCCAAACTTTCCTTGTCTGTCTTCGCTAAAAACGAGAGCGGAAAACCGCCGCGTCCCCAGTGTTTGCTTTGAAAGTCTGTACCAACTTCTTCCAACCCAAACCCACTCATGGGGATGATCGTAATTCGTCCAGCTAAAGACTCGGACGATTGCCTTAAAAGCGAAGGTGACGCGCTTCCCAAAATCAAAAAACGCGCGGGCAGTGGGTCGCGGTCAGACAAGACACGCAGAATGGGAAATAAATCAGATCTGCGTTGAATCTCATCAATGACAATCGTTCCTCGCAAATCCTGCAATGTGGTCATTGGCTCATCCAACCGGGCAAGGCTGATAGGATTCTCCAAATCGAAATAATTGGATGAATCAGGAGAAACGATTTGCCTTGCCATCGTTGTTTTTCCACACTGGCGCGGACCAATAAGCGCAACCACACGGCTTCGCTTTAGTGCGGCCTTAACTTCTTGGAGTAGGTGAGTTCTTTCTATCATAATCGCATTTTACCCTGAAAATCCACCTTGTAGTGGTGGATTTTCAGGGTGTTCCAGTTTAGTTATTTTTTCTTCCACTCCGGATCATAGAACGGCAACTTGACCACTTTCGCGGGCGCGTGCTTGTGTTGATGTTCGACGGTGATTTCCATTCTCACGTCGGTGCCGAGTTCGTAATATGGTTTTTGCAAATGCGCGAGCGCGATGTACTTCTTCAACAGCGGTGACCATGAAGCCGTGGACGCGTATCCCACCTGCACATTGCCGACCATAATCGGCATACTGGCGCGGATCGCTGTGCCGGGGATTTGCGGCGGCAGACCGACTTCGGCGTACAACTCTTCCATGCCGACCCAGTCAATTTCGATGCCGACCAACTTCCATGATGATCCTTCACGCCGCATAACTTCAGCGTCTTTTTCCAACGCCTTGCGTCCAACGAAGTAACCAGGCTTATCAAGTGCAACTGTCCAGTCGAGTCCCAACTCAAAGGGAGATGACTTCTGCGATTCGATCCACGCATGACCCGAAGAGGTGTAATCCACGTCGAGCATGAACAGTCCCGCTTCGACCCGCGCCATGTCGAGCGCGAGAATTCCCACGGGCGTGATCCCATAATCCTGCCCCGCTTCCATCAACGCATCCCAAACCTTGATCGCGTCCTTCGCGTCCATCCAAATCTCATAACCGAGATCGCCTGTGTAACCCGTCCTTGAAATGGCGACTTCGACTCCGTCAAGCTTGTTCTTCATCAAACGGAAATACTTCAGTCCATCGAGATTGGATTCACAGACGCGATTCAAAATGACCCGTGAGTTGGGTCCCTGCAAACTGAGAGACGCCACGCTGTCAGAGACTTCGCTGATCTCCACGTCGAGTCCGACCGCGTTCATCATCAACCAGCGCAGGTTCGGCTCCGCGGCGGTGAGACGGAAGGTGGTCTCATCGAGTCTGGCGACAGTGCCATCATCTATCATCTTGCCTTCGTCATCGCACCAGCCTGTGTAATAGACCTGTCCCACGCTCATCTTTTGGATGTCCCGTGTGGTGACACGGTGCAGTAAATTGGCCGCGTCTTTGCCTTTGAGCATATACTTCATCAAAGGGGTCACGTCTATCAGTCCCGCCGCATTGCGGATGGCCCAATACTCGCGGTCGATCGTATGTTCATACGACCCGACAACGAAATATCCCGCCCACTTGCGCCAGTTCTGAGGCTGGCACAATGCGGACGTTCGTTCATGAAATGGTGTGTAGCGTAGTTGTTGCATAAAATTCCTCTATTTCGTTATATCGACTCTCAAAATATCCGGGTACTGTATAGGTATGGAGTAGCAAGCAATATCTTCATAATAGAAAACCCTTGCATACACTCCTTCGATTAGTGATCCACCACAACTAATACTTTGTGAGTAATTAAACCGATTTTTCATCAAAATCCGTAAAGCCAAAACTATGATCTGGAAATGCCGTGAAAAATATTTGAAGATAGCCAAGGGCTTTTTGTTTGGCAAGTTCTAGCGTTCCACCCTTTGCTCTGAAATCATCAGCCAGCAACACTTGCAATCCCTTCACATCTCTCGATTCAAGCAAATCGGCAGCTCTTTTAGCGACTTCAAGGTTACTCATTTCTTCTCTCCTTTCGCGACTTAATTCTGAGATTTAAAAAAATCATACATCTTTCTCAATCATTTGCTAGTAGCAGGCTAACGTTTTGCACTAGCGGACGTGTGAACGGGCGTAGACTCTGCTTGGGAGCAGAAAAATAAACGAAGCCACGCTTCGCGAAATGTTTGAGGCGAAGCGTGCCGCAAAACGGCAGTCCTCAGCGTACAATGCGGGCTTTGTTAGGCGGCTGGCTGGGTAGAATATAGACCTAATGAATATGAGAGTTGCTTTTCAGTTCTCTTGTATTAAGTACAAAAGATTATCTTCAACCTGATACAAGAGCGGCGCAACCTGTATTTTGGGATACCGTAAGCGCAAACGTTTTGCTTCACTTAGAACAAAGCCTGACTCATTCCCAATTTCAAACATGGGTGCAAATTGCACAAAATGCTCTTCAGCCAATTCTCTTTGCCAGCCTGCGTTATCAACAAGCCCTTGTATGAATACTTCTTTCCTCTCAATCAAGTTCACCATGCCGCATTGAGAATGTCCGATTAGTGCAATGGATTTTACTCCACCAACCGCTATCGCATAGGATACTTTGAATTCGCTGTAACGTAGATTTGCGCCACCAGAACGAATAATAAAGGAAAAATTATCGGGTATCTGAAGGTGTTTGCGATTATCCATGCACATTCCAATCAATAGTTGAGCCTTCGTGTAAGTGTCAAAGGGGCGATTTAGATTGTGATACTCTAAAAGGTGTCCAACAGGAGTATCTTTGTATTCAGGAAAAATATCTTTTGTGGTTTTTACAGCAAGTAATTGATTCATCTTTATCATCTCTCTCGGGCAAACGGATATTAATGCGATGGCGCATAAATCATTTGCTGTAATGATAGCGAAGCCGCCCAACGGTTTGCGCCAACGGACAGTGGGCGGGCATGGACTCTGCTTGAGATTGAGAGCAGGGAAACCCCGAAGCCAGAAAAATGCCTGTAAATCGCGCAGCCTCCCACTTGTCGGATGCATGCTTTGTTCGGCGGCTTTTACTCGCCAACAAGCAATT
Source organism: Chloroflexota bacterium (assembly GCA_016234535.1). Classification (GTDB taxonomy): domain Bacteria; phylum Chloroflexota; class Anaerolineae; order Anaerolineales; family Villigracilaceae; genus Villigracilis. The sequence goes on from JACRBH010000086.1 coordinate 16,567, forward strand.
CCGAGAAGAACGGTAACATATGCTCGAGAACGCGTTTGCCTAAACTTGACTGATGGTTTCCATTATGGACAGCCATCTCATGCGGAACCCCAGCGGCGGTCAACTGCGTATCGAAGTAAATACAGCCTTGAGGGATCCAGGCAAACTCATCGTTTGTGCCATAGTCCACAGTGATGCCCTTCAGCCTTAGAAAATTTTCCTTGTATTGGGCAATTTTCTGAGGGATACCGCCAAAGCCGCCATCCCATCGCTTCCAGATATTGTCATCGCGTACCAGTTTGCCGCTAGACTTGCTGTATGGATAATCAAAGTAAAAAGGTGGATTCTGGGGGTCCGGCGCGAAGGCCAATCCATACGCAACGGTGAAATTATCCCGCAGGGTCAGTACGGAATCTAGTTGCTGATCTTGAGGTTTTGCCAAAATTGCTTTCTGTTCATCAAGGAAAAGCCCGATGTAATACTCGCTCAAAAACATCTGGGAGTTGGCCAGCCCTTTTTCATCGAATAGGCCCGGGCTCAGGCCGTAGACTGCCCGAAACACATCGGGATGGAGCATGGCAATGTTGAGCGCGCCAAACCCACCCATGGAATGCCCGCTGATACCACGTGACCCGGCCTGCGCGATGGTGCGATAGTGGCTGTCTATGTACCCCACAACCTCCTGCACTACAAAATCCTCCCAGTTGCCGGTCACGGGAGAATTAACGTAAAAACTTCCTCCTATCTTGTTATTGCCTGGCACTACCACAATGATTATCTCCCGTATCGTACCTGCCTGGATCAATGCATCCATGCTCCCAGGCAACGATATTCCCATCGTCGTGTCTTCAAAGCCGGGCAGGAAATACACTACTGGATAGCGTTTGGTGGAAGTATCATAAGTGGGGGGCAGATACACATTTATAGGACGCTCTGTTTTCTCGCCGATCAAGTTCTTGGCAAGCGCGGCAGAATCAATCTTCACCGTGCTAAAAGATCCGGTTGACGTGGTTACTGGTGGTTGAAGTGTGGGCGACAATGTGGGTATAGGCGGTGACGTGGGTTTTGGCGTTGGGCCAGGCAGAGATCCAGCCCTACAGCAGGACAAACACAAAACAAAGGAAACCATCCAAGTGACGACAACTATCTTTTTCCGTTTGGTGTTCATATTTCTCCTTTCGCTATCACGGGGCATACCCGGCGGCTACTCTGGTGAACCGCACAACTTGTATGAGGGCGTTCAGCCGCCCAACGGTTTGCACCAACAGACAGGTGGGACGAGACTCTGTTTGGGAGCAGGGAAAACCCGAAGCCGCGTCTTGACAGGCTCGACAACCAAAAAATGCTTATAAAGCGCGCAGACTCCCAAAAATCCGCAACACGCTTTGTCGGGCAGCCTGCTGATGTTAACCAATATTTATGAACTGAGAAAGGCTTTGGTGCATAAATCGAGAAGGAGGCGGAATCTGCCCGTCCATCTCGGTAGGTTAGGTAGCCTTGTAAGATTGCGGCATACCCAGATGCGTCATTCTATTAAGAGCGGCGCAACGGACTACCGCCTGTGTCGTTT
>JACRBH010000088.1 GCA_016234535.1 Chloroflexota bacterium
ATACCTGCCCAGAGCGGGCAAACGCTGACTTGGAATTTGGGAACCTTCGCCGCTGGACAAAATCTTTCCTTCGACGTGAGTGGACATATCTCAGCTTCCACAGCTATCGGAGAGAACCTTAGCACTCAGGCTAGTGTGACATCCAGTTCCCAGGAAACGATATTAACCAATAATTCTGCCACGAGCCAGACAACAATTGTGGGTGGACATAATTTTATAGCCAATATTTCCCCGACAAGTCAAACCATAGGTATTGGGTCATCGGCTCTTTACGATATCTACATTCAAAATACAGGAATAGTTGAAGATCAATATACCGTCAGTGTAAACGATTTGGCATCACAATCGTATGACTTGCCACAAGCTAATGTGTATCTGCTTCCAGGCGAAACCATTACCTTGCCATTAACCGTTCATGCCGATACTTGCAGTGAAGCAGGTAATATTCCGTTTACAATAGGTATTACCAGCAATACGAATCAACAGGTGGAAATGCTGTCCGCCAGCGTAAACTTTGAATCAGGCCCGCTGATTTCGGGACTTGCCCCCGATGATGGGAACATGCTTGGTTCGCGCAATGTAACTATTAATTGGCGGACTGATGCCCCAACAACTGGAGCACTGTATATTTTCCCAATTGATCACCCTGAGAGCACCGAAACTTTTAATTCTTCAACGCAAGGCATATTCCACTCCATCGTTGTACCCAATCGCGTTTTAGGAACAACTTATAAATGGTTTATTGATGCCACGTCTGATTGTGGAACAACCTCGACGTCGCACCGTCAATTTACAATTAATAAAGGAATTGAATTCGTAACCGAAAGTGATCGAACCCAAAACATTACGGTCAATCATGATTACAACCAGCTCACTGATTTAATCAATAACCAACCTATCACTGTGACGGTGCGGAACAACGATGAGGAATTTGCCCATACGCTGACTGCTTCCGTGATGAATCCGTATGTGGATGATATCCTTATTAATTTTGTAGATAGCGGCGCCATAGGTCAAACCATTACTGTGCCGCCTCTCACGACCCGCAAGGTGGCGCTTGCGATTCACACGCAGGACGCCAAGCTTCGCACGTATGACCTGACCGCATTGCTCGTAGCAGATGAGGGAATTGAAGGCCTCACCCCAATCCGCGATAATATGACGCTACATATTACTGTATTAAAAGAAGGGGATTACACAATTGAGAAAGTATCTTTCGATGAGACTACTCTGGCAACAACCTATGTGATCACGAATAATGGAAAACCCATTACCGATCTTTCACTAAACGCTGTGGTTCCCGGCACTGAGATTCCAGCCAAGATATTCCTGCAACCCAACTTGGATCATGCTCGCCTTGAAACAGGGCAATCCATGCGGGTTACAGCCTATCCCGTTTTCACCGCCGAGGATGCGGCCGCACAGGCTAACGCTCCTGCCCCCTCTCAGTTTGCCAGTTCATCGCTTGCCGATGGGGTTGTCAATATCCGCTTACAGACGGTTCAAACATCAGCAGTAGCGCCTATTGACTATGAATTGCACGCACTGGGGGGAGGTAAGCCAATGAGTGCAAGTGGTTCTGCCACCTGTAGCGGGGGGAGAAGTATTATGCCTGTCGAGTTGCAAAACTGCACCATGACTTTCGAAGCAAATGACTGGTATTGCACCAATCGGCCAAATATAAGCACGCCAATGCAGACACCCTCATTCATTAATTCAGATAATATTATCTCCGCTATTTTGAGTATTGCATACAGCCCGCAACCGAATGTGCAGCCGCATAGCGGACAACTCTATTTCAACAATGATAGGACAACTCCGATTGGATCATACGGCTCACCCGTACTAGCGATACCAAGTGGACAACTTTCGTTCCCGATTCCAGTTAACTTATGGCATAACAGTCTGGCAGGAAACTCTGTGCAAAGTGTGCAAATGGATACGCTGCATCCGAATCCCGGCCATTATGTGAGCGCCACAGGCTATAAGTTGGATGTTGCGATCAGCCAGGCAACCACTTATGTCTGTGCTGATTCACCCTCCAGCGCGCAAGGTATCGTCCAACAAACTTATGCATGCAGAGTGCCATATGCTTTCAACTGGCTTACAGATGTGTATCCCGCCTCTGTCTTCAATGGAGGTTCCAACAAGACTATAACCACGCTTACCGGGACAGTGGAAACAGATGGAAGCATCAGCGACATCGCCTGCACCCAAAAAGCATGTGGCGACCCGATCAACACCAAGACTGGTTCATCCTCCTTCTCTCTTGTGGATTTGTCCTTCCCAACTTCGGCGGGAGATCTTGTCTTTCAGCGTTCCTACTCATCGGCTACAGCTGATGTTTATCTTAATACACTTGGCTATGGATGGACAAACAATCATGAAGCGCAGCTAATCTTTTCCGACGATCCCGGTGGGATGGATGGCTTTGTTCTTTTCAAGAGTACGCTGGGTAATCAATACTTGTTCAAAGAGGAAGTCGATGGAAGTTACACACCAGGACCGGGCGTGATTGCTGCATTGACCAAGACATCAAGCACTTACAACATTACCTCTTCAGAGCAGAAAAAATTTGTATTCGATCTTGCTGGAAAGTTGATTTCACGTGAGGATGCGCAGGGGCACACGTTTAGCTATGAGTACGACTCGCAAGACAGGCTTGTAAAGATCAGCGCCGATAATGGATTGCGCTATATTCAACTTGGCTATGACTTGCAGGGACGAATTAATTCTGCAAGCGATTACACTGACCGATGGGTTGCGTATGGCTATGATGCCAATGGCGATTTGACCAGTTTTACTGATGTCCTGAACCAGACCTGGACATACACGTATGATGCCAATCATCATTTGACGGAAGTTCAAGACCCGACCGGCAAGGAGACCGTGAGAACTGAATACGATATGCAGGGTCGCGCCTATCGCCAGTTTGATGGAGCAGGCAATTTGTTGGTCATGATTGTATACAACGGCGATGGCAGTACCACAGTCTACGATGCGCTAAATCATACCGAAGAACATCAGTACAATGAACACGGCATTGCGATCAATACGACCAATAAGATGAACCAGACAGAAACCAGCACTTTCGACGGGAACTTCCGTCCGCTGACGATTTCAAATGCGGCAGGGCATACCCTGAGAATGACCTGGAGTGAAGACGGAATTAACCTTTTAAGTAAAACTGACCCTGCTGAAAACCTGACAGTTAATACTTACGATACCCTCAATAACCTCACCTCCACAACAGACCCGCTTGTGCATAAAACCACCTATACTTATGATGGAAAATTACTGACGAGCAGCACAGACGCGCTTGAACGCACAACAAGTTACACATATACCCCACAGGGTTTTCTGGAAAGCGTAACAGACCCATCCGAAAGAACTACATCCTACACTTATGATGATTTCGGGCAGCGTATTTCCATGACGGACCCTAACAATAAAACCTGGGGGTATACCCATGATGCGCTTGGAAGAATCACGGATACCACGGACCCGCGTGGTCGTGTTTCGCACACTGAATTTAATAATGCGGGGCAGAGTTTACGTTCAGTACAAAATTACAACCCCACCCATCCTCAGAATTACCTGAATCTTTACAATATCGTAACGGAGTATCAATACGATGTGCGCGGTAATCAGACTGCGGTGAAAGACACCTATGGCCGTATTACGCACTATGAATATGATAACGCAGACCGACTCCTACGCACAATCGATGCGAACGGGAAAATCACAACGAATAGCTATGATGCGGCAGGACGCCTGGTCTCCACTACAAATGCTTTGGGACAGACCACTTCATACACTTACGATGCGAGCGGACGATTGCTTTCCACAACCAACCCGTTGGGTATTTCAAGTGGAAGTACTACGTTCAACGTTTTAAATAATACGTCAACAGTTACAAATGCCACAGGACAAGCCACCACTTTCTATTACGATGAACTTGGCAGAGTGGTGAGGGTTAAGGATGCACTGGGTAACTCCACATATACCACGTATGATGCCAATGGAAATGTGCATACCCGAATAGATCAATTGGATCGCATTACCACTTATGAATACGATGAGTTAAATCGCCTGGTCCGTACCACTGACCCATTAGACGGTGTGACGGAAACTACTTATGATTATTCTTCCGGTAACCGTGCAGCAACTAAAGATGCCCTTAGCCATATCACCAGCTATACCTATGACAGCGCTGGCAGGCTGATCGCCACCACAGATCCGTTGGGTCATGTGACTCGGACCCGGTATGATCAATACGGACGCCGTTCTGCTTCGATCGATGCGGCAGAACATACAACCAGTTATACCTACGATCTTTTGGATCGTGTCATTTCAGTGACCGACCCAATGGGGCATACTACATCCACAACCTATGATGCGTTAGGTAATGTGTTAACACAAACGGATGCGAATGGACATACCAGCAGCACCACTTACGATGTATTATACCGTCCAAGCACATCCACTAACGCAAATGGGGATGTGACAACCAATACTTATGATGCGGTTGGAAATTTAATTTCAGTCACTGACGCGCTGCAACACACCACCACTTATTCCTATGACGCGCTAAACCGACGAATCAAAACAACAGATCCATTAGAAAATAAAACACAGACAGTGTACGACTCTCTTGGACGGGTATCAGATACGATTAATGAAAAAAATATCGTCACTCACTATGAATATGATGCAATTGGCAGGCAAGTTGCGGTAATACTCAATTACAAGCCCTCCATGCAGCCAGACGCAGAGACAAATGTCCGCTACGAATATGCATATAACGCAGTGGGCAACCGCACGTCAGTGAAAGATGCGATGGGCAACATAACCACGTATGGTTACGATGAGCTGAATCGAGTGACCCAAAAAATAGATCCGCTTGAAAACACATGGAACTATGCATATGATGCTGATGGACGAATGACTTCCTCCACAGATGCAAAGGAGCAGGTAATCCAATACACTTATGACGCTATTGGGCAGATAACCCTGATCAACTACCCCGGCGCAGAAGCCGATGTTTCCTTTACGTACAACCTGACGGGACAGCGCGCCAGCATGACCGATGGACTGGGTACAACCACCTGGACATACGATGACCTGAATCGTGTAACCTCTGAAACTGACCCGTTCAATAAGACCATAAGTTATGGATACGATGCGATGGGCAACCGCACCGGCCTTACCTATCCCGATGGAAGCGCGGCGACATATTCCTTTGATCCGGCCAATCAGTTGACAAGCGTTAACAGTCTTTCCACCAGTGTGGGCTATGCCTACGATGCAGCCAATCGCCTGACTGGGATCACTCGTGAGAATGGGGTAGACACAACCTATTCTTATGATGCAGCGGGACACCCAACTGGTTTGATCCACTCGAATACAGTGGGGCAGTTGGCATCCTACGCTTATACGTATGATGCGGCTGGCAACGTAATTCAAGCGATGGAGAATGTGCATACTCCCATTATTCCTCCAACGCCAACTCCAACCTCCACGGCAACCAATACTCCTACCAATACCGCCACAAGTACGCAGACGAACACGCCCACGAGTACTTCCACAAATACGCCAACCATCACATCAACTCCTACAAAGACCTCAACCCCGACAAGGACAGTAACCCCGCCTATCCCAACGAGAGTTTGCCTCCACTGCTATACTACCACGCCGACCAGAACCGCAAACCCGAAGGGACTCCAACCGGTATCATATACCGATAACTCATCCAATCAGTTGCAGGGATTCCGCGTCAAGTCTGATGCGCCTGCTTCGCTTTTCCTAGAGCAAAGCACTTCAGTCACGATCGACTATACCTATGATTCTCTCAACCGTCTGATCTCGGCTGTATATAGCGATGGGAGACACTTTAATTACACATACGATGCAAATGGCAATGCGCTTACGTTCGAGCGGGACCTTGGACCGGGTACGGTCACGACAACTTATAACTATGATGCCGCGAATCAACTGAACACGGCCAGCGAGGGGAATAATATCTGGCAGTTCACTTATGACGCCAATGGCAGTCTCACCTCCAATGGCGTGAGCACTTACACCTATGATTCCGCCAACCGACTGGTTGCAGTGGACGGTGTGGAAATCGACACCAACATGTCCTACAACGGTCTGGGACAACGCCTGAGCATGACCGCCGAAAGCGTCACAACGCAGTACGTGATGGACGGTAATAATCCTCTCACGGCTGATGCTGCTGGAAATGTCACCACCTATCTGTATGGATTTGGGCCAATTGCCGAGAAGACCACCGCCTGGAGCTATACCCTGCCTGATGGAAGCAACACCCCGCGCCAGTTGACGGATACCAGCGGCGAAGTCACCTTTGCTGCGCGTTACACTCCCTGGGGCGGCACGCTTGAAACATACGGCACAGGCAACTTTGAATTCGGCTACCTCGGCGGCTTGATGGATGAGGCAACTGGGTTGATCTATATAGGTAATGGACAGTATTATGACCCCGCTACAGGCAGATTTCTCAACAGAGATGCCAAGCCGAATAATTCCAATCCGTATGTGCCGTTTGATCCGATGGGTGCGATGGTTGGTCCGTTGGGATTATTGGCAATATTCTACAGCCGTAAGAAGAAAGGTAGCAAGTGGGGAATGTTGATTGCCTTGCTGTTGGTAATTGGGAGTGTGGGGATGGGATTGTCCGCATGTAATATAAATAACACTACAGGCCAGGAAGTTACTTTTACAGTGACTCAACCACAGGGTTCTCCAACCGCCTTAGTCACATGGCAAACAGCAACTGCCACAGGCACTGCGACCTTTACTCCTCCAGCGCCGTTGACAACCCTTACTCCATGTATTCCGCCAGCGACGCTAACGTCCCCCGGGGACAATGGTCATCCATATGGTGGAAATGAGATTATGGTAATGTATCAAAAGATGCTTGAATACCCGGCAGGATGGTGGTTTAAACATCCAGATCAAATAAAGTATAAATTTGATTTTGAACTATTTGTTGGGTTGTTACTTGACCATGAAGCAGCTGGTTATTTGGTCCAACAAGATTTAACTGCAACTGTTGTATCTCAACAATTGTATGTTGGCGGGCGGGAAGATGCATACTGTTCAATTGGTCAATGCTCTGAGAACGCAATAGCAAATAATCTGGCTGCAAATCATGAGAGCGTTCGTAAACAAGTTGCGTTATTCCAGGCAGGAGGCAAGCATATATCAGAATATTGGGGCTACGGAAGTAGAGGGTTTGACCAACGTGATTTGGCTATTGAAAACGGAAGATATATTGGCGAGAAAGCACTACGCCCATCCGTGTTGAATTATGATAGGTATAATGCTTTGTCTGTATATGGCAATGACCAATCTTGGGTGGAGGAAATATTGGCAGATACTCAATCAGGAAAAGTAAAACTTTACGAGAAGAAAAGATATGATGATGGATACCCCAATAGTATTTATTATCATACTGGGCGCGATGGATATGCTGTGTATGCTTCTGTTAACCAAGACAGGTGTTGGAGAGAGAATTCAGAGTACTATTGCAGCTTAATTCCTAGTCCAAACTTTGTTACTACTGGATATTGAAAATGACAAAACTAACCAAATTGTTTATTATTATCTCCCTTGTCATAACAAGTGTGTTAACGGGCTGTAGCAGTCCGAAACAAGACAGTGACTTGAGACATAGTTGTCCCACTATCAAATCTCAGGTAGATTACAATGCAGAAGGAGTGCTACTGCTTGATGATGTATCTTCGCCGTTTATATACCTCAAAGGAGTGGGTAATATAAAAGTTGATAAAAAGCATGAGGTGGAAGGGTTTGACTTCAGCGTTTCTCCAAATGGCAAATGGATTGCTTATTATTCTTATCGTTCTGATGATTTGATAGTGACTGATGCGGATTTACAAGAAGTGATTTTTTTGAAGCGTGAAAAAAATTGGGGTAACAAGCTTTGGTTAGATGACAACAACTTAATAATAAATATTATTGAAAACAACCCTCCAGTCCTTAGGAATTTAGGTTTTCTGATCCTTAATCCATTTGACAATGAAAAACAAGAAGTAAAAATGGATTACCCCAACATTTATAACGGATACCCACTACCCTTTTGGAATGGTTTCCCAATAACAGCTTTTAATTCCCGCCTTGATCGAGTGGTTTATTTACAAGGAGATACCACCTTTTTTTACACATTATGGGATACAGAAAACCAAAAGATAATTACTCAGATGCAAGTTTATGGAGAATTTCAATCTGTACCATATTGGGTTTTGGATGGATCTATGTTTGCTGTAGCGCCAAGCTTAACAGCTAATGGTGGAGATAACTACCCATCTTATGAAATATTTATTGTGTCACATGATGGAATTATTAAGGAATTAACTCATTTATCAGATTATTATAGATGGGTTTATATATCAGATTTGAGTTGGTCACCAAATAATCAGTACATTGCATTTTGGTACTCATATTGGAATGATACGGACGTCCAGCCATATTTTACTGATCCAAGGGATCGCTATTTAGGAGTTGTAAACGCTATAAATGGTGAAACTACTGTTTATTGTATCCATGGGGAACTCAATCGAGAAATTGGAATGCGGGTATATCAACCGCCATTGTGGTCACCAAATAGTAGGCAAGTCATTATTCAGAGCCAAGTTGGAGAAGATTATCCTAACTATCAAACGATTTTAGTAGATGTTCAAGAAGATACTGCTTATTATATTGCTGATAATCTAGAACCTGTTGGTTGGATGACTTCACCCTAACTTTTGCAAAGCATATTCTTGTAGCAGCTCTATAGCATACCCAGTTGCCGAGAAAACCACGGCATGGCACTCTGCCAGATGGAAGCAATACTCCGCGCCAGTTGACGGATGCCAGTGGTGAAGTCACTTTTGCCGCGCGTTACATTCCCTGGGGAAGTACGCTTGAAACATACGGCACAGGCAACCCTTCGACAAGCTCAGGGCAGGCTTTTGAATTCGGCTACTTCGGTGGTTTGATGGATGAAGCCAGCGGACTCTTGTACGTTGGCAATGGACAGTATTATGATCCCGCCACAGGCAGATGGGATGCCAAGACAAATAACAGTAATCCATACAAACCGTTTGACCCGATGGGAGCGATGGTTGGTCCGCTGGGATTAATGGCGATCTTCTTTGGTAAAAAAGAAGAATAGTAAGTGGATTTCTTTATTGATCATCCTTAAGTTTGTTGCCATTGCAGGAATGATTCTCTCTGCTTGCGGTGGAGGTGATAATAGCGACAGTATTGGTACTCCACTACAGTTCCTCCCAGTACCCCGCTCTGCCCATCGTTATCTGACTGAGTTGAAGGGCGTTGCCAATACAATTTCTATTGGTATGTCAGTCGATATTATCGCTTGCTTGACGAAGAAATTGGAAGTGCAATTTAAACGGGGGCGTGGTTTTGGAAAAACATTTTTTGTCCCACGAGTGGACATACGTTTCGACTTTTAACAAATCCGCCATCAATTGCTTGACAGTCTCGGTGTCCACATATAGAATGAGCCTTGTACAAGATCCTTCATCAGTTAGTTCTTTTGGATTTCTTGAAGGAATATCGCCAGTCTTGTTCAGTATTTTTCAAAAAAAGTTTGTATAGGCGACTTTAGGTGCTCTAATCGTAATAAGTATTGCATGACATCCATCCTGCTTTTAAATGGAAATGCAAAAACAGCCCTAAAAGGGCTCAAAATTCAACTTATCATAAGTATGTGAAAAAGTTACGCACCGCGATTTCTATCCCCGTCGGGACCGCCAATGGTAAACAAAAAACTGCCCTAAAAAGGCGGTTTTTTTGTTGCTCTTTGCCATTTTTCGCGTAAAAACAGGGATGAAAAATAGTTACGCACCGCGAGTTCCATTATTGGGCATCTTTTAACGGACCCGCGATCTTGGAACTTATATCGTTACTGTATAAACTTAAATCGATCAAGAAAAAAAAACACCTTTGCACTTCTTCTTTTTGATATGCTTGGTGTTCCCAGATAAGGAATTTGCCCATCTTGCTGCTCCCGGAAAATTATGAACGTAAAATATCCTCTTTTTCATGAGCAGCTCGCATAGGTGAAGATGATTCCAACAGCAGAGCCAAATTTATTTTGGAAGAGTATTTTTTATCTCACACACCAAATCTGTACCCAAACCCCCGTTCGTTATGGATAAATTTTGGGTTCTCCGGGTCTACTTCCACTTTTTGACGAAGGTGCCAGATGTAACGGCGAACGAAACCAATCTCATTGGCATATTGCGGTCCCCAAACTTCACGTACCAGATCTTCGGCAGAGATGACTTGACCAGGATGGCGCATAAGAGTCACTAAGAGTTTGAATTCTGTAGGGGTGAGCGGAATCAGTTCTCCGTTACGGGTGACGCGGCGGGTCGCCAGATCCACTTTTAGTTCACCCGCATCCAATCGTTCAGAGGTGGAAACAGTCCCGCCTGAGCGGGCTAATACTGCATGGACCCGCGCTCCCAACTGGGCAAAGGAAAACGGCTTGTTGATGTAATCATCGGCGCCTAGTGAAAAGCCGCGGAGTACATCGCTTTCGTCACTGCGGGCGGTGAGCATGATGATGGGCGTCTGACTCATTTCGCGGATGCGTTTGAGCGTTTCCCAGCCGTCTTTGATTGGCATGGTCACATCCAGCACGATCAGATCGGGCTTGAGTTCAAAAAATGCGCGCAACCCTTTTTGACCGTCGCTGGCGGTATGCACAACATATCCTTGATCTTGTAAATATTCGGCAAGCAGATTGGTGAGGCTGACGTCGTCGTCTATGAGAAGGATGGAAGACACACTTCACTCCTCGCTGAAAGTTGCCACTGGTACGAGCAGATAAAACTCCGCTCCGGGAGCTTCTGTATCCTGCCAGATCGGGCTGATTACATTAATTGAGCCGCTCTGCGCTTCAATTAGTTTTCGCGCAAAATACAAGCCCAGCCCCCAGCCAGGCGGGGCGCTCTCGCCGCGTTGCGCGCGCCCGAAGCGCTCGAAGATGTGTTCCTGATATTCGGGAGGAACCCCAAGCCCATGATCCTTCACTGAAATACGGACGTGTTCATCCTGCTGGCAGGCGCATAACATAATAACTGAATCAGACGGGGAATATTTTTCCGCGTTGCGCATCAGGTTGCGAATGATCTCTTCGAGATGGACTTCATCTGCCCAAACGGGAGGGAGGTTGTCTGTAAATTTCCATTCAACACGGCGGCCTTTTGGAATGAGCATCACATCAGCAGCTTGTTCCATTAAAGGGCGGACTGCGACGGGGCCGGGGTTGACTTCAAATTTCCCCGCTTCCAGCCGGGATATATCCAATATTCTTTGTACCAACTGTGTCAGGCGGTTGCTTTCGCCCACCATTGTCTCGAGCGTGCGGCGCGCTGAATCCGGGAGGGTATCGGCATGATGCAGGGCAAGTTCCAATCCGCCGTTGAGGGTGGTGAGCGGTGCGCGCAGTTCGTGGCTGACTAGTGAAACGAATTCCGACTTCATTTCATCCAAGTGTTGAAGTTCCTGGTTGGCATGTGCCAATTCTACGTTGCGCTGTTCAAGGGCGGCAGTTCGCTCCTCTACCTTGTTTTCCAACTCGCGGTTTAAGGTGTGGATTTGAGCAGCCGCCTGTCTTTCAGACGCCATGATCTCGCGCATCCACGCGATGATGACAGCAATGATGATCGGACCCATAAGACCGAAAATAATAACTTCAGCATTGAATGCCAATCCCAGCGCCTCTCCTTCCTGCAAGTGCTCAGCGAGTTCAAAGGCAACTGCTGTAACGGCCAGAAAGAGCGGCACTGTCCATTGCAGAATGTTCAAGTCAAAGGCGCGGCCTTTATTCAACCAGGAGAAAATGTTTGCTTTCATAAATAAATTATAGTCCCTTTGTCCGCATTGCATGCCAACATGGACGCAATTGAGACACTCTGTGACATCATTTTGACCGCCACTCGTGTTATTTTAAGGGCGAAAAAGATGGTGAATTCCATCACACTTACTCACATTCAAGGAGAATGTATTATGAAGAAGTTACTTGTATTAAGTGGTGTATTGCTCGTGTTGATTGCTGTATTGGCTGCATGTGGTGGGAATGCTGCAACTGAAGCCCCAGTAGTTGAACAACCCACTGAGGTGGCTGTTGTTACAGAAGCCCCAACTGAAGCCCCTGTTGCCCTGAGCGGCGACCCGATTCGCGGCGGCCTGCTCTACGATGAGTGGACAAAAGTCCTCGGCGTGGATGCTCCCGAAGGTGACCAGCCTTTGTGGGCAACTCAAACCACCAATACCCGCAGTGGCGGCACAACCTGGCGCTGTAAGGAATGCCACGGTTGGGATTATCTCGGCAAAGACGGTGCTTATGGCGGTGGCTCGCATCAGACTGGTTTCATTGGCGTCATGCAAGTGGCGGGAACCGATCCCAATGAAATTCTGGCTGCGCTCAAGACAGGCGATCATGATTTCTCTGCCTACATGGATGATCAGGCATTGACCGACATCGCGCTCTTCCTCAGCGAAAATATTCTTGACTCTGCCGCGTTCATTTCCGAAAAAGCGGCTGTTGGCGGCGATGCAGCCGGCGGCGAAGCGATCTATGTTGAGAACTGCACCGACTGTCATGGTCCCGAAGGTCTCGCGCTTAATTTCGCCGATGAATCTGGCCCCGAATATTACGGCACGATTGCAACTGACAATCCCTGGGAATTTGTACACAAATCCCGCTTTGGTCAGCCTGGCGTTGCGGATATGCCCGCCCTTGTTGACCTTGGATTAACCGACCAGGAATACATTGACCTGTTGGCTTATGCCCAGACCCTGCCGACCTCCAGTCCTGTTGCAGAAGGCGGACGCCTATATGACAATTGGATCGCCGCTATCGGCGCAGAGGATATGACCACAGACCAACCTTTGTGGGCAACACAAACCACCAACACCCGCACCGGCAACGACACCTGGCGCTGCAAGGAATGCCACGGCTGGGACTTCAAGGGCGTGGAAGGCCGCTATGGTTCAGGCTCACACATGACTGGATTCCCCGGTGTCATTTCCTCCGCTGGCAAGACCTCTGAGGAATTGTTGACCGCGATGAAGACCGGTGACCACGATTTCTCCTCCTATTTGAATGATGCCCAGTTGAATGCATTGGTCGCTTTCATACAGCAGGTTGAGGATATGGCTCCCTACATCAACGACGATAAGACCGTCAATGGCGATGCCGCCAATGGTGAGACTCTGTACGCAAGCAATTGTCAGGCCTGCCACGCCGAAGACGGCAAGGCGCTTGATTTCGACGATGGTGAAGGTGTGGAGTTCGTCGGAACTGTCGCGGCTGACAACCCATGGGAAGTTCTGAACAAACTTCAGAACGGACAGCCCGGCGAAGCGATGACAGCAGGACGCCACATGGATTGGTCTTTCCAGGATTTGCTCGACATCCTTGCCTATATTCAAACACTACCCATCGAATAATTTGTATTAGCTTCACACTTCCAGGGGCGCAAGTCCCCTGGAAGTTCTTTGACGCCCGGAGTCCAACGTCTCCAGACGTTGGAAATAGATTTCGGTAAGTCCCAAAGTCGGGAGACTTTGGACTCCGCTGATAGTAAGGAGCGCGCCGATGAAACTAAAACCATGGCTTATTCATTATTTGCAATTATTGGCAATCGCTGCCATTGCTGTTTTTATTTTGCTGGCAATATCATCTTCATCAAATTCAGTTCAGGCATTACCTGAGTATTCCCATCGCACAAATGAAGCATGTGCGGTGTGTCACGTTAACCCGGGCGGCGGCGGACCGCGTACTTTGCGCGGCGCATTGTGGGCGGCGCGAGGCAAGGCGGATGAAGTACCCGTTCTGCCCGGCGTATTGATTGCTCCCGGTGTGGACGATGGAGCGGAACTCTATGAGATTGCCTGCGCAACCTGTCATGGAATGTATGGCGAAGGATTGTTTGGGCGGGTCATCGCCAATACCGGCGTCAAGCCTCAAAAAATCAGCACCAACATTTTGCGGGGACGATTGAACAGCGGGATGCCATCTTTTGAAGGCATGTTCACAGAGGCACAATTACAAGCCTTGATCGACTACACATATGAACTCGCAACAGGCAAAGCTGAAATTCCTCCAGCAACATATCCGCTTGAATTACCTGAGTTCAAATGCTCGCCGCAATCACCTTCTGTTTTCTGCGGAGGCAACTAATGACGAAGAAACCACTTTCACGGCGTGATTTTCTCAAAGTAGGCGGTGTGGCCGCAGGATCGGCGGCGGCGCTGGGCGCGTTGAAAAATGTCATGTCGGCGCAGGCTTCCACTGAAATCAAAACTGCTGCCGAAGAAAAAGTTGTCGCTTCCACTTGTCACCTGTGTTCAGCGGGATGCGGAATTTTAGTCCGTGTGGCGGATGGCAAAGCTGTCAAACTCGAAGGCAATCCGATGCACCCTGTCAATCAGGGAGCGCTTTGCCCGAAGGGACAGGCTGCCCCCGAACTGTTATACAACCCTGACAGATTAACATCCCCGATGAAACGCGATCGCGCTACGGGAGAGTTGACTCAGATTCAATGGGCAGAAGCCATCCAACTGACAGCGGAAAAAC
>JACRBH010000089.1 GCA_016234535.1 Chloroflexota bacterium
AATCGTTGACAGGTGCGCCACCCCGCATGTATAATACCGTCCGCTAAATAACCCAGCTTCCCCGCAGTTCGGCGTAGAGTGCAAGTTCTCCGCAGGGCTTGCGGCGAAGTGATGACTGGAGAAAATAATGAGAATTGCCATCGTTGAAAGTGGCGGCAAGCAATATCGCGCCGTCGAAGGCTCCACGATCGATGTGGATCGCCTCGCCTATGAAGTAGGCAAAAAGTTTGACTTTGAACGCGTTCTGCTCATGGCAGACGAAGACATCGTAATGGTCGGTACGCCCACAGTTGGCGAGATCAAAGTTTCCGCTACCGTGGTGGACCATGTAAAAGGCCCCAAGGTTGTCTCTTTCAAATATCGTCCCAAGAAGCGCATCCGTGTGAAGGGTGGTCATCGCCATTTCTACACCCGTTTGATGATCGATTTCATTGGCAAAGACGGCGAAGAGCGCATGGTTGAGGTTAAGAAAGCCCCCGCAGCCGTAGCTGAAGTTGAGGCTGTTGAGGCGGTGGAAGAACCCAAAGTCGAGAAGCAGAAAAAGGCTTCAACCAGGGATGCGGCAAAAAAGTCCGCAACAACCAAGAAGACTGATACGAAGTAAAGTGAGAGGTAGAAATGGCGCATAAAACAGGTGGCGGATCAACCCGCAACGGTCGTGACAGCAACGCCCAACGTTTGGGTGTAAAACGTTACGCCGGTCAATTTGTTCTTTCCGGCAACATTCTTGTCCGCCAGCGCGGCACCAAGATCAAGCCTGGTATTAATGTATTGGTTGGTAAAGACGATACTTTATTTGCAATTGCAGATGGAGTCGTAATGTTCGATGTCTTTCACGGGCGAAAACGTGTGAACATCGTTCCGGTTGAGGTGGAGTAACATGAAAGCAAAAATCCACCCAACAGTTTACGATGCAAAAGTAACTTGTGCCTCCTGTGGAAAGACATGGGTAACCACTTCCACCAAGAAGGAATTGCGCATCGACGTGTGCTCCAACTGCCATCCATTTTTCACTGGCGAAGCCGCCCGTATCATGGATATCGAAGGCCAGGTGGATCGCTTCTACAAGAAGCTTTCGGCCCGCCAGACTTATGTCGAACAGCAGAAGACCAAGGAAGAGTCGGCCAATTCACCTGATCGCTCAGTGGATGACCTTGCTCTTTCACCGCGCGCAACCGATGCGCTCAAGAAGGCCGGCATTCTGAGCTTTGGCCAGATGCTTGCAAAACTTGGCGAAGGTAATGCGGCCGTGTTGGAGATTTCTGGTTTTGGTCAATCATCCCTTACTGCGGCCAAGAAGAAACTGCGCGCTTTGGGTTTTGAAGTTCCCGAAGTTCCAGATGCTCCCAAGCCGCCCAAAGCCCCCAAGGTGGCCGCTGAAGCCCCTGAAGCTGAAACTCCTGCTGCCGAAGCAGGCGAATAGGATTTTTCTTTTCGAGACTTTGTCAGGTAGCGGTTTCTCAGGTAAACTAGACAGGCAGATGCTTAAGCATCTGCCTGTTTTTCATCATCCATATATGTCATTGCTTTAATAACTCACCTTACGCGGTAACGCGAGACTTGTCTCGCAAAATGGGCGGCATGTAAATGTCGCGCTACAGGCTGGGCTGCGTAACGTCGGTTAATAAAATCCCACTGCGCAATGACAAGAGGTTTTATGCGTCATACACACGGTTCGATTGAAGTTGTCTGCGGTTCCATGTTCAGCGGCAAGACTGATGAATTGATTCGCCGTCTTGTGCGGGCAACGATCGCCAAACAAAAAGTCCAGGTTTTCAAACCCGCCATAGATATCCGCTATGCAGTGGAGAAAGTGGCTTCTCATGCCGGCTCGACCTATGATGCGATTCCGGTTGAAAAGGCCGCAGAGATTCGCTCCAGGCTCGATGCAGATACAACCGTGGTCGGCATTGATGAAGCGCAGTTTTTTGATCCCGCAGTTGTGACCGTTGCGCAGGAATTGGCATCACGCGGTGTGCGCGTGATCGTGGCGGGGTTGGACACGGATTTTCGCGGCGAGCCTTTTGGCTCCATGCCGATCCTCATGGCAGAAGCGGAAAATGTTGCCAAGCTCCACGCGATTTGCATGGTATGCGGAAATGACGCCTCACGCACGCAAAGATTGGTCAATGGTAAACCTGCCCGTTACGATGACCCAGTTGTGATTGTTGGCGCATCTGAAATGTACGAGGCGCGTTGCAGGCAGCACCACGAAGTCCCCAAGTAGTTTGATGTCGTTGCGAGGAGGGCGTTCTTCCCGACGAAGCAATCTCCTAATCGTTGGGGATTGCTTCGGGCAAAGAACACACCTGCCCTGGCGGGCGGTGCCGGGGAGAGCGCCCTCGCAACGACATAATTCAGTTAGGAACTAACTACATGCAAAATTATAAAGACGTATTGGCTGAAGTATTAATAGAAGCAGAACCATTGCAGGCGCGAATTAAGGAACTTGGGGCGCAGATCAGCGCGGATTATCCTGATGGCGATCTATTGCTCATCTGCATTCTGCGCGGTGGTGTGCCTTTCATGGTTGACCTCAGCCGAAATATCACCTCGCCGCACATGATGGACTTCATGGCTGTCTCTTCTTATGGCGCAGGCAAACGTGAATCAACCGGCTCCGCCCGCGTGACACTTGACCTGCAAACCGACATTCGCGGCAAGGATGTTCTTCTAATCGAAGACATCGTTGACAGCGGACATACAATAGCTTCCGTTCTTGATATGCTCGAGACCCGTCAGCCGAAAACCCTCAAAGTCTGCGCCTTGCTGGATAAGCCCGAACGCCGCGAAGCACACGTCCCAATTCATTATCTTGGCTTCACCATTCCGAATAAATTTGTATTCGGCTACGGCCTTGACCTCGATGAATATTATCGCAACCTAACTTTCGTCGGCGTTGTTGACCTGGATAAATATAAACCGCCCGCCTGACCCTTGATTGAAATGAACGACGAATCATCTCAACATCGCTCACCTTATGCTGGTCGTTGGGTTGCCCGCGTTCATGGGAAAGTAGTGGCGCAGGGCGGCACGCCGGATCAGGCTTTGCGCGCTTCACAGCATAGCCGCCATAAAGAAAAACCAGAGATTGTTTTCATGCCCGCCTCTTTTATTCTCCCTCCTTTGGTGGAAAAAATACTTGATGTTTTACCTGCCGACCAGGAAATTTACCTCGTCGGCGGCGCGGTGCGTGACCTTTTGATTTCCCGCATCTCACCCGACCTTGATTTTGCTGTGCCATCGAATGGCATTTCCCTCGCTCGAAAAGTTGCCAACGCCCTCAACGCGGATTTTGTCCCCCTGGATGATGAAAGAGATACAGGACGTATCGTAGTTATCAACGAAGATGGCTCGCGCATCTTTCTGGATTTTGCAGTCTATCGCGGCGCAAGTCTTGAAGAAGATTTGCGCGCCCGCGATTTCACGATCAACGCAATGGCCTACAACCTGCGCGATGAAACGATCATTGACCCGCTGGAAGGCGGAAATGACTTGCGCCAGAAACTGATCCGCGCCTGTTCAACGACATCATTATCAGACGACCCTGTCCGCATTTTGCGCGCGATACGTCAGGCCGCGGCCTTCGAATTCAAAATTGAGAAAAATACCCGGGATTTAATGAAACAGGCCGCAGGTCAGCTTGGACGCGTTTCTCCTGAACGTCTGCGCGATGAAGTCTTCAAAATCCTCAAAGGTCCGAAGCCTGATGCGTCCATGCGCGCGCTGGAAATGCTCGGCGTGCTTCAGCAGATCATGCCTGAGTTGGCCTCCATGAAAGGTGTGGAGCAATCCGAGCCGCACATGTACGAAGTGTGGACGCATACGCTCGCCGTGCTGGATTATCTTGATCAAATCATTTCTTCCCTGCGCGTTGGCTACGATGCTGAGAAAACAAATGACATGTTCACCGGGCTGCTCACTCTGCGCCTTGGAAGGTACCGCGAACAAATTGCAGCACACTTTGCCAAACCGCTTAACGTGGATCGGTCACTGCGTTCGCTGCTTTTCTTCGCCGCGCTTTATCACGATGTAAGCAAGCCTGAGACGAAAACTGTTGAAGAATCTGGCCGCATTCGTTTTTTCGATCATGATGTCAGGGGCGCTGATGTTGCTGCGGAGCGTGCGCGCTCATTCAACTTGAGCAACGATGAAATTGATCGTCTGCGAGTCATCATCAAGAATCACATGCGGATTCATTCCTTTGCCGACCGCGTGCAGAATGATAATCAAACACCATCACGCAAAGCCATCTATCGTTTCTTCCGTGATAGCGGGGAAGGGGGCGTGGATCTGGTTTTGCTTGGGCTGGCAGATGTACGCGCTACGCGTGTCCATGCGTTAACAATTGAAATGTGGAACGCCTACCTCGATGTAGCTCGCATCCTGCTCGAAAGTTATTGGGAACGGCCGCAAGAAATCATTGCCCCGCCGCGTCTGATGGATGGGAACGAGTTGATGAAGGAATTGGGACTCAAACCTGGGCCTGCGGTTGGTCAAATTTTGGAAGCCATCCGCGAGAATCAAGCCGCGGGAAAAATCGAGAATCGAGAGCAGGCTTTGGCTTTTGCGCGGGCTGAATTTGCGAAAGGACTTAATGGTGAATCATGAACCTTGTCTTCTTTGATCTGGAATCTCAAAA
>JACRBH010000090.1 GCA_016234535.1 Chloroflexota bacterium
CGCTGATCAACGCGAGGTAGCTTGATAGTTTTTGGTTTTCGCCTCCTCATACATAACTCCTTAAAAGAATTTGTATGAGAAGTATAGGGCTTATTAATGTGCAACGACTATGTTAAATTACTTATCGAACATACCACTAGTGAGGTTAATACATCTAACAGTAAGGACACTGCGAGTTCTTTTTCTCCCAACTTTGATAAATACGAAATATATTTTTGCAACCAATATATACTCGTTTCTTTTTGGATTTTTTCTCGAAGTATTTTTATGGCTTGTGCCGATTTTTCTTTATTGTTTTCAATCAGTGCTAGTAAAATTCTGGCATCCTCGTTGAAAGGACTTTTATCTCTTAAAATTGGAATGAGGGCGTTTTTTGCGACGATGGTCTGTCCAAGATTAATTAGCGCATCACATGCCATGATTTTTAGCCAAACTTTAGCGTCGTTTTGAGCTATTCCTTGAAGATAGGAAATAATTTTTTCTTGTTTTCGTCCCGAGTTTCGAAACGTTTCAATAATTTTAATTTTACTAATATCATCGGCATTACTGAAAAGCTCAATTAATTCATCCATTTGGTTGTCTGAGAAAAAAATAAAACTCCAACCAAACAAATCGAGAAAGTTTGTGCCATCCCAAGAAGTTTTGATTTTCCCTAATATATATTCTGAGACGGTTTTATGTTTCCCAAGTTTCGAAATTACTTGAAGAAGTTGATTTTTTTGGCGCAAAATTGAGTCTTGATATCCTTCCTCCTCTGGCTTTTCTTGTTCTTCATTAAGAATATTGATTGCCCAGGTTTCTGTGGACTTGTTTCGAATTTCCAATAAAGCAATGGCAAGCTCAATCTTAAGGTAAAGAGGATACTTTTCATTTTTATGGCTTATTTCAGAAAACTTTGCTAATAAAATTCCTTCAATTTTAGTTAAGAGAGGGCTTTTGAGTAATACCAAATCTGCCAATTTTTGTCCCCGAGAAATCAACCCCGTAGAAGAAAAAATAGTCAGACTTTTGGTCTCTTTAGAAAGGATAATTTCGTGTTTGTTTTCTTCTGATTCCATTTAACACTACTTATTGTCGCCAATAGTTTGAAATGCTGTTTTCAATGAATTCTATGAATGAGATTATAGCAACGATTTTACATTGATGCCAAACTAACTTGTTCTGATTTGATTTCGGTTATACTTTGCACCGCATATGACCGACCATATCCGTAACTTCTGTATCATCGCCCATGTTGACCATGGCAAATCCACGCTTGCAGACCGCCTACTTCAATTAACAGGCGCCATCTCTGAGCGCGACATGACCGAGCAGGCGCTCGACAGCATGGACCTCGAACGCGAAAAAGGCGTCACGATCAAGTCCTCCGCTGTGCGCATGTTTTACACTTCACAAGCCAATCAACGCTATGAGATGAACCTGATCGACACGCCCGGGCACGTGGACTTCGGCTACGAAGTCAGCCGCGCGTTGAAAGCCTGTGAAGGCGCAATCCTTGTAGTGGATGCGACTCAGGGGATCGAAGCCCAGACATTGGCGAACCTTTATCAGGCGCTCGATGCCGACCTGACAATTGTCCCTGTTATCAATAAAATTGATCTCCCCTCAGCCCGTCCCGACGAAGTGGCTGAGGATGTAGGCTCCCTGCTCGGGGTCGACCCTGATGCGGTTCTGCGTGTCTCCGCCAAAGAGGGTATCAACATTGAGCAAATCCTTGAGGAGATCGTCAAACGTGTGCCGCCTCCAAAAGATGTGGATAATAAACCCGTCCGCGCGCTGATCTTTGACGCGCATTATGATTCTTATAAAGGCGTCATCGCGTATGTCCGCATCATGGAAGGCAAGATCAAGTCCACCGATGTGCTGCGCATGTTGGCTACCAAACTCGATCTGCGTCCCGTTGAAATTGGCATCTTCGTCCCTGGCATGCAGCCTGTGGAAACGCTTGGCTCTGGCGAAGTGGGATATATCGCTACTGGATTCAAGACCGTGCATGAATGCCGCGTGGGAGATACGATCACGCTCGCATCCGCGCCTGCCGAAGAACCCTTGCCTGGGTACCACGTCCCCAAGCCGATGGTGTTCGCTGGCATCTACCCCGTTGAAGCGGACGATTACACCACCCTGCGCGAGTCGCTCGATAAACTGCAACTCAACGACGCTTCATTGACCTTCCAGCCTGAAACCTCGCAGGCATTGGGCTTTGGATTCCGCGCTGGTTTCCTCGGCTTGTTCCACATGGAAATCATTCAGGAACGCATCGAACGTGAATATGATCTGGATGTGCTTTTCACCGCGCCATCCGTTGAATATGAAGTCTTGATGATCGGCGATAAAGTTGTAACCGTGGATTCTCCCGCCGAATTACCCGACCCCAGCAAGATCGTCGAAGTCCGCGAACCGTGGATGAATATCGAAATCATCACGCCCACTGATTATTATGGTCCCATTATGGAGTTGGTCACAAAACGCCGTGGCATTTTCAAACAACAGGAATATCCCGCGCCTCATCGTGTGCAATTAGATTTCGAAATTCCGCTCTCTGAGATCATTATTGATTTCTTCGATTCGTTGAAGTCACGCACCAAAGGCTATGCCTCGCTCGATTATCAATTCCTCGAATACCGCGCGGACAAATTGCAGAAACTGGAGATCCTCGTCAACGGCGAGCCAGTGGATGCGCTCGCGGCAATTGTCCATGAGAAGGATGCGTTCCATAAAGGTCAACGCCTCATCACCAAACTCAAGGAATTGATTCCGCGCCAGTTGTTCGATGTCGCCGTGCAAGCCGCATCCGGCGGACGTATCATTTCGCGCGCGAATGTCAAAGCCACGCGCAAGGACGTTCTCGCAAAATGTTACGGCGGCGATATTTCCCGTAAGAAGAAATTGCTCGAGAAACAAAAGAAGGGCAAGAAGCGCATGAAGATGGTCGGCAGTGTGGAAATCCCGCAGGATGCCTTCATGGCTGTCTTGAAGTTGGATGATGATTAAATTCTTAACCACCAAGAACACAAAGGTACACAAAGGTTTAAACCTTTTTCCCTTTGTGTACCTTTGTGACCCTTCGTGGTAAAAAAAAAAATGAAAGATATTAAACGCTGGCTCCCCGGCGCGCTCATCAGCATCGTACTGATCGCTGCCATTCTATATTTTGTCGATTTCCAAACCATGTGGAATTCCATCCGCACGGCGGATTATCGCCTCCTGGCCGTATCGGCAGTCTTATCCTTCGTGTGGATGTGTAATCGCGCCAAAGTTTGGCAGACCTTGCTGCGTGACAAACCGAAATATGTAGATGTCTTGTTTGCCGCATGTGAAGGATATCTGCTGAACGCATTTCTCCCCTTCCGCCTCGGGGAAGTCGGGCGCGTTTTTCTGCTCAGCCGAAAATCAGAGCTGACATTTAGCGAAATATTGCCAACCATCGTGATCGAGCGCGTGGTGGATTTGGTGTTTTCCGCCGCATTTTTGATCATCGGGTTGACCTATGTGTCTGATACCCAGGGATCGGAGAAGATCGGTTATATCGTCGGCGGCCTCATGATCTTTGGGATTGTCATGATGTATGTGCTGGCGCGCAACCGCCAATGGGCCCTGGATGTATTTCACAAATTCAGCAAGCGCTGGCCCGCCGTGCAAAAATTGGGTGGTAGTTTTCTGGAATCATTTTTAAGCGGCCTTGGCGTGTTAACTGACGGCTGGCTCTTCCTGCGCTTTATGTTTTGGATGACGCTCAACTGGTTTGTGGCGCTGGTGGTCTATTATCTGATTACGCGCGCATTCTTCCCACAGGCGCAGCCGCATTGGATATTCTTTGTTCTTGGCGCAGCGGCATTTGGCGGGGCTATTCCTGCCCTGCCCGGAGGTGTCGGAACCTTCGAAGGCGCAATTGCAGGCGCACTGACCCTGCTCGGCGGTGATCAATCCACCGCGCTGGCGGCGGCGCTAACGGCCCACATGTACAACTATCTCACCAGCGGTGTACTCGGCAGCATTGGCCTCATGCGCGAAGGACAGACCCTTTCAGGTGTGTATCGACAAATTTTGAATTTCAGGAAGAAAGAAGAATAACAAATTATGTCGTTGCGAGGAGCGGAGCGACGAAGCAATCCCCTTATCGAGTCGGAGGTTGCTTCGTCGGGAAGAGCACCCTCCTCGCAATGACATGTGGAGATGCCATGTCAAAAAATTATCTAATCACCGGCGGCGCCGGGTTTATCGGTTCGAATTACGTTCATCGCCTATTGAAGCGCGGCGAGAAGGTCACCATCTATGACAACTTCGCGCGCGCTGGCGCTCCCCGCAACCTGGATTGGTTGAAGCAGGAATTCGGGGAGGCTGCGTTCGATGTCATTGTCGGGGATGTGCGTGATGCCGATAGGATCGCCGAAGCAGCCAAAGGCGCGGATGTGATCGTGCATCTGGCCGGTCAAGTCGCAGTGACGACATCCGTAATCAATCCCAGAGACGATTTTGAATCCAATGCGTTGGGCACGTTCAATGTGTTGGAGGCCGCGCGTCTGTCTGAAAGAAATCCGATTTTTATTTATGCGTCCACGAACAAAGTATACGGCGGCATGGAGGATGTGGAGCTGTTCGAGGAACCCACGCGCTGGCGTTACAAGGATCTGGTAAACGGCTGCCCCGAGACTCAGCCTTTGGATTTTCATTCACCGTATGGCTGTTCAAAAGGCACGGGCGATCAGTACGTGCGTGATTATGCGAGAATGTACGGTCTACAGTCCATCGTCTTCCGTCAGTCCTGCATTTATGGGCCGCGTCAATTTGGCATCGAGGATCAGGGCTGGGTGGCGTGGTTCATCATTGCTGCGGTGATGAGACGGGGCATCACGATTTATGGCGACGGAAAACAGGTGCGCGATATTTTATATGTGGATGACCTGTTGAATGGATATGATCTTGCGATTGAAAAAATTAATGTCTCTGCAGGGCAGGTCTACAACATGGGCGGCGGCCCGGATAACGTGATGTCGATCTGGGCGGAGTTCGGCCCGAGGCTGGAGCGGCTGATTGGCGAATCCATCGAAGTGGCGCGCGGTGATTGGCGCCCCGGTGACCAGAGAGTCTTTTATGCGGATATTGCCAAGGCCGAAAAGGAATTGGGCTGGAGGCCGAAGATCAACGTGGAAGAGGGTGTGCAGAAATTGTTCGAATGGGTGAAGGAAAATCAGAAATTGTTTTAAATCACTGATGTTACGCACCGTCCCGAAGGTTTGGGCAGCAGACTCGCTTGATTTACGAGAACCTTCGGGACGTTTCGCGTAAGGTGAGTTAAATCAAAAGAACCGCCATAAAATCATGGCGGTTCTTTTTGTTTCATTTTGCCGCAGAGGCGACCCGCCCGTTGGGAGCCAGCCTATCTGATCAAACTTGAAGGGTCGCCCCTACTTGTTCAAAATGTATTTCTTTACAAAATAAACAACGAGCAATGTCAAAACAATCGTACCAAGATAATAGGAAAAGCCCAGGAAGAACGGCGCAAGATAGGCGCCGATCTTATAGAAACCGCCGATGGTGCCGGCTGCCCCGCCCAGGATCATAAAGCGCAAACCGATATTGATCAGGTCATCAGAATCAAAGTAGAAAATTCCCACAATGACGCCGATGGTCATCAGTGCCGTTACGATATATGAATATTGATCGTCAACAGTAATCACATCATTTGTCACCAGCGCGTTTAATATGCCGGCGGCAAGTCCACCGAGAATAAAAAGCCATTTAAAAAGAAATTTCCAGTTTGTAGTTGCAATCGCTTCGCTATCCGTTTTGGGTTGGTTTGTATTTTTTGTTGCCATATTCTTTTCCTTTTGAAAATATATTTTCCTGCCAGATCAGTGCCCTATTAAACCACAAACCCGGCAATTCTCAGTATGTCTTTGCGAGGGCGGTAGCCCGAAGCAATCCCCCAGTTATAAGGAGACTGCTTCGGCAAAAACCAAAAGCGCCTCGCAGCGACACGCGAAGTTCAGCGTCATAATGAGAATTGCTACCACAAACCGTTCCGCAATGAGGGTAAGTTTTCGTGGTGTATAATCTTTCCGCTTTATGAAAATTCTCACCGTTCTCACCTATTATCGTCCACACACCAGCGGGCTGACCATTTACGCCGAGCGCCTCGCGCGCGCCTTCGCCAAACGCGGGCATCAAGTGACCGTGATGACCACGCAGTATGACCCGTCCCTTCCGCGCGAAGAGAGTATGGATGGCGTAAAAGTGATCCGCATCCCGGTTGCGGCGCGTATCAGCAAGGGTGTCATCGCGCCGACATTTGGCTGGGTTGCCACGAAACTTGTCGCACAGCATGATGTTGTTCAACTGCACCTGCCGCAATTCGACGCGCCCGGGGTTGCCCTCCGCGCGCGCCTGTTTGGCAAGCCCGCCGTACTCACATACCATTGCGACCTTTTCCTCACACGCACCTGGTTCAATCGTTTGGTAAATGCTGTCGTGGATTTTCAAAACAACATGGCGGGACGACTCGCGAATCATATCGTCACCTATACACAGGACTATGCGGATAATTCGCCCTACCTCTCACGCTACGCATCAAAACTGACCCCGATCCTGCCTCCGGTCGAATTGCCTGTTCCCACGCCGGAAGCTGTTTCCGCTTTCGCGCGCGAACATCACATTGATGAACGCAGGCCGGTCATCGGCATGGCGGCCCGTCTCGCCGCCGAAAAAGGCGTGGAAGTTTTACTCGATGCGCTCCCCATCATTCTGAAAAAATACCCGAAGGCACAGGTGTTATTCGCCGGAACCTATCAAAACGTAATGGGTGAACAAGCCTATTCAGACCGGCTCATGCCGCGCATCCGTGAATACGAACAGCAGGGACATTGGACCTTCCTCGGCAATCTCGACCCAGTTCAAATGGCGGCCTTCTATCCCAACCTGAATGTGTTGACTGTGCCCTCGCTCAATTCGACTGAGGCCTTTGGTCTCGTTCAGATCGAAGCAATGATGAACGGCGCGCCAAGTGTTCCGTCTGCTTTGCCCGGAGTTCGAAGACCTGTCCAAATGCATGGGATGGGGATTGTCTCTCAAATTGGAGATTCCGCTTCTTTGGCAGAATCAATTCTCGGCGTATTGAATGATCCGAAGAAATATAGTGGCGACATTGAATCAATCAAGAAATCCTATGACCCCGATTCTGTCGCGCAGGAGTATGAAAAATTATTTCAAAGGTTAATGAAACGATGAGTAATCGTAAATCAAAGGATTTTCTATATTTACAACTCCGTGACCTGCCTTACTTCCGCGCATTTCTGCGCGCGATAGAGAGCGGATATTATCAAGACCTGCCCCTGCCCGCGCCGATCTATGATGTGGGCTGCGGCGACGGTCATTTTGCTTCCTTGACTTTCGATCAAAAACTGGATGTGGGACTCGACCCCTGGCATGCTCCCATTCATGAGGCGAAGAAATTCGGCGCGTATAAATCATTGGTGGAAGCCGATGGTGCGCAGACGCCCTTTCCTTCGAATCACTTCTCCAGCGGATTCAGCAATTCTGTTTTGGAACACATCCCGCACATTGATGATGTGCTAAAAGAAACAGCGCGTGTTCTAAAACCTAACGCGCCTTTCTATTTCTGTGTGCCGAACACGAGGTACTTAAGCGAACTGTCCATTTCAAAAGTTTTGGGCAAAGGCTACACCGAATGGTTCCGCAAGATTTCGCGCGTTTCTCATGCAGACGAGCCTGATGTTTGGGAAAAGCGCCTTGAACGCGCAGGGTTCAAACTGGAACGCTGGTGGCATTACTTTTCACCCTCCGCGATGCGCGTGTTAGAATGGGGACATTATTTCGGCGTCCCGTCTGTCGTTGCGCGGGTATTAACGGGCAAATGGATCATCTCACGCACCGAATGGAATTTGGCCCTCACAAAAAGTTTTGTAAAAAAATATACTTCTCCAGAGCCAATTGCAAATGGGACGTTTACATTTTATATAGCGAGGAAGAGGTAAATACGTAGACACGTACACAGGGAAACACGTAAACTCGTAAAACCTGTGTACCTGTATACTGTGTACCCACTCCCATGTCCTTCGACGAAAAATATTTCTCCTCTCACACGTACGCCAACATCACCTTCGCCAAATACAGCATGTATTGGTGGTCTAATCGATTCTTTGCCATGCTCGCGCGGCGATACGGCCAGCGCGGAGCGCGCCTGCTCGAGGTGGGATCAGGCATGGGGCATTTGGTTGCCCAGCTCGAAGATACGTTTGAAACGGTCGGTATCGACCTGAATCATTGGGCGGTGAAACAATCCAAAACTGTGGTCAACAAATCATCCTTGCAAACCGCATCAGCGCAGGAATTACCATTTACCAATAACTCTTTCAACGTGGTCATCATCAAACATATCGTGGAGCATTTGCCGAATCCCGAAAAAGCGATCAATGAAATTGGACGTATCACTGAAAAGGGCGGAACGTTGATCCTCGCCACGCCGAATCTCGGCTCGAAACTCAAACCGTGGAAAGGTGAAAAGTGGATCGGCTATCAGGACCCGACTCATATTTCATTGAAACAGCCACAGGAATGGCTGACGCTGATTCAAAACGCAGGTTTTGAATTGAAGCGCGTTTTTTCAGATGGTTTCTGGGATGTGCCATACGTCCGCTTTGTGCCAAGACAAATTCAAAAATTATTCTTCGGCTCGCTGGGCGGGATCCAGGCCATTACAGGAATTGTATTTCTGCCAATGACGTGGGGCGAGAGTATTTTGGTAATAGCAAAAAAAATATAAAGAGCATTGTTGAATGAGCAACGATTCCCAATTCCCAAACCCCGAATTACAAGATAAAGAATCCCAGCAGGAACCCTCCGTTCTTGACTTATACAAGTCCGTCACCAAAGATTGGGCTTCGTTCTTTAATTTCATCCGCTCGCTATGGGATGCGCGCCGCCGCGCCGAATTGAACCAGACCCTTGCAGATGAAGTTGCGCTGCATGTGGATGAAGAGCAAAAGCCCGAAGAACCGGCGCGTGTTTCCTATTTTCCGTGGCGCTCGATGCTGGCGCTTTTCATTGCGCTCAGCGCGCAGTTAATACTGGAGCCGCCAAACCGTCAG
>JACRBH010000085.1 GCA_016234535.1 Chloroflexota bacterium
CGCTGATCAACGCGAGGTAGCTTGATAGTTTTTGGTTTTCGCCTCCTCATACATAACTCCTTAAAAGAATTTGTATGAGAAGTATAGGGCTTATTAATGTGCAACGACTATGTTAAATTACTTATCGAACATACCACTAGTCAGTGTTCAACTCAACGAGACCACTTTTGAATGTGAATCCGTTTGGTATACTTTTGGCCGGGAAAACTCGATCATTTCCCGGTTTGATTTCCAGGGAGCATCTTTTTTAAGAGGAATTTACGCTGAAAAATGAAAACGATTGGAAATATCATAGACAAAACATGGGAAAAACTTCTTGTTTTATTCGGCGCGTTATGTGTTTTATTGCCTGCAAGCCCGTTGAATTTGCCGTTACCCTACAAGGACTCCGGTGTGTTCCTTTATATGGGATGGCGTATTTTGAATGGCGGACTGCCATATCGCGATATCTGGGACCATAAGCCGCCGGTCATTTTTTACATTAACGCATTGGGCTTGTTTATCACAAATAATTCACGCTGGGGCGTCTGGCTGCTCGAACTTTCCTCCCTCTTTTTTGCGGCATTGATTGGGTTCCAACTTATTAAGAAAGCCTTCGGAATTTTTCCGGCCATATTCAGTTTGTTGCTCTGGCTATTATCCCTTGTGCCCATTCTTCAAGGAGGGAATTTTACAACTGAATACACCCTTCCACTACAATTTTTTGCATTGTGGCTCGTTTACGATTCAGACCAACCCGACGGCTGGCGCTTTTTCCTGATCGGCCTGACAGGCGCAATCGCCTTTTTTACCAAGCAAACTGCAGTTGGGATTTGGATCGCAATTGCTATTTCCCTGCTCCTTCGGAAATTAACACTCGCTCAAATAAGGCAGTGGTTTCGGGAGTTATCTCTTATTTCCTTTGGTGGTTTGACGGTCTTTATCATTATTTTGATTTTCTTTGGCGCTCAGGGAGCATTCCCACAATTTTGGAGCGCTGCATTCAAATACAATTATTTCTACTCATCACTTGATGAATACGATATGGCATCCCGATTGAGTTCTGCTACCAGCGGGCTACGCCCACTGACTCGGGCCGGGCTGCTCCAGTTCTCCATAATAGGATACGCCATTGCAATCGGGCACCTCCTTTTTAATAAAAAATTGACAGATAAATTTCGGTCACTGCTTTTGGTTGGGCTGATCGACCTTCCAGTTGAATTGGCCCTGATCGGAATTTCCAAAAACACTTTCCCTCATTATTACATGACCCTGCTCCCGGTCCTTGCCCTGCTGACAGGGTTCACCGCCTGGGCTTTCGTTTTCCTGATATCAACCTGGAAAATCCCGAATATTGTCAAATATGTTGCCGCACTGGGCCTCCTGGCTGTATTTGCGCAAGGTTCGTTTGATAATTACATGGACCAGCTTTATACCTACAGAAAATTTAACAAAAAAGAAGCTGTGATCAATTACATAAAAGAGGCCACATCCCCGGATGATTATGTCTTGATGTGGGGCGCTGAAACTTTCGTCAATTATGAAACGCTGCGAAAAAGCCCGTCCCGCTTTTCGTATCAACATCCGCTGCGTCGGGAGGGATATGTGGATGAAAGGTTAATTATCGAATTTTTAGATGACGTAATTCAACACCGCCCGCAGTTGATAATCAATACACTTTCTCCAACTCCCATGTATGACTTCCCAATCCGTACCGCGGAAATAGACACGAAGATATCCTACTTGCAATCTCATTACTGCACCGCGAAAGATATCGACTCGTGGACTGTATATGAATATTCTGAGGATATTTGTGTCCCTTAATGCCTGATTACCTCAAGGACATCCATTATTTTTGATGCCGTTCTCCCCGTCTTTTCAAAATCACTTTCCGCAAATTCCCCAAGCCAAGTAAATTCAAAATAGCCGAGATAAAAAGATTCGTCCGCGCCAAAGCAGTGGGCGGATGAATGATCAGCGCACGCATCCATGCGGATAATGACGCCGCAGGCTGACCGCCATCGAGCAGGTAACGCGCATCCACGCGGTGAGCGGATGCGCGCGCGCGGCGATCTATATGTGCGAGTATTGGTGCAAGATTTTTATCCCGTTTTACATTTTCCAAAATACGAAATGCCTCGCGCCCAAACTCGGCCGCTTTGGCGCGGTTCTTCGCTTCGGCGTGATAGCGCGCCGAAGCCCAGGTTTGAGGAATGTGAAAAATGTCCCCGCGCCGGGCAATTTGAATCCACAGAAAATGATCGAGTAGAAAGTGGAAGGTGGAATCGAGTTTGAGATTTACCAGCGCAGAGCGCCGCATGAACACGGCAGGCTGTCCGATGATTTGAAAGCACAGCAGGTCTTCCAGGGTCAGTTGTTTGTAATTCAATGTGTTGAAGGTCTTTCCATGTTCATCCACGGCGAGCATATCCCCGTATACGAGCAGAACATCTGGATTCTCTTCAAATATTTTTACCACGGAAGAAACTGCGCCCGCCAGATAATAATCATCCGAATTCAGCCATGCAATCACATCGCCAGTCGCGTGTGCAAACCCTTTGTTGATCGCATCCGCCTGACCGTTGTCTTTTTCCGAAACCCAATAGGTGAGTCGGTCTGCATACTTCCTTATGATCTCAACACTGTTATCTGTTGAAGCGCCATCAATGACAATATATTCAATGCGCGGATAATCCTGATTCAACACAGATAACATCGTCTGCTCAAGATAGGATGCCTGATTGAAAGATGGGGTGATGATTGAAACAAGAGTCATGGATTTAGATCATACAACACATACCCATCCCCTTCACCTGCGATGGGATATGCATCGAGCAGTTTTTTCAGTGAAGGTTGTTTATCCAACTGGCCGAAGGATGTCACCAAAAAATAATCCCTGCCTGCGGTCAACTCATCGAAGCGGTCGGCGAAATCCACAGTGCCGTTGCGCACCTCGGCCAGTTCCGTAACATACGGCCAGAGCGCCACTTTGCGCCAGCCATAAACCATCAGGCGAAAACCATAGTCCTGAGTAAGCCCGATCACCTTCGCGTCGGCGGGAATTGCCTCACCGACCTGCTGCCAGAACGGCGGTTCATGATGAAAACTTTCTGCAACCAAAACGGATCGCGACACCCAGGCTTGGAATCCGATCACAGCCACGATCACGGCGATGAAGCCCGCGCGTCCGACTCCGCCCCGGTCTGCCGCGCTTTCAATGAGCGGATTCAACGCCGCGGCCAATCCCAGCGCAACGATGGGGATCAGTTGAATATGGTAATAACTGTGCGTGTACATCTGGAACGGAAGCGTGAGTCCGTACAGCAAATATCCGGCCCATAAACTGATCAACAGCCAGCGCAAACGCGGATTTACAAGGAATGTCCCTGCGATGCTGAGGAAGATCATGGTCAGGCCAAATAACTGGCCGAGAAACGCAAGCCATTTGGTATAGAAGTCTGTGCTCGTAATGAGTTTGATAAGCGCCACAGTCCAACTTAAAAAATATTCAGTGGAGCGGCCCTGATTTAGAAGCACATAAAATAGAAGCGCAGGCAGAATCATGATCGCCGCCATTGCCCAGACTTGCTTCGATTTCCAAAATGCTTTTTTGAGAGTGAATAAAACCAACGCGATTGCAGCCGTCCCCGCAAAGAATGCGATCACGATTTTTACAAACGTTGCGAGGCCGAGGAAGATGCCCGCCAGGATTGCCCACTTCCACGTTTGCTCTTCAGACCAACGATACAGAAAATAAATTCCAATGACGAATGCGGATGTCATTAACGGGTCTGGCTGGAAGGAGCGGCTTGCTTCCACTGAAAAGGGCAGGACAAGATAATACGCCAGCCCGATCAGTGCCGCCCACGGTGAAACTGCGCGTCGCATGAGATCAAATAAAGCGATGCCAGCCAGCAGCCAGAAGAGAGTCTCCCATACGCGGGCGGACGCAATGTTCTCGCCGCCGGTGAAAAAATAGGTAACCGCCACAATTGATTCGGTCACTGGCGGTTCGTATCTTCCAACTGAACTTGCAAAAGAGTGAGCAAGCTCGCGTTGTTCAGTTGTTGCGGATGGAAGTATGGAGTAATAAATATCACGCGCTACAAGTGTGTTACGAAGCTGGCGCGATGGGTGAAAATCCAATGGAGGGTCGGTAATGTCAAGCAGGCGGAGGAGTCCGCCCAAAGTGAGGAGAATGATAAAGAGGATGAACCAGTTTGCAGGTCGGGTTTGAAGCGGGGTTTTCATCATTTGAAGAGCGAATTGTAGTCGACTTTGGGGAAGATGGTCAGCTTGCCGCCGACGGTCGCATCCAAAACTTCACGGCCTGCTTTTTTGTACGCGTCACGCGCGAAGGCATAACCGATCTCAGAGGTGTCGAGGTCGGGCAATTGCCAGCGGACGCCTTTGCCAAAATAATTGGGCGCGACATGATTTGGGTCATCGCCCTGCGAGACAACGGTTTTGTTCGCCTCGCCCTTGGAAGCGAAATTATGATCCACGCCGATCAGGATGACCTGCTCGAAGCCCATGTGAAATGCGAGTTGAAGCGTAACGTTGGTGACGGTGGCACTTTCCCAAACGCGTCCGCGGACATCAGGCGAAAAGCGCGGGCCGGTGTAGGAGGTGTAAAGGAATGTCGGTAATTGGGTAATTGGTATTTGTGCTGAAAAGTGACGACGCGAGCGCCACGCTAAAAATTTCGGCATGGGAAGCGCGAGAATGTCGTCGTGAAATTGTTCGATCACAAGATCGTTGGTGGCTGAGTAATATGTTGTATGAAATCCGAGTTCGGGGAAGATGACGTAAATGCGATTCATCCCGAAGGTGATCTCGTTTTTGAGCTTGGACAGGTCAGTTTGCTTGAGGCTCGGCCCATTGCCGATGATGAAGGCGCGCTTGCCTTTGTGTATATCCTTGAGTTCGGCCAGACGGCGAATGCTCTCGCGCCGCCAGGGATGAAAATATGCGGCAGGAAGTTGGGGGATGCGTCGAAACGAGTCATATGTGTTGCGCGCAAATTGAATCACGGGAGTCGGCAGAATGGACTTAATCGTTTGTTTCATTGAGGGAGAAATTCCTTGCGAAGAACAAGCAATGGTGCGAGGGTGACGAGATTCAATAACACGAAGATGAGATCAATCAACCCGAATTGATCGAAAATGGTCAGGAAGATGTTGAGCCCAAGGATGATTATCGCGAACCAAAATACTGATTTCGTTTTTCTGTCGATGTATAACCCGCAGATCAGCATCGCAAGAGCGTCACCAAGCATCAGCATGGCGTATACGGCATATACAATAAGCATATCTGGGTTTTTATTCACGCGCATGAAGGAACCTGCGGCCAAAAATATCAACGCCGTGGCTATGACGAAAAATAAATACTTGATGTATGAAGCGAATTGTTTCATGGGATGGAAAGATATTCCTTCCGAAGAGAGAGTAATAACGAGATGATGACGGCGTCAACAACAAAAGCGACCAGGTACAAAAGGTCGGACAGATTCATAAGAGAAAATATTGTATTGAGAACAATCAATACAAGCGTTGGATAAAATACGCGTTTCGGCTGTCTGCCGAGCACGACTCCGCTGATAAACATGGATGTTGCCATAACGAAAAGAAAGATGGCCGCAATATATGCCGAAGCCCCATTGTGGTTGACAATTTCCATGTCGTAGTAGATATAAATGCAATAGACAAACCAGAGGATGGCATTCAAAAATAACAATCCTCGCAATATATTTTTTCTCTGTGAGGTGGGTTTCTTTGATCGTCTTGGCATTATTCAGTGCTCAATCTCGCTGTCGC
>JACRBH010000001.1 GCA_016234535.1 Chloroflexota bacterium
ATCTGGAACGTAATTTCCAATAGCATGTTGTCTCCGAAAGTTGACTCCAAGTTGATCGTTGCGAATCCGCGACCACAGTTTCCCTTCGGCGGGAGTGAGTTCTTTTCGCAATTCGATGGCGTGGGTTCTGGTTTTTGAGTTGCTTCTGGGCGGGCGCGGCATTTCTTCCCCTCCTAACCTCCCCAATTGCGACGGAGAGCACGTCGAAATTGGGGAGGGACGGTTGCGTTTGAAATCAAAATCTTAGCTATGCTTTCGGTGTTCATAAAAAATCTCAATTCCATGTTCTCCCCCAAATCCGACAGCACTATCGTCGTATTTGGGGGAGATGTCCGAAGGACAGAGGGGGCTAAAGCTCTCCTTTAAACGCCCTATCCAGCACGGACGGCAGCAGCGCAGACAACTCCTCCCCCGTAGCGGACTGTAACTCCCGCAGCGCCGCCAGCCATTCGAATATTCGTGGTCTTATTCGTGGACGGTTTCTCTCCATCATCATAACTCTCCCTTGAACGCCCTATCCAGCACGGATAGCATCCACTTTGGGGAAGGTAACAACGTCCGCCCCGCTCCGCGGAATGGGCGCAACTCCTCCCTCGTAGCGGACTGCAATATCACTCCTTTGTGTGGGGCTCCCATACTGCTCTTACTGATCCTCACCAAGAAAACCGCGCACAGCCGCCACGAATTTCGACCAGGCGGCTTCCTGTTCGGTCAACAGGTGATTCTTACTCTCCAGCGCGACAAATTGAGCCCTGGGAATCAGTGATGCGAGCAGACGCCCTTCTTCAAAGGGGACGGCTTCATCTGCCCGTGAATGCAAAATCAGCGTTGGGACTGTGATTTGACGTGCAAAATCGCGGACATCGATGCGATGCATTTCACTCTCCAATCGCACGGCGTTGTTCGGAGAAACCGAAATGCGCATCTGATCTTCCAGAGCGCGTAGTTGTTCAGTTGTTGCTTCGGGAAACAGCTGCAGCGCGAAAACCTGGCGAAAGGCGGGATTCTCTCGTCCCCATCCAACGCGCATCAAGCCAATCATCAACTGTTCTTCTTCAATCTGCGCCTCCGTTAAGCTTCGCTTCAACCAACCGCGTGCATAACCGCCATGCACGATCAAGTGGGTGACCTTGTCCGGATGACGGGCAGCATACGCCACGGCAACAGCACCACCCTGCGACATTCCAAAGAGTGGAAACTGTTGAAGGCCGTTGGCGTCCACCACTGCTTCGAGATCGCGCACCCACGCTTCAAACGATACGTTTTCAGCGTCCCAATCTGATAGTCCCGAGCCGCGTTCATCGTAGTAGATCAGGGTATGGCTGCGCGTCAATTCCTCCAGCCAGTGTACCCAGACGGGACTATCCCAATCACGCTCAACGTGACTCATATAATTGGCCACCTTGACTAATGGTGGTCCGCTCCCGGCAATAGCAAAAGCAATGCGAGTCGCATCGAAGCTGGTGGTGAAAGAGATGCGGTGCTCCACCTTCCGCCGTTCCGCCAGCGGTGGTTGATCGCTTACCTGCGAAGAAGAAGAAGAAGGAGCAATAATATTATTCGCGCTCACAAGCCCCAATGCTCTGGCCCTGGTAATGGCCTGTGTCCGGCTGCCAACACCCAGCTTGCTGTAAATCTGGCGATTGTACCATTTCACCGTATGCAAGCTCAGGAACAGTTCATCGGCGATCTGCTGATCAGATAGCCCACCAGACAACCGCGTCAATATCTCTTGCTCGCGCTGGTTCAATTGATCAGGTAATGGCGCTTTGTCTTCCATACATTCGTCTTATAGGAGGATACTCATACATACCGAGTTGTATTGAGCCATCCTACCATAATCGGCAGGCTTTTTCCATTCTTGTTTCCATTCTTTCGAGTGAAGACATTTACCATACTTTTGCTTATGCTTGGAGAATAAACAAAAGGAGCAAAACTATGAATACCCAAACTTCAACCCTTGTCAATGGCGTGAATATAGAGCAGTTAGTGGCTACGGTAAATGCCATCAAGCAGAACCCCGATCTCGCTCGTTTCCAATTTCGGGCGCACAACGAATGGATCGACGGTGGTCATTCCCAGACCAGTATCCAGGGATTTTATGGAGCGGGCCAGGAGGATACCTCCCGCGGGAAGCCATTCATCCTGGATGGGGATGAGCCTCCCGTGCTGCTCAGCAATAATTCCGCCCCGAACGCGGTCGAGGCTGTTCTGCACTCCCTGGCATCCTGCCTGGCTGTCGGTTTCATCTACAATGCCGCGGCACAGGGAATTAACGTCAAGGGCCTGAGCTTCGACCTGGAAGGTGATTTGGATTTACGCGCCTTCCTTGGGCTCTCTGAAGAAGTTCGCCCAGGTTATGAAGGCATCCGCCTGACCTATCGGGTCCAGAGCGATGCGCCGCATGAGAAGATCGTGGAGTTGTGCAATTACGTCCAGAAAACATCGCCGGTGTTGGATATCATCCGCAACCCTGTTCCTGTGACGGTCAGCCTGAAAGCGTAAAACCTTCAACGGGTGGGAGCTAAACCCTCCCATCCTCCTTGATATCATCCGAAGAAATAATTCAATACTCAGAGGAGAATTTATTATGAGCAAGACAGTGATTCAGGGTCTCGATGTCGATCTCGATGAACTGCGGGCATCCATACGCGAGGAATATTCAGTGGTTGCAAATAACCCTGAGCGCGGCTTCCACTTCCATACGGGCCGCAAACTCGCAGGTATTATAGGTTATCGCGATGAATGGCTCGATATGCTTCCGCCTGGCGCAATCGAGTCGATGGCAGGGACAGGCAATCCGTTCAGCCTGGGTGAACTAAAGCCGGGGGAACACGTTGTCGATTGTGGGAGTGGATCAGGCACCGATAGCTTAATCGCTGCGTATATGGTGGGACCAGACGGTCATGTCATTGGCGTCGATATGACATCAGAGATGGTCGCGAAAGCAGGGTGCAATGCACTCGCATCAGGAGTGACAAATGTGGAATTTCGAGAGGGTTATCTCGAGTCCTTGCCGGTTGAGGATGAGTGGGCAAATGCGATCATTTCCAATGGCGTGCTTAACCTTGTGCCAGACAAGGAGGCGGCGCTGCTGGAGATGTTTCGTGTTCTGAAACCGGGTGGACGTCTGCAGATCGCCGACATTGCCCTTCAGAAGCCGGTTCCGAAGGATGCCAGGAGCGATGTCACATTGTGGACTGGATGCATTGCCGGGGGGTTACTCAAAGCCCAACTGGAGCGAAAGATCGCCGCTGCTGGCTTCAAAAATATTGAGGTGATTTGGGGCAAGGACGTGTTCAGTGGTGCCCCCCAACACTCGGATGCTGCTGAATTCGGTACCCTGGGCGTGACGATCCGCGCGTCGAAATAGGGAAGAATTTCTTGCCTGTATCGATCATGCGCGCATGTCAGGTTCGATCCCAGCCACCGTGTTTCTTTTCGAAACATGGTTTTATCGGAAGGCGGCAGTGTAAGTGACTGTCGCCTTCCACAAAGGCTGCATCCAAACCAGGATCAATTATCGCTTCCCGTTTTCTTCCCGCCCTTGATTCCAAACCGTAGTGCCCGTGCTTCAAAATAAAAGGTTGTTCTTCGTTTGCGATCTCACAACTCTCGCAGCGCGTTGACCTTCGCCATCATAATTCACTCAACTCCTTCTGTTTCGACGGGCAATGCTTATCAGAATACGAGCAATAGACACAGCAATCTCCTGCCTTTGGGCGTAATACTGCGCCACAACTGGCACATTGATAAAAGATCACTCAGGTATCGGGTGGCATTTGCTCATGCTTGGCAAACCCACATTGCGGACAGGTAATGACGGCATCCAAATCTATTTTCATAGTTCGCTTTCGATGGCTTTATCCAGCACGGATTGCGAAGCATCCCCGTGGGACGCCGTTTGCGTGTCATTGCGAGCGCACTTTGCGAAGCAATCTCCACCTGTAACAGGGGATTGCTTCGACGGAAGATCACCGTCTCGCAACGACATAATCATAATTCACCCTTAAACGCCCTATCCAGCACGGACGGTAACAGCGCTGACAACTCCTCCCCCGTAGCGGACAGCAACTCCCGCAGCGCCACCAACCGCACTTGAACTTTCGTGTTGATTATCTCTCGTTTCATTCAAACTCTCAATTCCCCTTCCCCTAAATCCGCACTTTGGATTTGGGGGAAGGACGGGAAGGGGGTCACAACTCTCCCCTAAACGCCCTATCCAGCACAAAAAGCAACAACGCACCCAATTCATCTTGTGTCTCAATACCTATTTCAGTCTGCATAGTTATTGAAGCAAATTATACTTTACCCTCGAATGGTAAAATACTTAAATGACTGACTTAACAATCATCGGCGGCGGACTGGCTGGAAGTGAAGCCGCCTGGCAAGTTGCTCAAAGCGGATTCAAAGTCAAGCTGTACGAAATGCGGCCAGCGAACCCAACAGGCGCGCATCTCAGCGGCGACCTGGCGGAACTGGTCTGCTCGAACTCGCTTGGCTCCAACCTCCCCGACCGCGCTTCTGGCGTTTTGAAAAACGAACTCAGGCAATTGAACTCCATGCTTCTGGATTGCGCCGAAGCGTCTGCCCTGCCTGCGGGCGCGGCACTGGCCGTTGACCGTGAGGCCTTCGCGCATCTGGTGACGCAGAAAATAGAAAGCCATCCCAACATTGAAATCATCCGTGCAGAGATGAAGGAGATTCCGCAAACGCCCGTCATCGTCGCAAGCGGGCCGCTCACTTCGGAGAGCCTGTCGCAGTCCATTGCGAAACTCAGCGGCGAAGAGCATCTCTTCTTCTTCGACGCGATTGCGCCCATTGTTCATGTCGACTCGATCAACATGAATATCGCCTTCCGCGCCTCGCGTTACGGCAAGGGTGAGCAAAATGAAGGTGATTACATCAACTGTCCGTTCACGCACGAGGAGTATTACGCGTTTGTGGAAGCCCTAAAAAGCGCCGAGCGCATCGAACTGCGTTCATTTGAAGAAGCAATTCGCGCAGGAGTGAAGGCGGGTCAATTCTTTGAAGGATGTCTGCCCGTTGAGATCATCGCCGAAAGAGGAGTCGACTCGCTGGCATACGGTCCCATGCGGCCAGTCGGTCTGCGCGACCCGAGAACTGGTCGGGGTTCTTATGCAGTTGTCCAGCTTCGGCAGGATAACCTTGCCGGCAGTCTATATAATCTCGTCGGCTTCCAGACCAATCTAAAATTCCCCGAACAAAAGCGAGTCTTGCGCATGATCCCCGGGCTGGAGAATGCCGAGTTCGAGCGCTACGGACAAATGCATCGCAACACGTTCATCGCCTCTCCAAAACTCCTGCGCCCCACCCTGCAGCACATCACACGCGATGACCTTTTCTTTGCGGGTCAGATCACAGGCGTGGAAGGTTATATGGGCAACATTGCCACAGGCCTACTGGCGGGAGTCAATGCTGCGCGATTGCTTGGCGGGAAACCGCTCATCACACTGCCGCAGGAAACCATGCTTGGCGCACTCTGTCACTACATCACTCACGCCGATTTGAAAGACTTCCAACCAATGAAAGCCAACTTCGGCATTTTACCTGCGCTGACTCTTGAAAAAAGAATCGGCAAACGCGAACGCGGGCAGTTGTATGCAGATAGAGCGGCAAAGGTGTTACAAGAATACTTCAGTGGTTGAGTAACCTATCATCATGTCGTTGCGAGGGCGCTCTCCCTGGCACCGCCCGCCAGGGCAGGTGTGTTCTTCGCCCGAAGCAATCTCCCAATAACGAGGAGGTTGCTTCGGCGGAAGAGCACCGCCTCGCAACGACATGTACAAAATTATTTGGATAAACCAACATGACCAAACGCGCAGCATTCATTTACCTGATCTTGATCGGGCTCCTCTTCACCCTTGCCATCGGGTGGTATACGTGGGCATTCCTGATGGATGAGCCTGAACCTGTTTCATTCAAAGGTTCCCGCGCCTATGCAGACGTGCAAACGCAGGAAGGCTTTGGTCCGCGCACGCCTGGCTCGGAGGGACATACTCAAATCCGCGCATGGATTCAATCTGAATTGGAGTCTGCGGGCTGGGTGGTTGAAATCCACGAATCGGAACGCATGGGACGTCCCATTTACAACATCATCGCCAAGAGAAACGAGGATGCCCCACAGATCATCCTTGGGGCGCATTACGATACACGCTTCTTTTCAGATCAAGACCCCGATCTTTCGAAACGCGGGGAACCTGTCCCCGGGGC
This sequence comes from Chloroflexota bacterium, assembly GCA_016234535.1. GTDB lineage: Bacteria > Chloroflexota > Anaerolineae > Anaerolineales > Villigracilaceae > Villigracilis. The sequence goes on from JACRBH010000001.1 coordinate 6,235, forward strand.
AAATGACGGTGCGTCGGGTGTTGCCGTTTTGCTTGAGGTGGCGCGCTCATTACCAAAAGACACAGTCCCTGTTTGGCTGGTATTTTTCGACACTGAAGATCAGGGCAGCATCGCGGGCTGGGATTGGATTTTAGGTTCGCGCGCCTTCGCCGAAGAAATCCCCGTTCGGCCTGAAGCAGTTGTCATCGTGGATATGATCGGCGACGCAGACTTGAATATCTACCTCGAGCGGAATTCCAACGTCGCCATCCGCACCGAGATCTGGTCGACTGCCGCAAGACTAGGCTATGACGATAAGTTCATCAACGAGGAAAAATACAGCATGGAAGACGATCACACACCCTTCCTTGAAGCTGGCCTGCCCGCAGTGGACATCATTGATTTTGACTATCCATACTGGCACACCACAGGCGACACCGCCGACAAAGTCTCTGCCGAAAGCCTTCAAGCCGTCGGCGATACGTTGTGGCATTGGATTGTGGAGAAGCCTGTGCAATAGGAGTCAAAAGTCTCCTGACTTTTGATATCCAACGACTGGAGTCGTTGGACTCCGCGTTAGAACATGTTCAAAAGACTAAACAGGGCGTAAACTTAACTCGATGGGATTACAGGACTCGCTTCAAAAAATACACACCCCGTGGGTGGAGCGCATCTCTCGCGAACTGGCGAGCGGTGAAGGTGTCCGCGTTGGTTTTGTGGAACAGCTTGAACGTTTCTACGAATTGCTCGAACAAACTGTCATGACGGGTGATACCGCCTGGCTCGACCCGATCCTGTACGATTGGGGACACGCCCCCACCGAAACGAATCTGGATCAGGGCGACTATTTCGTCTCTTTCGTCATGAACCGCATGATCGCTCTCAACATCGAAGTGGCGCGCGAACATCTGGAAGAAAAGGAAGCGCTTGATTTGCTCGCGGCGGTTATCCCAATTTACGCGCACAGTTTGAGCGTGGTCGTGCGCTATGAAATGGAAACCCGCGTGGCGCACATTGCCAACGAACTCGGTCAGGTGCAGGAAAAACTTCAACAGCTCGACCGTAACAAATCCAATTTTATTTCTGTCGCGGCGCATGAATTGAAGACCCCGCTCACCCTCATCGAAGGGTACACCGCCATGATGGCCGACACTGTCGAGCAAGCTGGTCAGTCGCAAATACAGACCTTTTTGAAAGGCGTGGATACGGGCATTCATCGCCTGCGCCACATCATTGACGACATGATCGATGTCTCCATGATCGATAACAACCTGCTCACCCTTAACTTCCAGCCGTTGTGGGTCACGCAGCTTCTAAACTTATTACAAAGTGAACTTAGCAAGATCGTCGCCGAGCGCAGGCAATCCATGATCATCAATTCATTCACCGGGGATGACCTGCTGATCTACGGCGACTCGGAACGTATCTATCAGGCGCTGTACAACGTTGTGATGAACGCGATCAAATTCACACCCGACAAAGGCACGATCACCATTAACGGACGCCTGCTGCCCGGCTTCGTTGAGATCGTCATCACCGACACAGGCATCGGCATTTCGGCGGAGCACCAGGCCATCATCTTCGAGAAGTTCGGTCAACTGGGCCGCGCTGACCTGCATTCCAGCGGCAAGACAAAGTTCAAAGGCGGCGGCCCGGGCCTGGGCCTGCCTATCGCGCGCGGCATCATCGAAGCGCATGGCGGTACGATATGGGTTGAATCGAAAGGTTATGACGAAGTAAAATTGAACGGCTCAACCTTTCACATCCTCCTGCCTACGCGCACCGAGGCAAGCGACCCGCATATCGCAAAAATATTCGGTCAATTAGAAACAGTCAAACCAGAATCGGAAACGGAAATCAGTGGCAAAGAAAATTCCCCAACCAACAATACCTCCGCGTGAACGCGCCTTTCTCGTCGGCGTGGATTTGCGCGAGAGAAAACAATTGCTCGCTCTTGAAGACTCACTCGCAGAACTCGCCCTGCTGGCAGACACTGCCGGCGTGGATGTAGTCGGCGAACTCACCCAAAAACTCGACCGCCCGCATGTAGTCACCTATATCGGCCCCGGCAAAGTGGAAGAATTAAAGGCATTAGCCGAAGAGACCCTAGCCGACGTGATCATCTTCGATGATGAACTCTCTCCGCGCCACCAGCGCGAACTGGAAAAAGCCGTCAGCCCCAACATCCGCGTGCTGGACCGCACCGCGCTTATCCTCGATATCTTTGCACAGCACGCGCACACCAGCGAAGGCATGTTGCAGGTTGAACTCGCGCAATACGAATACAACCTGCCGCGCCTCACCCGCGCCTGGACTCACCTTGAGCGACAGGCTGGCGGCGGCGGTGGTCGAGCCGGTTCTACAGGCGGAGTTGGTCTGCGCGGCCCCGGCGAAACCCAGCTCGAAGTGGACAAACGCGCCATCCGCAAACGCATCTCGCATATCAAGCACGAGCTTGAAAAAGTGGAGGCGCATCGCACCCGTTATCGCGCGCAACGCAAACGCTCGCGCATCCCAACCGTGGCAATTGTTGGCTACACCAATGCCGGTAAATCCACTTTGCTCAATCGACTTGCAAAATCGGAAGTGCTTGTCGCCAATCAATTATTTGCAACGCTGGACCCAACGACGCGCCGCGTCCAATTGCCCGGCGATGATCTGGCTTTGATTACCGACACAGTCGGTTTCATTCAAAAGCTTCCCACGTCATTGATCGCAGCCTTCCACGCCACACTTGAAGAGATCGCAGAAGCAGATCTGCTTTTGCACGTGGTGGACATTTCACACCCCAACGCGCTCAATCAATTCCAGGCAGTGCAGGAAACCTTGGAGGAAATTGACGCGAGTCACATCCCCATGATCACCGCGCTGAACAAAGCCGACCTGCTGCGCAACCCTGAAAACGCCCGCGAAATTTTGAAGGCTTTCCCCAAGTCCGTTTCCATTTCCGCACTGGCAGGGACAGGAATCACTGACCTGCTGCATTTGATGCGGGAGGAATTATTCGAAGCGTATACCTCCATCCATGTGCGCCTTCCCTACAAACAGGGCGCTTTGATTTCCCTCTTTCACGAACTGGGACAAGTGGAACGTGTGGAGCACGAGCGCGGCGGCGTGGTTATGCAGGGACGCATCCCCGGCAGACTGCTCGCTCAATATGCCCCCTGGCACATCGCGCAAATTCCAGCCGAACAAACTCTCGAAATCAACGATGAAGAAGATGATCTGGAGGAAGTATGATCTCGAAATTTTTAGATCGATTATCTGAATATCTCGCGCACCGCAAGGGCCTGCTCCCCATTCTCGGCTTGCTTATGATCCTCGTCAACTTGTTGATCCAGTTCATTTTCCCCGGCAGTTTCCTTGCAATAACGAATTTATTTCTGCATATCGGGTTGATCGCAGCCATCTTTGGCTTGATGCTGGCCTGGGCGCTGTAGAAATTCATCCTCCTCCAGATGTGTTCATCACCATCGTCCAATCAATTACTCAGGGCGAAACCAGAGTAGTTACATGGCTTCATCATTATCAGGCCAGACGCTTCTCACACACTATCGCATCGAAGAATTCATAGCGCTCACGCCGCTCGGTGACCTGTATCGCGCCACCGACACGCAAAGCAACAAACTTCTTGCTTTAACGCTCCTGCCAAAAATCATCTCTGAAAACGCAGAATTACTAAAAGAGATCGAATCCGCCAGATTACGAAACATTTCGCACCCGAATATCGCGCCATATCTTGGTCTCTTTCAAACACCCACAGATGCCTTCTTGCTTGAAGATTGGGTGGACGGGCCATCCCTGCGCGAAGTTCTCAGCCGCACCCCCATCAGCGTAAGCGAAGCGCTTATTTATATCAAAGCCATTTGTAATGCGCTCGAAGCGCTGCACAGGCAAAATCTTTTACACCTCCACCTCGCGCCTGAATTAATTCATATCAACCAACGCGGTGAAATTATCCTTGGCGGAATTGGCATGGCACAGCCCGCTGGCAGGCAGGCCGCGCGCAGGATCAACAAATACCCGCAGCACTATATTTCACCGGAGCAGCTCGGCGGCCAACCGCTCAGCCCCGCAGCAGACACATACGCGCTTACCGTTTTGCTTTATGAACTCGTCACAGGCGCATGGATCAACGGCAAGCCGGAACCAAAGTCGAGCGAAACAATTCACAAGGCGCTTCAGGAACAAACGCCGCCCGCGCCGATTTCGATCAACAAAAAAGTTCCCGATCATTTTTCGCGCATGATCCTTTGGGCGCTTCGCAAAAAGCCGGAAGACCGGCTCAAGACCACGACTGAACTGCTGTCATCGCTTGCGTTGGCCGCTCACCTTTCAGTGGATGAAATTCCGCTTCGCGCCGCGCCGACAACTGCCCCTGTCACGACAGAGATTCTCAACGCCTGGGAATTCCTGCCTCCACCCCAGCCAAATCTTATTGCCCAGGACCTGCTCCCGCTCGAAGACAGACTCGCCGCAATTGACATGTCGAAACCGAGGAAACCGCGGACACGGCTTGGCATTGTCCCGATCTTTATGTTCATTCTGGTTGCGGGATTTGCTTTATTGTTCTGGCTGGTCCGCCCTGCGCCAACACCCATCGCCACACCGGTGCGGCCTACGCGTTTTGCAGCAGATTACACACCGCCTC
>JACRBH010000087.1 GCA_016234535.1 Chloroflexota bacterium
ATCTTCTCCGCAAGCGAAGAAGCGGATAAAAGGCCGGCGTTCCTTAGTAACCTGATCGCGGATCGTTCCACGCAGCATGGGATACTGCAACTCAAGCGCATTAAGAATCGCGCCTTGAGTTGCCAGCCCTTCGATATGAATCTCAACCTCTTTGCCGACTTGCGCCAACGCCCGCAGGTGATGCGGCAGCACAACGCGGATCATGGCAACGTCTGCACTTCGACCGATAACACGGCAGGCAGATTGCTGACGATGGGCAACCAACTGTCGCCGGAGTCAGAGGATGCGTACACCTGTCCGCCTGTGGTGCCGAAATAAATTCCGCATGAGTCGAGCGTATCAACAGCCAATGCGCTGCGCAGAATATTTACATAGCAATCACTTTGCGGCAGGCCTTTGGTCAGCGCCTCCCACTTGTCCCCGCCTGTACGGCTGCGATAGACGCGCAGTTTGCCATCGGGCGGAAAATGTTCCGAGTCACTCTTGATGGGAACGACATAAATGGTATTTGGCTCATGCGCATGGACTGCAATTGGAAATCCAAAATCAGTTGGCAGGTTACCGCTGACCTCAGTCCACAAGTCACCGGCATTATCGCTGCGCATCACATCCCAATGTTTCTGCATGAATAACACGCCCGGACGCGAAGGATGCATCGCAATGTTATGAACGCAGTGACCGACCTCTGCACTTTCGCCGGGGAGTTCGCCAGGGGATTTGAGTCCTTGATTAATTGGAAGCCAGGTCACACCGCCATCATCGGTGCGGAACGCGCCAGCAGCGGAGATCGCGATATAAATTCGCTGAGCATTGCTCGGGTCAAGAATGATCGTGTGCAGGCACATTCCGCCGGCGCCCGGCTGCCAGAGATGTCCCTTCGCTTCGCGCAGTCCGGGAAGTTCATTCCATGTTTGCCCGCCATCTGTGGAGCGGAATAAAGCCGCATCTTCCACACCAGCGTAGACCGTATCTGGGTCAGTCAGCGACGGTTCAAGACGCCAGACACGTTTGAATTCCCAGGGATGCTGCGTGCCGTCATACCACAGATGCGTACCGGGCACGCCATCATAGGCAAACTTATTGCCGACTGGCTCCCATGTCGCGCCGCCGTCATTGGAACGCTGAATCACCTGACCAAACCAACCCGTAGATTGTGATGCGTACAGCCGATTCGGATCAACGGGCGATCCGTTCATGTGATAGACCTCCCAACCCGCAAAATGCGGGCCGCTGACATTCCATTTTTTGCGCTTTGCATCCGATGTCAGGATAAACGCCCCCTTATGTGTGCCGACTAATACCCGTACTCCACTCATATTGTGCTCCTCGCTAATTAAATTTCTAAATTTTTTTGGGTTGCATGCAAATTCAGTATAACCTCAAAAGGTATCTTCTCAATAAATTGGGGCGTTTGTGTACCGTCCCGAAGGTTTTGCGAAAAACTAACTCAATGTGTAGAAAACCTTCGGGACGGTTACTTTTTTTTGAGATGATACCTCAAAAGTATTTTGCATACACGACAATCACAAATTGATTTCGATCAGCTGCGGGCTTGAATCCGGCACAGGCCGGATTTCACCGCGCAATTCCAAATCCTGCTCAACAACAATGTAGTGCCATGCCGCCAGATCGTTGAGTTTCAATTTCAAATGGTTTTCCACGAGCGCGCCAAGTTGTTCGTGCGTCAGCGGCCCATATGCATACAGGTTCTTAAGAATCGAATGTCTCACAACCTCATACCTTGCTCTTTCCACACACATCACCTGCGCAGCCGGCACGGTCAAAAAAGTCGTGACGGACTCCTTCATGGCAACCTCACTTATTTAGTCTTGCTTCATACCCGTATACAACCCCAGCACGTTTCCTGTCGGGTCTTTGAAAATTCCGAACCAACCAAATCCGGTAATTTCAGTCTTCTGATGAAGCACCGTGCCGCCGAGTTTTTCCACTTTCTTCAAATCAGACTCAATATCATCGCTGTCAATGTAGACCAGCACCTGTCCCGCAGGGTTATCCGCAGAGACTATGGGAAAGCCCCCGCCCGTATGATCTTCCGCTTCCCACATGGTGTAATTCATTTCGGGCACATGCTGGATTTTCCAACCAAACAGATCAGAATAGAACTTACCAGCACCTTCCAAATTTGCGGCTGGTATCTCAACATGGACAACATTTCTCTTGGACATGGGTTTCTCCTTCTAATAAAGTGGATAACGATAGTTACATTTTAGAACCCATGTTCTAAAATGTCAAGCGCCAGATATGCCGAAAAAATTTTCACAACCACCAGATATACTCATGCTATACTCCATTTTATGGGAAACACTTCCATCTACGTCCACATCCCCTTCTGCAAACACCGCTGCGCCTACTGCGACTTCAACACCTACGCCGGGCAGGAAGATTCGATCCCTGCCTACATCAACGCACTCATCAACGAAATCAATTTTGTTGGATACTCGGCCAGGCGGCCACGCGACCACTCGACTATTCACACGATTTTCTTCGGAGGCGGGACCCCTTCGCTTCTTTCCGCGCCGCAATTTGATTCTGTACTAAAGGCATTGCGCGCCGCCTTTACATTTACAGCCGACGCGGAGATCAGCATCGAAGCCAACCCGGGCACGATCTCACCCGACAAGCTAAACGCGATCCGCGCAGCAGGCATCAACCGCATCAGCTTTGGCGTGCAATCAGCCAACACCGAAGAACTGCGGATGCTTGAACGCATCCACGATTTCTTCACCGTCATCGAAGCCGTATCCACTGCGCGAAAAGCAGGCTTTGACAATTTAAATCTTGATCTCATTTACGGTCTGCCGCAGCA
>JACRBH010000094.1 GCA_016234535.1 Chloroflexota bacterium
ATGGCAAACTATCCCTATCGAAATGTCATCAGCCCGGCAACGGATCAGGCAGTGGCCCAGGCTGTTGAAATCATGATGAAATATATGCCGCCGCGTTTGCTGGGTGAGCCCGGCATTTATTTTGCCGTCATCATCGTTTTGATATTTATTATTGTGGTGTACATCTAATATGTCGTTGCGAGGAGCGTTCTTGTTCTTCGCGACGAAGCAATCTCCTGCCATGATGCAGGGATTGCTTCGGGCTGACGCCCTCGCAATGACGAAGAGACTATCAGGCTAACAACAAAGAGACTGGAAGACTAACATGACACGCGTTCACTTCATCGGCATTGGCGGTTCGGGGCTTTCTGCCATCGCGCGTCTGCTTAAAGAAAGCGGATATGAAGTGACTGGCTCAGACCGCGAACTCTCGCAATTCGCGGTGGATCTTCAAAATGATGGCGTCAGCGTTTACATCGGGCATCATCCACGCAATGTGGCCGGCGCAGAGATGGTCATCCGCTCCTCCGCCATAGCAGATGACAATCCCGAAGTTGACGCTGCGATACGGGCAGGCATCCCTGTCTACAAACGCGCAGATTTTCTCGGTCAATTAATGGCCAGGAAAACAGGAATTGCTGTTGCCGGCACACACGGTAAAACGACAACGACCGCCATGATCGCATGGATGTTATATGCGATGGGGCGCGACCCATCCTTTATTGTGGGTGGGACGTTGAATAATTTGAAGGTCAACGCACATGCCGGGAAGGGCGATCTCTTCGTCATTGAAGCCGATGAATACGACCGCATGTTCCTGGGGCTCAAGCCGCGCATCGAGGTTGTGACGAATCTGGAGCACGATCACCCGGATTGCTATCCAAAATTCGAAGATATGTTTTCCGCCTTCAAAAGTTTTGTGGAATTGCTTCCCTCGGATGGCGCGTTTATTGCCTGCTCCGATGATGAAGGCGCTGTGAGCCTGCTCAGCCATGCCCGCCGCAAAGGAATGAATGTGATTTCCTACAGCCTGCAAAGCGAGATGACCATCAACAGTCCGCAGTGGATACAGGCGCGTTCGCTAAAGCCCAATCTGCGCGGCGGATTCGATTTTTCCGCAATGACAAATGTGGGTCCGTCATCGGCTTCTGTATTGCATGTTTCCTTGCAGGTGCCGGGCGAACATAATGTGCGCAATGCGCTTGCTACCTTATCTGTCGCCGCCACGCTGGGCCTGTCCCTTCAAAAAGCAGCGGCAGCATTGAGTGATTTCACCGGTACCGGCCGCCGCTTTGAGATACGCGGTGAGCGTAAAGGCGTGACTGTCATCGATGATTATGCCCATCATCCCACAGAGATCCGCGCCACGCTTGCGGGCGCAAAGGCGCGTTATCCGGGCCGCCATATTTGGGCGGTCTGGCAGCCGCATACATATTCGCGCACGCAAATTCTCTTCTTTGAATTCTCGCGCGCTTTCAGCGATGCGAATGAAGTGCTCGTTACAGAAATTTATGCCTCGCGTGAAGCCAAACAGGAATTTTCCTCCGCCGAGGTGGTGAGCGCCATGCCACATTCATCCGCGCGTTATACCGGCTCTCTCGAAGAGACGACAAAATACCTGCTCAAAAATCTTCGCAGCGGCGACGTTGTACTTGTCCTTTCAGCCGGCGATGCCAACCAGATCAGTGCCGATATTTTAAAGAGGTTGTGAGGTGCATCATGCTTGAAGGAAAAATGAGTCAGATACCGGTGTTTGAAGTGATCGCGCTCCCGCCTTTGAAAATGGTTTTGGTCCACGCAATGGAAGAACGCGCAAACAGAATGGCTTTGGAATCAGCGCTTGAGAAAGTTATTAAACAGGAAGAACAGATCAAAGTGAAATCGTTGATAAAGATCATCGAATATTTGGAGCAGAGAAAGTAATTCGAGATGGTTATGACCATGTCCGCGACCCCCGTTGATGTGCTGCGCCTTCAGTTTGGCGATGCTGTGCAGGAGGATGTCTCCCTTGCGCCGTATACATCCGCGCGAATCGGCGGCCCGGCGGACGTTTTGGTTATGGTCAAATCTGCTACTGAATTAATGGATGTAATAACGGTACTCTGGGAACGCGGAATACCTTATCATGTACTGGGCGGCGGCTCGAATGTGCTGGTCAGTGACAAAGGTGTGCGCGGGGTGGTGGTTTTGAATCGGGCGAAGGAAGTGCGGTTCGAAAGCGGCGCCCAGCCCACGGTCTGGTGTGAAGCGGGAGTCGTCATCAGCAATCTGGCGAATCGCTGCGCGTCCAAAGGATTGTCAGGTTTGGAATGGGCGGCGACAGTCCCTGGTACAGTTGGCGGCGCGGTGTATGGAAATGCTGGCGCGTTCGATGGCGATATGTCCAAAAATTTGATCTGGGCCGATGTGTTGACAAGGAATGGCCGTGAAAAGTTTTCAGTTGAACAAATGCAGTATGGATATCGCACCAGTATATTGAAACGCAATCATGAAACTGCAATAGTACTTTCGGCCATGTTGAGATTAAAAAATGCGAGTCAGGAAGAAGTGTCTGTTAAAATCAACGAATTCAGCGAACGCCGAAAAGCCACGCAGCCGCCCGGTGCGAGCATGGGTTCAATGTTCAAGAATCCTGTGGGCGATCATGCCGGCCGTTTGATCGAAGTTGCGGGTCTGAAAGGGACGCGTATCGGTAACGCTGAGATCAGCACAGTGCATGGTAATTTCTTTATCAATCATGGTGAGACGAAGGCCGAAGATGTTCGCGCCTTGATCCGTCTGGCGCAAAAGACTGTTAATGAAAAATTTGGTATTAATCTCGAGCTGGAAGTTGAACTGGTGGGCGATTGGTAAGTGGTAATTAGTAATTACCATTCGCCAATTACCGTTTACGAACTTATTATGACAACCTCTTTATCCCACACCCGCAAACTCCGCGTCGCCGTGCTCTTCGGCGGCCGTTCAGGCGAACATGATGTTTCGTTGATGTCTGCGCGTTCCGTGCTTGCGGTGCTCGACCCTGAAAAATATGAAGTGACCCAGGTTGGCATCACGCTCGATGGCGAATGGCTGAATGGTGAGAATACGCTCGAAGCATTTTCGCAGGGAAACGTCGAGAAGTTGAATCGCATTGTCCTTCCGGGCGAGCCTTCACATTCCGCGCTTTACGAATTACGAATTACGGATCACGGTGAAATGCTTGAAAAGCTCGCTGACGTTGATGTGTTCTTCCCAGTCCTGCATGGACCGTTCGGCGAAGACGGTACGATACAAGGTTTGCTTGAACTCGCAGATGTCGCGTACGTAGGCGCAGGCGTGGCCGGTTCCTCGGTTGGCATGGATAAAGGCATCTTCAAGGATGTGATGCGCGCGAATGGAATTCCAATTGTGGAATCACTCCTTGTTCTGCGCAGCGAAGTTGAGAAGAATATCAACGCGGTGATCGAGCAGGCTGAAAAGCTGGGGGCGTATCCGCTCTTTGCGAAGCCCGCCAATCTTGGTTCGTCGGTCGGCATCAGCAAATGCAATTCGCGTTCCGACCTCGGCGAAGGCTTGATGGAAGCGGCGCGCTATGACCGCCGTCTGGTTGTGGAATGCGGTGTCGGAAATGTGCGCGAGATCGAAGTGAGCGTGCTGGGCAATGAACACCCACAGGCCTCTGTCTGCGGTGAAGTCCTGCCGAGCCGTGAGTTTTATTCCTATGAATCCAAATATTTGGATGGCACATCCGGGCTTGTCATCCCTGCGCAATTACCTGTTGAGGTGAGCGATCAAATCCGCGGGTATGCTGTGCGTGCCTACAAGGCCATTGACTGCGCAGGCATGGCGCGCGCCGATTTCTTCTTTGATAATGATACGAACAAAATCTACTTGAACGAATTGAACACATTACCGGGCTTTACATCCATCAGCATGTATCCAAAATTATGGCAAGCCAGCGGCTTGACCTATGCCCAATTGGTTGATCGCCTGATCGAACTTGCGCTCGAGCGCAAAGCCCAACGCGATCACACCGAGCATCGGAGGCTGGCATGAGCGAAAAACGCGAACTATCCCGTTCTGAAAATGCGCGTCGGCGCCGTGCGCAACGCTCTGTAAATGAGTTGCAGCAGACAAAACAACGCGCAATGAAGTCATCCACCCCGGTTGTTACTTCTCGAATTTCAACAAGGCCTGTGATGGCTACTCCAAAGCGCGGAACAAAAAAACGCCGCTTTAATATTGCGTTTGTTTTGCCGGAGGCCCGTTTACATAAACCGGGAGTTGTCGTGCCGCGTTTCAGTTGGGACTTGCGGCGCACCGCGGCTGTGATTGCACTTTTGCTTGGCGTTGTGGTTTATCTTGCATTATCGCTTCCGTATCTTCATGTTTCAAACGCCACCGTGCTGGGCAACAGCCGCCTGAGTGTGGAGGAAATAAACTCCGTGCTTGGCGTAACGGGTCAATCCATTTTCACGGTTCAACCCGATGAAGTAAAGACCCGCCTGCTGATGAACTATCCCGAATTATCGTCGGCGGAAGTAAAAGTTTATTTGCCGAACCATGTTTACGTCACAGTGACCGAGCGCCAGCCCGTCATTTTGTGGCAGCAGAACGGCGGCATGACCTGGATCGATTCAACGGGCGTGGCATTTCTTCCGCGTGGAATAGTGGACGGTCTCGTTCTTGTAAACGGGTTGGGGATGCCGTCTGTGAATGTTGCGCCACCGACAGCGGACCCGCTCAGCCCGCCGCCTTACCTTCAACAGGAATTGGTGGACGCGATCCTCGTTCTTGCGCCGAGTGTGCCTGCTGACTCGACGATGATCTTTGATCCAGGCTATGGGCTTGGGTGGAGCGACAACCGCGGCTGGAGGGCGTTCTTTGGCACGAGTATGCAGGACATGCCTTTGAAGGTGCGTGTTTATCAATCATTGGTTGACTCACTTTTGGCAAGCGGAAAAACTCCGGCATTTATCAGTGTGGCGTACCCGGATGCGCCGTTTTATCGAATGACCGAGACCCGGTCACCACAATCAACAAACGATGGACAATAAAAATGGATGAGATCGTAGTTGGAATTGATGTCGGCACGACAAAAGTCTGCACCCTCGTTGGCAGGGTGGAGGATGAGAAGACCATTCGCATTCTTGGCGTGGGCATTGAGCCTTCGGATGGGATTCGCAAGGGCATTATCGTAGACCTCCCCGCAGCCTCAGAAGCGATAAAGCGTTCGGTGGAAAAAGCCGAGAGCACTTCCGGTATGGAGATCACGACTGCCCTGGTCAGTCTTGCGGGAGCGCATGTTTCCTCCGTCAACAGCCGCGGCGCGACGGGTGTGCCCGGCGGAATTATTGATGCCGTGGATATATCGCGCGCGCTTGAACAGGCGCAGGCAGTTGCCATTCCGCATGACCGCGAGATCGTCCACATTATTCAGCGCGGCATGACAGTGGACGGACAGGAAGGCGTGCGGACTCCGGTTGGAATGCACGGCTATAAACTTGAAGTGGAAACTCACATCATCACAGCCGCCGCCGCAACAGTGGATAACCTTCGTCAATGCGTGGGCGCGGCCGGGGTTGAAATTCAGCAATTTGTTTTGAATCCGCTCGCTTCGGCGGAAGTGGTATTGACCGAACAGGAACGTCAAATGGGCGCGGCGGTCTGCGATATTGGCGGCGGCACAACCGACCTGGCGATCTATGTCAACGGTGACGTATGGCATACGATGGTCCTGGCTGTTGGCGGCAACCATGTCACACAGGATATCGCGCATGGGTTGCGCCTTCCACTGTCTCAGGCGGAGGAAGTGAAAAAGCAACAGGGATACGCCCTTCGGTCGGCAGTTGGAAGCGAGGAGTATTTCTCCATCCGCCCGTTTGGTGAAGACCATGATGTAAAGATCAATCGTCAGGATTTGGCTCACATCATCGAAGCCCGCATCGAAGAGACTTTCGGTTTGATCATGCAGGAAGTCAAACGTTCCGGTTACGATGGTCTGCTTCCTGCGGGTATGGTATTGACGGGCGGCACATCTGCATTGCCCGGTATTAAACGGATCGCGAGTGAAGTATTGGGAATGCCGGTGCGTACAGCGCAACCGGAGAACCTGACGGGCCTTGTGGATAAACTCGACTCGCCCGCATATTCAACCAGTGTCGGGTTATTGCGCTGGGCTGCCACCATGACGGAACATGACGTGGTACTTTCAAGCGGATACAATAAACGCCGCAGATCAAAAGGAGAGAAAAATATGGATTTCGATGCAATCAAAAATTGGATGAAACGTTTATTGCCTTAGTATGCTGGAGCGCGGACTTAAGTCCGCAACCCGAAGCGATGAAAAATTATCTACTTTATAACCAGATTTATTATCGCAAAACCAACTACTTTTTACCCTTTTAAAATTCGTCATTCTCGTTTAAGATATGGCATATCCTTTGCCAGGAGGAACTCATGGACTCGAATAAAAGAAACCCGCAATCAGAATCCTTCGCCCGCATCAAAGTGATCGGCGTTGGTGGTGCCGGCCAGAACGCCGTCAATCGTATGATGGAAGAAGGCATTCAAGGCGTGGAATTTATTTCCGCCAATACAGACGCGCAGGCGCTTACGCTTTCACGCGCGCCCATTCGCGTGCGGCTTGGCGACAAGCTCACGCGCGGACTTGGCGCTGGCGGTGATCCTGAGATCGGACGCAAAGCCGCCGAAGAATCATCCGATGAACTCTACAACGTGCTCAAAGGCGCAGACATGGTCTTCGTCACTGCGGGCATGGGCGGTGGTACTGGCACAGGCGCGGCCCCGATTGTCGCGCAGGTCGCGAAGGAAAGCGGCGCACTCACGATTGGTGTGGTCACGCGTCCGTTTACCTTTGAAGGCGGCAAGCGCTCCCAGTCTGCCGAAGCGGGCGTGACCAAAATGAAGGAACACGCGCACACGCTCATCTCCATTCCGAATGATCGTTTGTTGCAGCTTGCAGATAAAAAATCCTCCTTGCAGGATGCGTTTCGCATGGCGGATGAAGTTCTGCATCAGGGCATTCAGGGCATCTCTGAACTCATCACCATCCCCGGCTTGATCAACCTTGACTTCGCCGATGTGCGCGCGATTATGTCCGAAGGCGGCGCGGCATTAATGGCAGTCGGTCGCGGCTCCGGTGATGACCGTGCCAAGATTGCGGCTGAGCAGGCCATCTCAAGTCAACTGCTTGACATCACCATTGACGGCGCGCGCGGTGTGCTTTTCAACGTGACAGGCGGCTCGAACATGACCCTCTTCGAGGTCAATCAGGCTGCGGCCATCATTCGCGAAACCGCTCACCCGGATGTCAACATGATCTTCGGTGCGGTTATCGATCCTGAAATGGGCGATGAAATCCGCTGTACGGTCATCGCAACCGGGTTTGAACGCGCTGGTGTACCGCGCCGCGCATTGGAACGCCCCCTCCGTAACGAGAAGCCTGTTTCAGCTTCCAATACGCCTTTTGCCCGCTCGAACGAATCTGTGAACGTTGGTGTGGATTACAGATCATCCTCTGAATCAAAACCCGCGTCACAACCGAGCATCAATGCCGATGATCTGGATGTCCCAACGTTTTTGAGAAATAGAAGATAATTTTTAGTAAATACAGAAGTGACAGTCACCTCCGAGGTGACTGTCACTTTTTTGATTCATGCTAAAATATAAGCAATGAAAGCCCAACTTCCCCACCCGGAACATTATTCATATTTGCAGCACCGCAAACAACGCACAACACAGATCATTCTGCCGGTGGCCATCAGCGCATTGTTGATGATTGCCTTGATCGTGCTGATCAGCTTTGTCACTTTTAATTCAAATGGTGATGTGGGCCGCTGGGCGGCAGTTTCCACGATCTGGATCATCATTCCCACCATGCTCGCGGGCTTGATATTTCTCGCGATCCTGATCGGGCTCATTTATTTGATGGCGCTTGCATTGAGCGCCCTGCCTACCTATACCGGCCTCGCCCAGGATTATGTTCACAAGGCGAAGGCTTACATCATTCGCGGCGCAGACATGGTCGCAAAGCCCGTCCTCGCCATTGACAGTTTCATTGAAGATATCAAGGCGTTTTTTGAAAGGATCACCACCCCATGAACAATCGAAATACAATTTTGTTTGGCGCGTTGCTTGGCGCTGTCACCGGTATTGCCGCGGCTGTGCTCCTTACCCGCCGCGCCGCAAAGAATGAACGTGAAACCGCCATTACCACCGGCGAAGGACTTAAACTCGGCGTGCTGGTCTTTGGTTTATTACGGGCGATTGCCTCCCTCGGTGACGATTAAATAACTCACCTTACGCGGTAACGCGAGACGCTTCGCAGTCTCGCAAAGTGGGCGACATAAATGTCGCGCTACAGGCTGGACTGCGTAACGTCAGTAAATAAATTATTCTCAGGAGAATTGACCGAGGACTCATCATCCTCGGTTCTTTTTTATTATGGACACAATTTCCAAACTTACTTATCGTCGCTTCCTCCTCGGTCAACAGGGACTTTGGCCGGGCCGCCGTTTCGAAGGGCCGCTCGGCGCCGAATCCGCCTTGCGCCAGATGCAGGCGCTTCAACTCGACCCGCTGGTGATGGTCGCCCGCAGCCAGGATATTGCCATGTATGGCCGCGTGCTGGATTACAAACCGGAGCATCTATACGAGATGGCGTATACAAATCGCAAAGCCTTCGATTATGGCGGCTGGTTAATGATGTACCCCATGAGCGATTTTCCCTATTGGCGTTTGCACATGAAGCATCGCAAACAAAAGGGATTGAACTACGAATCCTTCAAATACCCTCCAAAGGAATTGTTGAAATTCATCCTCAATGAACTGCGTGAGCGCGGTCCGCTGGGGAACAGGGATTTTGAAGGCGCAAAGGTAAAAGGCTGGAGCTATCGCGGGCGCAAGGAAACTTCCGTTGCCCTCTTTCATCTCTGGTTGACGGGTGAGGTGATGATCTCCAATCGCAAGGGCTTTGATCGCATCTATGACCTGCGGGAAAGGGTCGTGCCTTCAGAGTTCGATTATTCGGCTACTGAAAAGGAAACCATAGAATTTATGAGCAGGAAGATCATTGCCTTTTTGGGGATGATGCGTGAAAGCGGCCTGGGAACGGAACTTTCCTATTACCTTCATAAGGATGTGCCGCGTGAAAACGCCAAGAAGATGGTTTCAAAACTCGTTGAACAAGGCATTGTTTCAAGGGTGGGTGTGGAAGGCTCAAAGGATGGATTCCTCATCTTGAACAGCGACCAGCCCCATCTGTCCGATTTGGAAGCGGGGCATATCCCCTTAAAATGGAGGCCGCTGGGCCCATCCACGGAAGAGGAAGTCACATTGCTTGCGCCGTTGGAAATCGTCAGCGCCAGAGGGCGCGCCAAAAAAGTTTTCGATTTTGAATATTTATGGGAGGTCTATAAGCCTGCGCATCTACGCCGCTGGGGATATTACACGCTGCCGATTCTATACGGCGATGATCTCGTTGCGCGGCTTGACCCGAAGTTTGATCGCAAAACAAACACGCTCCACATCCTGGGCTTTTGGCTGGAAGATGATGCCCCGAAGGATGAGTCTTTTGCCAGCGCGCTTGCGAGTGGATTGCGGCGTTTTGCCGGCATGATCGGCGCGGGTAAATTTGACCTTGGCGGAATTAAACAAACGAAACTGCGGTCGTTCTTGAAGGCGAAATTAAAATAAGCGAAATATGCGGCGGGTAATTGGACTTTGCAGTAACCATACAAGTATGCTTGACGGGAGTTGCGGGGTATAGTATCAATAGGCAAATTTCGGAATTACTGTTATGTAGGATGTGGCGGGTAAAAACCTTAAGGGTCCATATGATCTGTTGAAACTGATTTGATGTTTTGCAAACCAGAGTTTGATTTCTGGGGAGATTGTACGAATTCGATTGGCAAGGATGGTTCCGATGATTGCAGGGAAACCGAAAAAATCCACAACAGACTCACCTCAGGATGGGCCTGCTCGCAGCCGAGACCTTCTGTTGGCGCTCAGTCGTGTGGCGCAGTCTGTCCAGCAGGCGAACACGGCAGATGAGATTTACCAGGCTGTGGGGGAACAGATCAAATCCCTTGGTCATGATGTGATCATATTGACATTGGATGATGAAAGGCAATGCCTGAAATTTTCCTATTCAACTTTATCCAGGAGCTTGATCAAGGCTGGAGAGAAATTGACCGGTCTCTCGATAAAAGATTACAGTTTTCCGATCCTGCCTGGTGGTTTCTATGGAAGTGTAATACGAAATGGAAAAGGACAGTTCGGCCGCTGGACATCCCAGTCCATTGCTGAGGCGCTTCCAGAGGCTATGATCCCCCTGGCTGGGCAACTGGCGCGTTTGCTGAAAATTGAACAGAGCGTGGTTGCGCCCCTTTGCGTAGCTGGAAAAATGATGGGAACGTTGACTGTTGCAAGCTCATTGATCGCCGAAGAGGATATTCCCGCCATTGAGTCTTTTGCAGTACAGGTTGCCATCAGTCTGAAAAACGTTCACCTTTCACATCAAATGCAGGGGGAGCTGACGGCGCGAAGGCAGGTGGAGGAACAACTGCGAACCTCCACATCAACGTATGAAGGAATATTCAACAGTATTACCGAGGCAGTGTACATTCTGGATGGGGATGGCATATTCCTGAAAGTAAATTCAGGCGCGGAAAAAATGTATGGATACCATCCCGAATATTTTGTTGGACGCACACCGGAATTTCTATCCGCCCCTGGTAAAAACGATTTTTCGAAAGTTGCGGAATATATTCATCAGGCTTATCAGGGCCAGTCATTGGAGTTTGAATTTTGGGGACTCAGAAAGGATGGCTCCATTTTTCCAAAGGACGTCAGGTTAACGCCCGGTATATATTTTGGAAAAAAAGTGGTCATTGCGGTGGGACGCGACATCACCGAGCGAAAACAGGCGGAAGAATCCCTGCGTGCCAGTGAGGCGAAAAACCGCGCCTTGCTGGAGGCAATCCCCGATATGATGTTCGTGCTCGATGACGAAGGTGTTTTCCTCGATTACCGTGTATCCCGCGAGCAGCTGCTCTACTCCCCGCCGGAATCGTTTCTCGGTAAAAATATGCGGGACGTTATGCCTCCCATGATGGTTGAAGCCTATAATGCCAAATTGGATCAGGCCGTTCAAAGCGGGGAAAGTCAATTATTCGAATATGGCCTTGACCATGCGGATGGACGGCACCACTATGAAGCGCATATCGTGGCGTATCAGGACGATAATGTTCTTTGTCTTGTCCGTGATATTACTGAGCGCAAACAGGCGGAGGAAGCAGCCCGCCAGGCGGAGAGACATTTCAAGGCGCTGATCGAGAAAGCGCCCGATGGAATTGCCCTGGTGGGACTGGATGGAAAAACAAAATATGCCAGCCCTTCCGCCAGAGACATGTTCAATTATGGGGACCATGCTGACATCGAAACCAGGCCCATGGAATTTATTCATCCGGATGATATTTCCATTGTCCTCAGTGAGATGAACGATTTGATCCAGAACCCTGAATATACCCCCACGCTCGAGTATCGGGTTCAACATAGAGACGGTTCTTATCATTGGGTGGAAAGTACTTTTAGCAACCTGCTATCAGAGCCGGGGGTGCAGGCGGTCGTGATCAACTTCCGTGACGTCACTGAGCGCAAGTCTGCGGAAGATGCGCTGCGCGAAAGCGAGAGCAAGTTTCATGGTGTAGTCTCCGAATCTGCGGACGGCATTATTCTTTCAGATGAAGAAGGACGAGTCATCGAATTTAACAGCGCGCTCGAGGAAATTTCTGGCCGAAAACGCGAGGCGATACTGGGTCAATTTTTGTGGGACCTGCAATTCACTTTGATGCTTAAGCATTTACGGACAGAGGAGCGATATCGGCAAACAAAAGAAATGATCCAAGGGACATTGAAAAGCGGCCAGTCATCCTTTTTACACAGGACGGTTGAAACTCCTTTCGAGCACGCTGACGGCTCCGTGCATTTTATCCAGCAGCGGATATTCTCCATTCAGACCGAGAAAGGCTGGCGGTTGGGAAGTGTCTCCCGTGACATCACTGAAAATAAGAAAATGGAACAGGCCTTGCGCGCGAACGAGGAGAGTTTCAAATCCCTTTACAACATGATCCGCCTGATGGCCGATAACCTGCCCGATCTGATTTGGACGAAGGATATGGAAGGGCGGTTTACCTTTGTCAATAAGGCCATGGTTGAAAAACTTTTGATTGCGCAGGATGCAAACGAGCCTGTGGGAAAGACGTTCCCATATTTTTCAGAAAGACAAAATGCTTCCCATCCTGATAACCCTGATTGGAATACTTTTGGCAGGGCCTGCGCAGACTCAGACCATGTCATTCACACTACAAAACAGGCAGGGCGGTTCGAGGAGTTTGGAAATGTAAAAGGCGAATTCCTGTTCCTCGATGTTTATAAAGCGCCGTTTTTGGATGAACAGGGTAACATGCTCGGCACTGTCGGAATAGGACGTGATGTTACCCGCGAGAAAAAACTGGAGGAGGAACGTAAAGAGGCGCAGGAAGCTCTGATGGCTTCGGAGGCGGAATTGCGCGCGGTCTTCGCTTCGATGCAGGATGCGGTTCTGGTCATTGACCGGGATGGACTCTACCGTAAAGTTCCCCCCACCCTCCCGGGCAGATTCCAAATCCTCTCCCCTAAAGATGTGATCGGCAAACACCTGGGTGACTTCTTCCCTGCCGAGCAGGTCGAAAAATTTCTTGGGGTAATTGGGCAGGTATTGGAAACGCGGCAAACCCTGCAGATCGAATATCAGCTTGTTGTCAATGGACACTCGCCCTGGTTCGAGGCATCCATCTCCCAGATGAACGCGGATTGCACGCTTTGGGTGGCGCGGGATATAAGCGAACGAAAACAGGTTGAGGCAAAACTCAACCTCCAAAGCGCCGCGCTGGAAGCCGCCGCCAATACCATCATTATCACTGACCGCGATGGCCTTATCGAATGGGCCAACTCGTCCTTTATAAACCTGACCGGATTCAGTACAAATGAAGTAATCGGGAGGAATCCGCGCGATCTTATAAAATCGGGAATGCAGGGTCCGCAGTTTTACAGGGAATTATGGGATGTGATTCTTTCCGGAAGGATATGGCATAACGAATTGATCAACCGCCGCAAGGATGGCAGTCTATACTTTGAGGAAATGACCATTACGCCCCTGCGAAATTCGGAGGGGGAGATCAACCACTTTATTGCCATCAAACAGGATATCAGCAACCGCAAGCAGGCAGAGGATGAACTGCGCCGCGCAAATAAATCACTTGAAACAGCCCACCTCGAACTTCAACAATCCCTGGCCCAGGAACAGGTGCTGGCGCGCACTGACGGGCTGACGAACATCTATAACCGCCGCTATTTTTTCGAGCTTGCCATGCGCGAGTTCAACTCAACCATTCGGTATCAGCGCCCTTTGACGATCATTTTATTCGATGTGGACGGCTTCAAAATGATCAATGATACCTTTGGGCACACGCTCGGCGACGAAGTACTGGAGCATGTTGCGTATGCAACCTCAAAGCAGGTGCGGGATGTGGATATCCTTGCGCGTTACGGCGGCGATGAGTTTATTATTCTTTTACCCCAAACTGACGCCGGGCAGGCGTTTCAAACTGCGGAGCGTATCCGCCAGAGCGTGATGTCCACCTATGAGATGGAAGATAACAGCCAGTTGATGGTAACCCTCAGTATCGGTGTTGCCGAAATAATTCACGCGCCGCCGGATGAATCTGTGGAGGCCGTCATTCGCCGCGCAGATAAAGCCTTGTATATGGCCAAACAAAACGGGCGCAACCACACCATTATTTTTCCAGAATCTTAATTTTTTTTTTTTTTTACTCAAACCCATCCCTTCAATTCTGTTATGATCTGAAATCATGAAACTAAAAAACGCCATCACTGATATTCGCGGTATCGAAGTGGGGCACGCACAGAATGAAGAAGCGCTCACCGGCTGCACGGTCATCCTCTGCCGTAAAGGCGCGGTTGCCGGCGTGGATGTGCGCGGCGGCGCGCCCGGTACGCGCGAGACCGATCTGCTGAATCCCATTAATCTCGTCGAGAAAGTTCATGCCATTGTTTTGGCTGGCGGCTCCGCATTTGGGTTGGATGCCGCGAGCGGCGTCATGCGTTATCTCGAAGAAAAGAAAATTGGATTCAATACCGGCGCCGCAAGAGTGCCGATTGTCCCTTCGGCGATTTTGTATGATTTAAATCTCGGTCGCGCCGACGTTCGGCCTGATTCTGCAATGGGAGCATTGGCCGCCGCCTCGGCACGCGGCCTTACCGCGTCCGATCCGCCTGCGGAGGGAAATGTCGGCGCTGGCGCGGGCGCATCCGTCGGCAAGATGTTTGGCGCAGCGTTGGCCATGAAATCCGGGCTGGGAACCGCCAGCATGGACGTTGGCGGGGGAGTGATCGTCGGTGCCATTGTCGCAGTCAATGCGTGGGGTGATGTGGTCGACCCAAAGACAAATGAAATCATCGCCGGACTGCGCTCTGGGAAAGTTGGTCCGCTGCGGGTTGGCAAGAAGAATCAATTTGCTGATACGCTCGCGATGATGAAAAGTCCAATCGGACGCGGAGTTCTTGGTTTTGCTAGTCGCGGAAACACGGTCATTGGAGCCGTGGCGACAAACGCAAGGTTGACCAAAGCCCAAGCCACGAAAGTCGCCCAAATGGCACAGGATGGCATCGCGCGCGCAATCCGTCCCGCCCACACAATGCTGGATGGCGATACGATCTTCGCCCTCTCCACCGGCGCAAAAAAAGCCGATGTCTCCATCATCGGCGCATTCGCGGCGGAAGTAATGGCGGATGCAATCCTGCGAGCCGTGAAAATGGCAAATTCCGCTGGCGGGGTGCCGGGGTTGGGTGAGATATAAAATAGGAGAAAAAAATGAATCGACGTTATTACAGTTCAAGAAATAAACCAAGAATTCTCACTCTTGGAGAGTTTTATCGGAAACTTCAGAATCTATATCTCTTATTTCGTAATAAGGATTTTTTCAAAAGGAAAGCGGGGATTACAAATGACAATCTGCCTGATGCAATAATGCACGAAGCGGCTCTTGATCTTAATTTTCAACCCTTCCCTATCACCAAATGGTTGCCAGAAAATATTACAGAAGATCATATCTTCGATACCCTTGAATTTCTTTATGACCGTGTTTCTAGGCCTGGAGAATTAGTTGGGATGACTAATGAGGCAGGGTGGAATTATCTTGACTATGATTCTTATGATGACGAAGCGGGTCAAGAGGAATTCAGGAATAAGACTAATGCAATTCTTGCTGAATATAAAACAGGATTTGAGATGACCGAAGAAGGTATTATCTTAGCGATGGGCACTGATGGACTTCAACATATCTTGGATGCGGAAATCATCCCCTATGATGAAATAAATGTTGATAACAAAGTCCGAAATGCTATTACCAAATGGCGAAATCGACATTTGTCCTTATCAGAAAAAAAAGAGGCCATACGCGAACTTGCTGATGTATTCGAGTGGCTAAAAAAAGCCAAGGGATTAGGCAGTGTTTTAGATGGAAAAGATGAATCAGCATTATTTGATCTTGCTAATAATTTCGCTATTCGCCATCATAATCCAAAGCAGAAAACAAATTATGATCCTGCAATTTGGTATTCATGGATTTTTCACTTTTATTTAGCAACATACCATGCTTCTATTCGACTACTAATTAAGAAAGAGAAAGAGGCAAACCACCTCAAAAAAACGCGCAATTGAGGGTGGAAATTCGCCTCAATAAATTGTTCACCCCTTCACACAAACCAACCCCTTCAAATACGACCCTTCTGGAAAATGTAAACTGACCGGGTGATCGCTGCCCTGTGACAAATGCTCGGTGATCGTCGCATCCACACCCGCATCCAATGCGGCGGAGGCGACGATTTTTTGAAAGAGGGCCGCGTCAATTCCGCCGGAGCAGGAGAAGGTAACCAATATCCCGCCGTGACGCAATAACTTGAAAGCGAGCAGATTAATGTCTTTATAGGCGCGTGATGCTTTTTCAGCATGGGCGGCGGTGGGAGCGAACTTCGGCGGGTCGAGGATGATCATATCGAAGGAACGATTTTCATCGCGGAATTTTCGCAGGAGTTGAAAGACATCGCCTTCGAGGGATGTGTGACGATCAGCGGGAACGCGGACGCGGTTGAGCGCGATATTTTCTTCAAGCAACGAGAGCGCATCGGCAGATGAATCGACAGACAATACCGACTTTGCTCCATTTGCCAGAGCCTGAATGGAGAATCCGCCTGTATAGCAAAAGCAATTTAATACATCACGATCTTTGGCGAATTCTCCGGCACGGTGACGGTTCGCACGCTGGTCGAGGTAGAAGCCGGTCTTGTGGCCGTGTTGAATATCCACGTTGAATTTGAGATCGTATTCGGTAATTTGTAATTGGGAATTGGTAATTGTGCCGCGTAAAATTCCTGTGATGGGTTTGAGTCCTTCGAGTTCTCGGACATCTACATCGGAGCGTTCATAGATGTTTTGAATGCCAGTTTCTTCAATCAACAGATCAGCGACAGTGTCCTTCCAAAATTCCGAGCCTGCGGTTGTGGATTGCAGGACGAGAATATCTTTGTATTGATCCACAACGAAACCCGGCAGGCCGTCGGATTCGGCGTGGATTAAACGGTATGCGTTCGTATGACTTTCGACCTTTGACATTTGACGAAGTGCTATCGCTTCACGAATCTTTCTGCGGAAGAATTCCTTATCCACTGGTTCATCGTTAAACGTCCACACACGGGCGCGGATTTGCGAGGTGGGGGAGTAGGATGCCCGGGCAAGAAAATGCCCTTCGGACGAGAGCAGGTCAACGGTCGAGCCTGAGGCGGCCGAAGGTGCATCCACATTTTTAATGGCGCTGGCAAACACCCAGGGATGACGGCGCAGTAAACTTTTTTCGCGGCCTGCGTTGAGAATGATTTTCATCATGCGAGTTTATCACAGCAGATTATGCTGTGCATGGTATCATCGCTGACATTATCGTCGTTGCGAGGGCGCTTTTGTTCCTGCCCGAAGCAATCCCCAGCAGTTACGAGGAGATTGCTTCGCCGAAAGGCGCGGCTCGCAATGACGAAAAAAAATGGAGAAATATGCTTCTTAAACCTATTCGCTGGAATACTTTTTTTCGTGACTTTATCAGGATCCAAATTGGTTTCTTTTTATTTGGTCTGGCGATCACATTGATGATTCGCGGTAATTTGGGGACGAGCGCGTGGGCGGTGTTGGAAGTGGCGCTGGCGCCGAGACTTCACATCTCGATCGGGACAATGACCGTGGTGATGGGTTTTATGGTGCTTTCGGGCGCGCTGTTGATGCGTGAACAATTGGGCTGGGGTACGCTGGCAAATATTCTGTCGATTGGGCCGTGGGAGGATTTCTGGCTTGCGATCATTCCGTCGGTAAAGGATAATCTTCTCCTGCAAAGCGGAATGTTATTGCTGGCGATCTTTTTGATGGGACTGGCGAGCGCCATCTATATCGGTGTGGATGCGGGAGCGGGTCCGCGTGACAGCATGATGCTGGCGATCAAACGCACAACGGGAATCAGCATCCGCGCGGCGCGTGCCATTATCGAAGTGACGGTGGTTACCATTGGCTGGCTGTTGGGCGGGCCTGCCGGTGTTGGAACGGTGGTCTTTGCGTTGTTGGTTGGGCCATCGGTGCAATTTGGGTTTAAGATATTCAATGTCCATCCACATGGGCCGGAGGCGCTGATTCCCCAGGCGCCTGAGGATTAGTTCCCGTAAGAAACTGTTTCTAAAGACTTTTCACCACGGAGATCACGAAGAGCACGGAGAAAAACTCTTTAAAAATCTCAGTGGACTCTGTGTTCTCTGTGGTTAATACTCTTTTCTCGCATAAAATTCGGATCTACAAAACACCCACTAAAAGATAAAGAGGCAATCAATGATCGAAATGGAAACCACATCTCCTGTACCAGAAGCAGAAGCAAAGCCGCGTTCAACGGGTGCGTTGATCCTGTTTTTGTTCTTTGTTCTTCCCATGCCGCTATGCCTGCTCGTTTATCATTTTGTGCTATGGTCAACGGAACAAAGTGCGATCACTACTTTAAGTTTGAGGAATCTTGAATGGGCTGGGATGATCGGCCTTGCTGTGCAGGCTGTTTTGATGACGGGCATCACCGCCGCGTTGTGGCGCTTCACGGATGATGACCGTTTCAAGCCTGTATATGCGGGTTTGTTCGGCGCATCGGTGATGGCGTTCCCTGCTTTGCTTTTGCGTTTGCTTGGCCCAAACAATGACCAGCTTGGTTCCATTGCACAGATCATTATTTGTTTGATTGGCGCAGTCATTGTGATCTTGCTTCGTAGAAATAAAAACAAGATCGAATGGGACAGCGCTTCATTGCCGTTTGGATTGGTCATTGCTGGAATTGGATTTTTACCATTTGTGATCTACGGATCGTTCGGTTCATTCGGTGACGCATTCCTGAGTCTGCTTGCGAGCATGGCGTTTGGATTCCTCGCCGCGACGTTGATTGAATCCACAACGGAGAATTTACTTTTGGACGGCGTCGGCATCGGCGCGGTGCTGGCGCTGCTTGCGTCGGCGCTGGGTTATGACGGTTCGCAATTGCTTCTGCTTGCAATCCTTCCATCGTTCGCGTTTGCCATCTCGTCGGTTATGCCGTCCAAATTTGCGGCGGGCGCGGCGGCGTCTCTGCTGGCGTTTGCCGGGCTGGCCTTGTTCGACCCAACCGAGTTGACCATTGTCCTCGGTGACATTGCTGGTATTGCCGCAAAAGCATCTGGCATCGTGGTCGCGGTTGGGACCGTCACCAGCCTCCTCGCGCTGATCCTGCGTTTCGTAACGGGAACAGGTTCGGGCGCGAGAGTGAAGCGCGCTGTCGGTTGGGCGGGGGCAGGCGTCACGTGGATTTTTGTCGTCACTGTTTTCTTCATGTTTGGCAATCCTGGAAATTATGGCGACCGCCTTTTTGTCGTCATGAAAGATCAGGCCGATATTTCAGATGTGATGAAGATCGAAGACCGCGATGAAAGATTGAGCGCGGCCTATGAACAACTGACCAGGTTCTCAAACACAACACAGGGCGAGCTGCGTGATTTCTTTGATACGGTTGGGGTCGAGTACACGCCATATTATTTGGAAAACGCGATGGAAGTGCGCGGCGGGACTTTGGTGCGACTCTATTTGATGACCCGCCCCGAAGTGGAGCGCGTCATTCCCAGCCCGAGGCTGCGTGCTGTTCCTGACGATGAATCTTCACCCGGATATATTTCCGAAGTCGATGGCAGCGTGCAGTGGAATATCTCCATGATCGGCGCAGACAAAGTGTGGGACGAGTTCAATGTGCGCGGCGAGGGCATCGTGGTCGGGCAATCTGACTCGGGCGTGGATGGGAATCACCCCGCCATTCACGATCAATATCGCGGCGTAACCCAGGGCGATGATTACAACTGGTTCGATCCGTGGGACGATACAATTTCGCCGAACGATGAAGGCGGACATGGCACGCATACGATGGGGACAATCGTCGGCGCAAATGGAATTGGCGTCGCTCCCAAAGCGCAATGGATCGGCTGTGTGAATTTGGATAGGAACCTTGCCAACCCTGCCTTGTATTTGGATTGTATGCAATTCATGCTTGCGCCGTTCCCGCATGGCGGCGACCCTTTGAAAGACGGCGACCCGACCAAAGCCGTGCATGTAATGAACAACTCATGGGGCTGTCCATCTCTTGAAGGCTGTGACCCGAACGCATTGTTATATGCGGCGGATAACTTAAGATATGCGGGCATCTTTGTGGTTGTATCCACTGGCAACGATGGGCCGATGTGCGAAACGATTGAGTCTCCGCTTTCTTTATACGACTCTGTTTTTTCAGTCGGTGCAATTGATCAAAGTGGGAATATCGCAGATTTCAGCAGCCGCGGGCCTGTCACTGCCGACGGCTCAAATCGGATCAAGCCCGATATTGTTGCGCCCGGTGTGAATGTTCTTTCATCCACGCCGGAAGGGACGTATGCGGAATATAGCGGCACGTCGATGGCGGGACCGCATCTTGTGGGTGTGGTCGCGTTGATCTGGTCAGCCCAGCCTGAATTGATCGGCGATATCGATGCGACTGAAAAACTAATTCGGGATACTGCTCAACAATACGAAGGCAGTATTCCAGAACCATGCGCCAGTGGTGGAAAATCAAGTAATGTTTACGGCTATGGCGTTGTGGATGTGTACGAAGCGGTGAAGGAAGCTTTGATGAATAAATAAACTTCACCCTGTAGCGCGACATTAATGTCGCGCTACAGGGTGAACTGTGTAACGTCAGTTGCATAACAGGAAGGAGAATAAATATGACAAAAACCCTGCGCCCCAAACTTCCCAAGGGTTATGTGGATAACCCCATCTCCGAAGTCCCCTGGGAGCATGTTGAAAAGCGATTGACTGAGTCGATCAATTATTGGTTATGTTCGGTCTATCCAGACGGCCGCCCGCATGTCGTCCCGCGCTGGGGCGCATACGTGGATGGAAAACTTTATTATGACGGCAGCCCTGAAACACGTCACGCCCGCAATCTTGAATCGAATCCAAAGGTGACTTTACATCTCGAAAGTGGAAATGACGTGGTCATCATGGAGGGGACATCACAACCCGCATCCAAACCCGACCCGGAACTGGCCCAGCGACTATCAGCAGCTTACTGCGCCAAGTATGAGTCTGATGGGTATGCGCCGAAGCCAGACCAATGGGACGAAGGCGGCCTGTATGTTTTCACTCCACGCCAATGCCTCGCGTGGACAAAATTCTTCGAGAACCCAACCAAGTTTGTGTTTGAGTAAAACTGTACCGCGACATTTATGTCGCCTGCTTCGTGAGATAAATCTCGCGCTACATAGGAATCGCAATGTGGCTTTATCTTCTTCAAGGCATCGGTTATGGCCTCGCCGCCGCCTCTCAACCTGGACCATTCCAAACCTACATCATCTCCCAAACCTTGACTCGCGGCTGGAAGCGGACTCTGCCTGCCGCGCTCGCACCGCTCATCAGCGATGGGCCGATCATTTTGCTCTGTGTGCTGGTGCTGAGTCAAGTCCCTGTGTGGCTGGAAAGATTTCTCTATATCGCGGGTGGGTTGTTTATTTTATACCTTGCCTATGGCACGTTTAAGTCATGGAAAAACTTTGACTCGCAACCATCGCAAACAGAATCCGCCGGGCGGCAAAGCATGCTCAAAGCCGCCTTGATGAATGCCCTCAGCCCCGGCCCTTATATTTTCTGGGCTTTAGTGACAGGTCCCATTTTGCTCAAAGGCTGGCGCGAAACGCCCATTAACGGGATTGGTTTTCTCGCAGGTTTTTACACGACCCTGGTGTCCGGCCTCGCCGCGATCATTCTCGTTTTTGGCACCGCCGCAAAATTAGGGCCAAAGTTCAACCGCACCCTGCTTGGGATTTCCGCCATCATGCTGTTTTGTTTCGGGATATACCAATTATGGCAGGGACTCCATCCCGCATAAACCTTTCAATACAATTACATATCAGCCGTCGGCCGTTTTCCCCACTACTTTAGTTATAAGTGCGCTGGTATACTTAATTCACTCACCATACGCAGTGTCGTTCTGAGTAAAACCACGGCGGAACAAAACGCCGTTCAAAGCCAAAGAAACAAAAGCGACTTTCGTAGTGGATATTTATGTCGCCTGCAAGCCAAGCGACATAAATGTCGCATTACAGATTCTTGTTTCTTAGAAGCGCTCAGGGAAGCACGGCCTGGTGTGTAAGGTGAGTTAATCGATTGTTTGATAAAAAGACAGGCTGTGGAATTGTTGAAGGACTGAGGACATGGTTCTTCAGCCTGATTCTCCCTGACTGACGCACCATACTCCACTCAATACAGGCATGACAACAACATGAAACAAACATTTTCAGGAATTCTTGCAAGTATCGTTAATTGGATCAAAAATATCACCTGGGCCGGGCTGGCTGTCGGTTTGGGATGCGCGATTCTACTGGCGATCATGGGCGAGGTCGTTTTGGTCGCCAATCTGGGTACCACGTTGGGGGTGAGTTTGTTTGCAGCCGCCATTTTACTGTTTACGGTAATCGTAGGCGCCGCCGGAAAACTCCCGCCGCCCGGCGATGATGATCTTGTCGTTATCCGACAATACGTGATCCCATTTATCCTTATCGCTGCCAGCCTGGCATTGCTGGCTTATATCCTGCCGCGGGTGGAGAATATCCGATTAGACCGTTGGCAAAATTACTACACCTTTGCGGGATGGGTGGTCAGCATTTTATTGTTTAGCAGCGGCGTGCTGGTGGCGACCCGCTGGCGTTTTCCCGGCATTCATTCCATTGGTCAATTCCTGCGTGAAAATAAATGGGAAGCTCTGATTGTTATCGGGCTGTTCCTTCTGGCGCTATTTTTACGGATTTATAAACTGGACCAAATCCCTTATCCGTTCCTGAAAGACGAGGCTTGGGTTGGTCGCGAAGCTTTATATATTCTCAATGGAAACTTTTCAAACCTGTTCCAGCCGGGCTGGCAGGTTGATCCGCTATTGAATTCCGCGCCAATGGCGCTTTCGATTCGCATCTTTGGGAATACGATCTTTGGCAGCCGTCTTGCGCCGGTCTTATTTGGGACGTTCACAGTTATCCTGCTCTATTTTCTAACTCGTTCCATGTTCGATCAATTGACCGCCTTTCTTGCGGCATTGTGCATGGCGGCGATCCCTCCGCATATTCACTTTAGCCGCATGGGAGTCAGCAACATCACTGTCGCCTTTTGGGCCTGCTTCGTTTTCTGGTTGACTTATCGCGCCATCCAGAAGGGACGCGCAAGCGATTACCTGTGGGCCGGCATAGTGACCGGGCTTCCGTTGTATTCATATCTGGGCAGCCGCTTGATGTCCGCCATTGGGGCAGGCATGATTCTCTTTGCCATCCTCACCCAGCGCAACTACCTGCGCACACAATGGAAAAACCTGCTGGTTTACGGTGTCATCCTATCCATTGTGGTTGCGCCAACGTTGTATATTTCCTACATGCACCCGGAGACCTTTATCGCGCGTTTCCACAGTGACAACATCTTTAGCAATCACTGGTTAATATCCGAGCCGGTCAATAGCGGCCGCAGCATGTCCGCAGCCTTGCTGGACCAGTTCAACAGGTCCACGATGGTGTTCGTTTCTCTTAGCGCCTGGGGTGGGTTCTATAATTCTCCCAAACCATTTTTGCTTCCAGTTGCCGCAGTTCTCCTGGTTTTTGGATTTGGATATTCGATATTTCGTGTGCGCGAGCTGCGTCATACACTTGTCCAGGTTTGGTTTTGGTCAATCGTTATTATCGGGAGCACCATATTTGCCATTGCTCCAAATGCCGAAAGGATGGTGGGCGGTCTGCCCGCTGCCGCGCTTCTGGCCGCCATCGGTCTGGCAAAGATCGTGGAATTGTTGAAGCTCATGAAACTTGCCTCTCCTTCCGTGCTCAATGGTTTGGCGGCAGGCATCATGGCAATCGCCAGCCTGCAAAATGGATATTACTATCTGGTGGAATACCAGCAAACACGGGTTTTCGCTCACCCTTATGAAGAGTTTGAGACTGATACCAGCCTTTATGCGGCAAAACTCGGCCCGGATTATCGCATGTATATGTTGATCACCCTGCCATTGGAAGTCATTCATTTCCCCGCGCACGATTATCTGGCCTATGATATCGAGGCCATTCAGTTGGATACGATCGATTCGGAAGTATTACAAGCATTGCCAAAAGATAAGGGCATGGTGTTTTTCGCCATTCCTGAAAAGCGCGCTGAACTTGAGCAGGTGGCCGAATTCTTCCCCGGCGGCAAGTGGAGGGAAGTCCCGATGGTGCCAATTCCCAGTCAACCGCCAGCCGTTATGTACTATTCCTACGAGATTCCCGCTCCATAGAGGTTTCAGCAAAATGATCCCAGTCAACGAGCCGCGTATTGGCGAAAAGGAAATTGCTTACGTAAATGAATGTCTTCAGACCGGCTGGATTTCATCCGAAGGCCGCTTCATTGATGCCTTCGAACGTCAGTGGGCCGCTTACTGCAGAATGAAGTTTGGGATCGCTGTCAGCAACGGCACGACTGCGCTCGAGCTGGCAGTGGAAAGCCTCGACCTGAAACCCGGCGACGAAGTCATCCTCCCATCGTTCACGATCATCTCATGCGCCCAGGCTGTCGTTTACGGCGGCGGGATTCCCGTCCTCGTGGATTGTGATCCGCATACCTGGTGCATGGATGTTTCCCAAATCGAAGCAAAGATCAACCCGCGGACTCGCGCGATTATGCCGGTTCACATCTATGGACATCCGGTCGATATGGACCCGCTGCTGGTCCTGTCCGAAAAGCATCATCTCACCCTGATAGAAGACGCCGCTGAGGCGCATGGCGCGGAATACAAAGGATGCCGCTGCGGAAGTTTCGGTCACATCAGTTGTTTCAGTTTTTATGCCAACAAGATCATCACCACCGGCGAAGGCGGAATGCTGCTGACGAATGATGAATCAACTGCCGTCCGCCTGCGCTCGCTGCGGAACCTTGCCTTCAAAAAGGAACGTCGTTTTTATCACACAGAACTGGGGCATAACTTTCGCTTGACTAACATGCAAGCCGCCTTGGGCCTGGCGCAGCTTGAACATATCGAAGAGTCACTTCAACATAAACGCTGGCTTGGAAAAACCTATACAGAAAAATTAAGTCATCTTGACGGATTGCAACTGCCAGTGGAGGAAGATTGGGCAAAAAATGTTTATTGGATGTACGGTATTGTATTGGATGAAAAAATTGGAATTGATGCCGTTGAATTTGCCCGCAGATTATCCGCGCGCGGAATCATGACCCGCCCATTTTTTCTTGGAATGCACGAACAACCCGTCTTGCAGGCAAAAGGATTCTTTCACGGAGAAAGTTATCCAATAACTGAAAGAATCTCCCGTCAGGGACTTTACCTTCCCAGCGGCATGACGTTGACCGAAGCACAACTGAATGAAGTCTGCGCGGGCGTGGAGGCGGAGTGGCAGTCCCTCAACGGGTAGGGCGTCCATTGTTTACGCTCAAACCGCTTTCATCTGTTGATATAGACGCGGTCGTAAAGCTCCATCGATCCGCAATGGGATATTCATTCAACAGCCGCCTGGGGGCAAAACATTTGGCATATCTTTATTCCCAAATTCAACAAGATGAAACTTGCTTGGGTACTGTTGCGGTTACGGATGAAAAAGTGATCGGCGTGGTCAGTGCAGTGTTGACTCCACAATACTTCAAAGAAAAAGTTTTTTCATCCATGTCGTTTCAACGCTGGATCTCGCTTGCAGGCCGTCTTGTAATTCAACCGAGCCTGTGGTTCGAGTTGTGGCAAGGCCGGGCGTTGGATCATCCAGTGATATATAAAAATATGGAAGTCAAGCCAACGCTGATAGCCATCGCAGTGGATGCATCTGCGCGGCAAGCTGGTGTGGGCCGCGCGCTGGTTCAGTCAGTGGACGATTTTTTTCGTCAACTCGCCCAGCCTTTTTATCACCTCGATACGCGCGCGGACAATTCGACTGCGCGCGCTTTTTATCATCGGCTGGGCTTCGTGGAACATGAACGCCGCGGGCGTGATTTGATTTTAGTGAAGGAACTTTAAAGCATGTCCGAGAAGATCACAAGCGTTACCATTATCATGCCCACCTTCAATGAGGCTGGCAACATCGCAGATTTGATCTGCGAATCTGTTGCATCGGTTCATGATGCGGGGATCGAGGATATCGAAATTTTAGTGGTGGATGATGACTCACCGGATCACACCTGGGAGATCGCATCAACCCTGACCTGCGAGCCTGCCACCGTCCGAGTGATTCGCCGCATGAGTGAGCATGGTCTTACCAAATCCCTGCGCGATGGCATTTCCCAAGCCAGGCACGATGTTGTCGTCTGGCTGGACTGTGACTTCTCGCATCCCCCGCAGCGGATTCCACAATTGCTTTACATGCTTGAACAGGGATTCGACATCGCTGTCAATTCGCGCTACACCATCGGCGGCGGCGAGGAGCGCGAAGGCAAGGGCGGTTTTCTTCAGCTTGTATTAAGCCGCATCCTCAACTGGAGCGTACGCTTCCTGCTCTACCCCGCGTTTTCAGACTATACCAGCGGCTTTGTGGCAGTGCGCCGCCACGTGCTGGATGCCCTGCCTTTGCGTGGTGACTATGGCGAATATTTCGTGGATTTTATCTTTCGCGCCCTGCGCTCAAAATACCGTGTCTGTGAACTGCCTTATTGGGCCGCTCCGCGCAGAAGCGGCGAATCAAAGACCGGCTCCAGCTTGTGGCAATACTGGCGGCGTGGTCGAAAATATTTATGGACGGTTCTCCGTCTTCGGCTGGAGACCTTCCGCGGAGGTTAATTATATGAGCGACGATCTCGAGATCATTCAATCTGATGGCATGATATTCTGTTATATCGTCCGTCGTAATTTCCGCCCTTCCCATACAACCTTCATCACGCCGCCGGAAGCAAGACAACAGGTCGGTTTCATTGTATACCCGGCAGACAGCACGATCACGCGCCATTCTCATAAGGCGCTGGAACGGCATCTGATCGGCATGTCTGAAGTGCTTGTCGTGCGGACCGGTCACTGCCAGATCGAAGTCTATGACGATGGCCATCAACTCGTCGCAGTGCGCGACCTGTACGAGAACGATGTTGTTCTGATGGTCGGTGGCGGACATGGTTTTAAGATCATAGAAGATACAGTTTTGCTTGAGATCAAGCAGGGCCCTTATCTCGGCGTGAATGACAAGGAAGTTTTTTGACATATTGTTCAAATTGCATAAAGTATTTGACTGAACAATATTTTGGAAAATAAAAAAAGCCCGCCTTTTATCAAGACAGGCTTCCGCTAACTGCTCACTGATGACTAATTGACCACTGCCTATCGCCTTCCGCTTACTTTCTCTTCAACAGCTTCTCCGCTTCCATCACCACCAACACCACGATCCCGCCTGTAATCGCAATGGATAAGTCACATAAACTGAGTGCCTTCACCCCGAAGAACTCTGCCAAAAACGGGATGTAGATCACGGCGAGCTGCAATCCCACCACCAGCGCAGACATGCCCGCCAGCAGCGGATTGCTCATCAAGCCCAATTTGAAAATCGAATCCTTTGCCGAGCGCGAAGCCAATGCTTGAAATACTTGAGCGAATGCCAGGAACGTGAAGACCATCGTCTGCCATTGTTCGAGACCTCTAAAGTAATACCACGAGCCGAGTCCAAGTGCGAGTGCGCCGATCATTGCGCCAACCCATATTACCTGCACACCTGCGCCGCGCGAGAACACGCCTTCCTTCGGCGAATACGGCGGACGTTTCATCGTGTCTGCTTCGGGATTTTCCACGCCGATACCCAGGCCGAGCAGACCATCGGTCAACAAGTTAAGCCACAGCAATTGCAAAGGAAGCAATGGCAAAGGCTTTCCCAGGAATGGCGCGAGCAGCATCACCAAAACTTTGCCGATATTTCCCGCAACGCTAAATCTCACGAACTTGCGGATGTTATCGTAGATGGTGCGGCCTTCCTTCACAGAACTTACGATGGTCGCAAAGTTATCGTCGAGCAGAACCATATCTGCGGCTTCCTTCGATACGTCGGTGCCGGTGATGCCCATTGCCACGCCGATATCCGCGCGGCGCAGGGCGGGCGCATCGTTCACGCCATCACCGGTCATCGAGACAATATGTCCGCGTTCCTGCAAAGCCTTGACGATCTTCAACTTATGTTCAGGCGAAACACGCGCAAAGACCTGCACTTCATCTACAACGTTTTTTAATTCATCGAACGACAGGCTTTCAATTTCTATCCCGGTTAATACTTTCATGGACTCCAACGTCTCCTGACGTTGGAAACCTGAACGTCTGGAGACGTTCGACTCCATTTCACCAATCCCAAGCTGGCGCGCGATCTCACTCGCGGTCAGCGGGTGGTCGCCGGTGATCATCACCGTGCGAATACCCGCTGACCTGGTCAGCGCCACCGCATCACGCACTTCACTGCGCGGCGGGTCGATCATGCCGAACAAGCCAACAAAAGTTAAATTCTGTTCCAGGTCTGTTTGGATGATCTCTGGAATTTGATTGATCAAACGGAATGCGACACCGAGGACTCTCATGCCTTTCTTTGCCAACCTGTCATTTGCCGCTTCAACCCTGACCTTGAAGCTGTCATCCATATTTTGAGATTGACCGTTCACCCAAACATGACTCGACAAACCCAGCAGTCCGTCCACGCTGCCTTTGGTGAAGGTGATGTAACGGTGATTTCCCACTTCAAGCCCCGCGAGGATAGTCGGGTCGTATCGCTCCAAATGATGGACGGTGGTCATGCGTTTGCGGTCCGAGTCAAATGGAAGTTCAGCCGCGCGCGGGAAGGATGAATCCAATGTTGATTTCCAGTAGCCCATCTTCGCGGCGGCGGCGACCAATGCGCCTTCGGTTGGGTCACCGACTGTGTGGAAGCGGTCATCGCCGGTATCTATCAATTCAGAGTCATTGCAGAGCGCGCCGCCAATCGCTGCCAGTGACAGAGATGATTGGGCTGGCGCACCCAGCCCACGGGTCGCATGAAGCGAACCGTCGCGGCTGATCTCCTCAGTTAAATCCAACGCATGTTCGGCCACATCCAGCACAACGACAGTCATCCTGTTCTCGGTCAGTGTGCCCGTTTTATCCGAACAGATCACCGTGACCGAGCCGAGCGTTTCCACTGCGGGAAGTTTGCGGATGAGCGCGTTCTGTTTCAACATACGCTGCGCGCCAATGGCCAGTGTGATGGTGACGACTGCGGGCAATCCTTCGGGTACGATTGCAACGGCAACGCTCACCGCTGTGAGCAGCATGTGACGAATTTCGTCGCCGCGCAATAGACCAAGCACTGCGATAAACGCCGCAATGACGACGCCCACGATGGCAAGATTTTTTCCAAGCGTATCGAGACGTTTTTGTAATGGAGTATGCCCTGCATCGCTCTGTTGGATGAGGTCGGCGATTCTTCCGAGTTCAGTCTGCATCCCTGTGGCAACGACAAGCGCCAGTCCGCGGCCCTGCGTGACGATGGTGCTCATGTACGCCATGTTGCGACGGTCGCCAAGCGGTAAATTTTCGTTCGAAAGCGCAGCGGACTGTTTCGCAACAGGTTCTGATTCACCAGTGAGCGCGGCTTCCTGAATTCGCAAGTTCACCGCTTCGAGCAAACGCACATCCGCAGGCAGAACATTCCCCGCTTCAAGCTGGATGATGTCACCGGGTACGAGTTCGCGCGCAGAGAGTTCCTTGAGCGCGCCATCTCGCAGCACACGCACATTCGGCACGGACATTTTTTTCAGCGCCGCTATTGCCTGCTCAGCGCGGTATTCCTGAAAAAAGCCAAGCAGGGCATACAAGATGACGATCGCGCTGATGGCGATGGTATTTTTTGTGTCGCCGAGCAAGCCTGCGACAACTGCCGCGCCGATGAGGATGAGTACCATTGTGGCAGTGAATTGTTCCCACAATATTTGCAGAGGCTTGCGTCCGCCGCGCTCGATCAGTTCGTTGGGACCGTGTTGCGCGAGACGCGATTCAATCTCGGTTTGAGTCAGTCCGCGTTCCTGATTTGATCCAAGTTCCTGTATTGCTGTTTCGTTCGATGTAAGATGCCAGTTCATAGTTTTCCTGTTGATTGATGATACACCAGTGACAAACAAAAACCACCGCCAGTTTTGTGGCGATGGTCTTGCCTTTTGCTGAACAGCCGGGAACGAAATCCGTATTGACGACTGAGCATCCCAAGTTTGGGCGGCTACTCCCCATCGGAGTGAGTGCAGTATACAAAATGAGCGGGCTTGTTGTCAATTCTACAGGTTAAGAATTTTCTCATTTCGGCTGGCAAATTCAATCAGGTTACGTTTTATTCGTGTTGAAATAAAAAACAGCCCGTCAATTCAACGGGCTGTTTCCTTACTCACTTATTACTTTTTACTCATCCCTACTTGATCAATCCCAACTTCTTTCCAGCTTCCCCGATCACATCCATTGCGCGCTCGATCTCGCTTGATTCATGCGCGGCAGTGACGGTTGCACGCAGACGCGCCAACCCTTCCGGTACCGCAGGCGAAGCGACGGGTAATACGAACACATCGTTGTGCTGTGCTTCGCGGGTCATGGCAAAGGCCATGTCATCCGGTCCGCACAAGACAGGGACGATGGCAGTCTCGGTCAACATGGTATCGAACCCTCGGCCTTTGAGTCCGCCGATGAATTGTTTGGTATTTTCGTTCAATTTCTCGATGCGCCAGGGTTCATCCAAAATGACTTTGAACGCTTCATTGGCGGCTGCCGCTTGCGCGGGCGGCAACGCCGCTGAGAACATATAGGCGCGGCTGGCATGACTCAAATAGGTGATGATATCTTTATTTGCCGCCACGTATCCGCCAACGGAAGGAATGGTCTTGCTCAACGTGCCCATCTTGATGTCGATTGAGCCATACATGTTAAAGTGCTCTTCGATGCCGGTGCCGGTCTTCCCCAGAACACCCACAGAATGCGCTTCGTCGATCATCAGCCAGGCATTGTATTTCCTGCATAGCTCAACGACTTTTGGCAGGTCAATGATGTCGCCGTCCATGCTGAACACAGAATCTGCGACCACCATTTTGGCAACATCTGCCGGCGCGTTTTTGAGCAAGCCTTCGAGATGCTCCATATCGTTGTGTCTGAAACGACGGAACTCTGCGCCGGACATCAAACAACCGTCCACGATGGATGCGTGATTCAATTTATCTGAAAATACATAATCGCCGCGTCCCATCAACCCTGAAATAACAGTCAAATTGGTAACATACCCTGACGAGTAAGTGACCGCAGCTTCTGTATGTTTGAAATTCGCAATCGTCTCTTCCAATTCCTTGTGGAGAGTCAACGTGCCGGCCAACATGCGCACACCATTGGTGCCGGTGCCAAATTTATCCACGGCTTTTTTTGCAGCTTCGTTGATGCGTGGGTGGCCGACCAGCCCCAGGTAGCTGTAAGATGCGTACATCCCCATTGTACGTCCGCGCAGGAGCACTTTGCTGTCAGGCAAAATCTCTTCCACGGGCATGTTGAGATAATATAGATCGTGCTCTTTTAGCCTTGCAACCCGCTCAGTAAATGCCCTGACGCGGCGGGTCACAGAGTCATTGGTGTTGTTGAAATCCATTTAATGCCTCCGAAATCAGAATTGCGTAAGTTTAGTCTAGGGGATACTTTCTGTCTACTGCCAGGGCAGCAGAATAAAAATTACCCACTGGCAAGTTTTCTTAATTCAACTTCGTTGATGATTTTCACACCCAATGATTGAGCCTTCTCCGCTTTCGAGCCGGGGTTTTCGCCGAGCACAAGATAACTCGTCTTCTTGCTCACACTGTCTGTCACCTTGCCGCCGTTCTCTTCAATAAATTCCTTCACTCCATCGCGAGATAAAGTTGGCAATGTCCCTGTCACCACAAAAGTGAATCCAGTCAACGCGCCTTCTTTTTTCTTTTCATCTTTCTTGGCAACAGGCCAGACATTCGCAGCCTTAAGTTTTTTCAACAACTTTTGATTCGCAGGTTGCGAGAACCAATCCACGATTGACTCGGCGATGTTTGGCCCCAAGCCTTCGATCTGCTGAAGTTCTTCCGCATTTGAATTCGATAACGCGGATAGATCCCCAAACGCGCGGGACAGATCGCCTGCCATGACTTCGCCCACCCCGTGAATTCCCAACGCGACGATCAAGCGGTTCAAACTCTGCGCCTTGGCCTGCTCCAGCGACTTGAGCAGATTCTCCGCCTTTTTATCTGCGAACCCCTCCAGCCCAAGCAGTTGTTCCTTCTCCAGCGAGAACAAGTCTGCCACGTCCTTCACCAGCCCTGACTCGATCAACTGTTCAACGATTTTGATTCCAAGACCCGTAATATCCATCGCGCCGCGTGAGACGAAGTGCTCGATATTCCGCACCAACTGTGCCGGGCAGGCCGCGTTGACACAATACCACGCCACCTCGCCTTCGAAGTGCTCCACAGCCTGTCCGCATGCGGGACATTTCGTGGGCGGCTTGTATGTCTTCTCTTTGCCAGAACGCGCATCCACCACGGGGCCAATGACATACGGAATCACTTCGCCCGCGCGTTTGATCAGAACACGATCACCGACACGAATATCCTTCTCAGCGATAAAGTCAAAATTGTGCAACGTGGCACGTTCCACCACCACACCGCCAATTTCAACGGGTTCAAGGATGGCATACGGAGTTAACACACCCGTGCGTCCAACTGCCACGCCGATATCGTTTAGGGTTGTTGTCACTTCACGCGCAGGAAACTTGAACGCGATTGCGCCGCGCGGATCCTTTCCGACAAATCCCAATTCAGCGGCGAGAGTTAAGTCATCGACTTTGATGACCATACCGTCCGCTTCGTAAGGTAGTTTGTCGCGGCCTTCATTCCATGTTTCAGTATATGCAATCGCAGAGTCAAGATCATTGAAACGCTTTGCTACATCCGTGACAGGGAATCCCAAGGCTTTCAGGTATTCCAAAATTTCCCATTGCGAAGTTGGGACTTTTCCGCCCTCTGAATGAATGATCTGATAAACCAGCAAAGTCAATGGGCGCGAGGCGGTAAGCTGCGGGTCAAGTTGACGTAACGAGCCTGCCGCCGTATTGCGCGGATTGAGGTATGTTTTTTCTCCAGCTTCTTCCAGCTTGTGGTTGAGTTCTTCAAAATCTTTATTGGGTATAAAAGCTTCCCCTCTTACAACTAAATACTTTGGGACACTGATCACTGATGACTTTTCACTGTTCACTGGTATCTTCAAAGGTATCGCCCGTATCGTCCGCAAATTGGAGGTGATGTCTTCGCCCACTTCACCGTCGCCGCGGGTGGCGCCTTGCACGAACATACCATCGCGATAATGCAGCACAACCGACAATCCGTCTATTTTTGGCTCAACCACGAACTTTGCTTTTTCCACGCGGTCATCAATTTTACTGATGCGTTCCAGCCAGGCGCGCGCATCGTCTCCGCCAAAAGCGTTGGCGAGCGAGAGAATGGACGCAGGGTGGCGAATCTTTTCGAAACGGTCAGCAGGCCGGGCCCCGGCACGCTGAGTCGGACTGTCAGATGTGATCCATTGCGGGTGAGCTGATTCGATCCCCTTAAGTTCATTCAAAAGGCGGTCATATTCCAGATCGCTGATGATGGGCGCATCCAACACATGATAGCGGTAATTGTGAAGGTTGACCTGCGCCTTGAGTTCTTCGTAACGTGATAAAAGTTTGTCTGCCATGTTTGCATTATAGCCGATGAAAATTAAGTGGATCGTTTTGAAAAAGCCTCTGCCACAGAGAACACGGAGGCCACTGAGATTAAATAAGATTTTCTCAGTGCCCTTTGTGCTCTCTGTGGTGAAAATCTTTTGACTAATTGGAAGCGTTACGCCAGATGAAGCCGTAATCGTTTTCACCTTTGAGTTTTTCGCCGCGTTCAAAACGCATGGGATCAAAACCTGAGATGTCAACCGTTTTCGATTTTCCATCGAGAATCAATTCGCTCATGCAAAGACCGACGGCGGGGGAGAGTTTGAAACCAGTGCCGCTAAAGCCCGTGGCGAGGAAATATCCCTCAGGTCCCGCCTGACCGATGATTGCGCGTTGATCTGGAGTCAAGCCATCGCGGCCAACATGCGAGGAATGCAGCGAGCCTTCTTCCATTGCAGGGATGCGTTTGCAAATTCGGTCAATCGCGCGTTCGACAAAATCCTTTGCAACATACCCGAGTTCTTTTTCCGCTGGTTCATCGAGACGACTGTCATCTTCAAGCGCGACTAAAGTGAGGTTGCCCGAATCAGGGCGGAAGTACATACTGAGCGAACTGTCAATGACTGTAAGATGATCGGGCACTTGTGCCGGGCGGCGGATATGAACTACATCATGAGTCCACGTGCCCAGCGGAATGGATACGCCAAACAATTCGCTGACCTTGCCAGCCCATGCACCTGCCGCGTTGATGATGACCGGCGCAGAAAAATCTCCGCGTGATGTGTGTATGCTGGAAACTTTTCCGTTAGCGATTTGCGCGCCGGTGATCTCGCAATCCTGTACATAAACTGCGCCGCGTTCCTTTGCCGCAGTCAATAATGAATTCGCTGTCAGCATCGGGTCGGCGTACCCTGATTCGGGTTCATACGCCGCGAAGGCGATATCATCTGTTTTGAGATAGGGAGCGAGTCGTTTTACATCCTCGCCGCTGATGACGCTGGTTGGGATGCCAATGCGTTGATGCATTTGGACATTTTTACGCAACTGGTTTTCGTGATCGGCTGGCTCGATGTGTAAAAATCCCGTACGGCGGAATCCGCATTCTCCGCCGATACGTTCATTCCAATTGCGAAAGTATTGAAAACTTTGCCACGCGAGTCTTGATTCAACTTCAAGATCGTAGTGCATTCGCACAAGTCCGCTGGATTTGCCGGTGGCGCCAAAACCAATTTCCCTGCGCTCCAAAATGACAGGTTTCAACCCGCGCTCTGCCAGATGAAAGGCTGTGCTGATTCCGATCACGCCGGCACCGATCACGATTGCATCAAAATTTTGTGACATGGTTATTCCTCGTTGATGTTATGTACCGCGACATTTATGTCGCTTTTTATGGGCAGGCGACATAAATGTCGCGGTACTTTTTTCGGAGTATACCATCGGGCCGAATTGAACTTGCGATATACTA
Organism: Chloroflexota bacterium; assembly: GCA_016234535.1. Classification (GTDB taxonomy): domain Bacteria; phylum Chloroflexota; class Anaerolineae; order Anaerolineales; family Villigracilaceae; genus Villigracilis. The sequence continues at coordinate 34,829 of JACRBH010000094.1, forward strand.
CCCCAATGCCAAAATCAAAAATCGGATTCTTCGGTGGTACCTTCGACCCGCCGCATATTGGACATTTAATTCTCGCCAGCGAAGCCGCGCATCAATTTGGGTTAACTCGTTTGTTATGGGTGCTCAACCCCGATCCGCCGCATAAACAGGAAAAGGCCATCACCCCGCTCCCGCATCGGCTTGAAATGCTGCGGCGCACAATTTCTGATAATCCTGTTTTCGAACTCTCGAGGCTTGAGATCGACAGCCGTGGTCCACATTACACCATCAACACAATTCGAACTCTGACTCAACAGGAACCTGATGCCGAAATCTTCCTCTTGATCGGCGGCGATTCATTTCGGGATTTACCAACCTGGCGCCTCGCTTCTGAACTGGTGACTGCTGTTTCCAAAATCAGCGTGATGCGCCGCCCCGGCGACTCGTTCGACATGCCCGCGTTGGAATCAAAATTCCGCGGGCTGACCGATAAGGTCAGTTTTATCGACGCGCTGTTATTGAATTTATCGTCGCGTGAAATCCGCCGCCGCGTCGCTGAAGGCGATGAGTTCCGTTACTATGTTCATCCATCCGTGTATGAATATATCCAATCCAATCATCTCTATCATGGAAAATAATGTCATTAATTCTTGATTCCCTTTTTTCGTCAGTTGCTTTCAGTCATTTTATTGTGGATACATTCAACGCCAGCCGGCCTGTTTTGTTGACTTATCTCGGCTTGAGCGAATCGCAGATTGCGTTATTCTCCACGATCTACATCTGGACTTCGGCGCTGACTCAGCCATTCTTCGGCTGGATCTCAGACCGAACGGGTCCGCGCTGGCTGGCGGCTGGCGGCGTGCTTTGGATGACAGTTTTCTACTCTGCGGCATTGCTCATTCCAGGTAATGCCGGGCTGGCATGTTTGATTATCGCGGCATTGGGATCTTCCGCATTTCATCCTGTTGGAGCAGTGCAAGCCACTCTGCGCGGACGCGATCTCCTAAAGGGACGCGAGACAACGTCCACATCCATCTTCTTTACCGCAGGTCAGCTTGGACATTTTATCGGGCCCATCATTACCGGACTTCTTCTCACCAGATATAAATTGCCTGGATTGTTTATCATCCCCGTCGTTTCCATTCCGATCGCTTTTTCTGTGATGCATCAATTGCGCGCCAATCATCCGCATCCCAAAGCTACTCAAGGAAATAAATCCAACCGCATGAAGGTGGGGATATTATTCATCGTTGTGTTGGCGTTGGTTGCTACTTTGCAATCCTGGGCGCAGGCCAATATGGTGAATCTCATCCCCAAATACATCAAGGACTTGGGCCAGAGTGCGACGATCTATGGCAGTATGGCGGGCTTGTTTATGGGCGGCTCCGCGCTTGGAAATATATTTGGCGGATATTTTGGCGATCGCTTTCCAAAGCGATACGTGGCCGCGGGAGTTTTGTTCCTTGCAGCCATTCCGATTTATATTGCCAGTTTGATCGGCTGGTCGTGGTGGTTGTTTATTCTTGTGCCGTTGGCAGGCGCCTTTACCGGCGCGGTACACAGCATTATGGTCGTGCTTTCCCAGCGCATCATTCCCGGCGGAATGGCTTTGGCTTCCGGCCTTGCGCTTGGGTTCATCTTTTCTTCCGGGGCATTGGGATTGCTATTCACAGGTCATCTGGCGGAAGTGTATGGATTTCCGTTTGTGTTAACCATGACGACGGTTATGGTATTGGTCGCTGCGCCGCTGGCGTTGTTGCTGAAAGAACCAACCGCAGTTCCATCAGCTAGCTGATGGAGTCCAAAGAAGAAAGAGGCCGCTCAAAATGAGCGGCCTCTTTCTTCTTTTCTCACGCATTCAAATGATAAGTGTGATATGCGTTCTCACACGGATTGCCCCATGCGATGTGCATCTCGCGCATGGTCAGGTCGATCACCATGGCGTTGATCGTCTTTTCGCGGTCGAGCGGGTCAAGTCCTTCGATGTTGTGGTTGCAGATCGAGTTCGGGATGTTGACGTGATCTTTCTGAATAGCTTGCAGACTCTTGATGGTGTGTTGTTTGTTCTGATGCAAAAGGCGGGATGCGCGGAAATAACGCACACGAGAGGAGAGCAATTCTTCAGGGTCTTTCTCGATCTGTTTCATTTGCGGGTCAAGGTAATGATTGGTATGTACCATATATCCATCGTGCGCATACAATATTTCAAATTTACGGGCTGACGCTTCAATTGAATATATCTCACCGCTTTCATGGACGAGCAAATGGTTGTATCCTGCCGCGCGGTGCTGGACAAGAGTCCGCCCGATTGCGCCGGAGATGCGGCGGGAAGATAACACGGCGCGGGCAACGACAAGACGCGGGATGCCCACACGCGAGTCGCTTGGGTAGACCGAGTCAATTAGTTGGCAAATGCCATAGGCGTTGAATCCCACATTGGGCAGGAGCCCGCCATAGGTCATGGCGAGGAACGGGGGTTCCTTGTCAGGCTTGGCTGAAATGACGAAGGTGTCGTTCTCGTCTTCGGGAATCCAATCCTCATTATGCGCGGCGAGGATGTGACCATCTGCTGTGCGCTCCTCATTGACTGCCATGCTGGTACAGCGCGTGAGGTGCAGCGCGTCGGTGGTGACGGCTTCCATGACGTTGAGCACAACGATATCGTCGAACGCTACATTTGCGCCTGCGGCCATGCCGCGCATTTCATCCACATATTGCGGATAACGTTCTTCGGCGAAAGGCAGGTATTTGCGTGATTGGATCTGCGCGCCCTGCCAGGTGAGCTCAACATCGTTATAAGCTGCGTCAATGAGGATGTGCGCGTTGGCAATGCTGTTTTGGATCTGAGGCCGCATGGCTTCGCCGATCTGGCATCCCATTTCATGATGTGTGCCAGAAACTTCAAGAAGGGGTGGGGGGGTATTATGAATGGGGGTGTTTTGGATTTCGTGCTTGAACATATTATTCTCCGAATGAAAACCGCCCCGAGGTTATCCTCGGGGCGGGCAGATTATAACATGCAGAGTTTGGTGGATTTTACGCAGCGGGCGGAATGACTTCAATCTGCGGGTTGATTGCCATTTTACCGGGCGCTGAGCGTGAACCGAAGAGGGTCATGACCACGCCGCCCATTGCAAGAAGCGTGACGAGGAAGGATAGCAGCCAGCCGAAGCAGGGGATCATTCCCACGAACCCGACGATCAGTACAAGCAGGAAAGTTCCAAATCCTGTTGTGAGCACGGGCGCCCAAATCTGGTTGATGGCTTTCGTGAAGCGTTCACCCACTTCCTGGCCAAGCGCGACCATGCCGAACAGCCATGCCAGCGGAAGAAGCAGAACCACGATCAACGCCACTGGAATGAGGAGGATCGTAACCGCCATGATGATAATGGCGATCGGAGTGACCGCGAGTGTCAGCAGACCGAAACTTCCCGCCATCAGAGGCTGCTGAGTGATCGCGTCTGACACGCGTTCCAATTGCGGCTGGAGGAAAAGTGTCAACAACATGCCAATCAGGGCTATAACTATTGCGCGTCCAAGAACACCCGCCGCTTCCCAAAACGGATTGATGTTCACATCGACTGACGGAGTGTTGGGAACATTCGGCACATTTGGTACATTCGGAATGGCAGGTACACTGGGTACGTTAGGGATGTCAATAGGCGGGGCGTTGTTGACGATATTTCCACCTACTTCTGCGCCGGGTTCCTTCTCAACCTGACCACCCATTGTTGTGATGTCTCCTGTTACAACAGCAGTCTTGGTCAATAATACCTGACCTCCGATTACAACAATATTGCCTTTTATTTTGCTGGTGACTGTCAGATTCCCGCCGACTAGCACCACTTCGCCGTTTATTTTTCCATCAAGTGAAAGGTTGCCCCCGACAAGTACGACATCGCCATTCACGATTGCGTCTTCTTCAATCGTGACGTTTCCGCCGATCACGGCGAGGCCTCCATCGAGTGTTTTACCGCTTTCGAGTGTGTAATTTTGTCCAAGCAGAAACACATCGCCATTGGGGCTTTGTGCGTAAGCGTTGCTGGTTGGCACGAGTAGCAGCGCCAGTAATAGTATAAAGGTGGTTAATTTTATTTTCATGCTGAAACTCCTTGTGGGACGCGGCTAAACCGCCAAATTGAAATGATCCACAAAAGGCCAAGTCCAGCCAGCGCGGATACGAGTACCATCCATACATACGGAGGGATAAAATCTGGCACAATGCGTACCAAGACGGCCGCCACCTCCGTCAGGGCATGCAGGGATGTTATGGCGAATAGAAAATAGCCGATGATCACCGTGATCCATTCGACCGGGGATGCCAGGAATGCATAAATGATCGGAGTGGCAAGCCACCCGAGCAGGCCCACCCCGCCCAATACCAGCACTACCATGCCCCAAAGTTTGCGGCGGCGTTCAGCCACCTTTTGTGCGGCAAGCCGCTGCTGGAAGCGCATCGAGAAACCCGCCGCAGGTGCAATTACATTTGCGGAGCGCAAGGCCAGCCCCGTCGCAGTCAGAGCGGTGCAGTGTGTACATGTCCGCAGGTGCAGGTCAAGCTCATGCCTCTCAGTGTGAGTTAGATTTTTATCGTTCAATAGCCATTCTTCAAAAGGCTGGTGATTCATAGGGCCTCCTTTCGTTCTCGGTACGGGTTTCTTCTTCCTGCCACAGTCCAGCCAGTTCCTTGCGGGCGCGGTGTAGACGGCTCTTTACTGCGCTGACTGTTAATCTTAGTGATTCGGCAATTTCAGCTTCGGAATAATCGTACCAATATCTCATAATGATTGCTGCGCGATCGGTATCGTCCAGGTCTTTTAGCATTGCGTGGACCCGGTCACGAGTCTGTCCTTGGACAGTTTCAACTTCGGGGTCGGGTGAATCGGGGTCAGGTAATTCAAACGTGTTGCCTTCGTCATCCTCCGCATCCATCGAAAACATGGAAAACTTGCGGCGGCGAAGTCTGTCAATGCAATAGTGCGCCGCGATGGAAAGCAGCCACGTGGCGAACGGCCTTTTTTGGTCATAGCGGTGCAGGTGCTGGTAGGCGCGCAAGAAAGTTTCCTGCGCGGCATCCTCTGCCAGATCAGGCTCACCCAACATGCGATAACACAGGTTGTAGACCGGAGTTTGATAGGTTTCGACGAGTTTGGTAAAAGCCTCGTCACTGCCTTGTTGAGCCTGAGCGACCCAGGCTTGTTCTTCGTTCACGCATGCTCCTCATCCTCTAAAAGGGATTTCATGGACTTTCTACCTATCTTACGAGGAAGATGAGAGAAAGTTGCACTTGATGATATGCAACGCACTCAATGAGAGTGCCCGTCTCCTTCTGGACCGAGAATCTGCTCCCACTTCCCAAGCGACTCAGCTCTGGTTGCAAAGAAGATGGCAATCGTAGTTGTGAGCGGCACAGCCGCAATCAGCCCCAGCGAACCGACCAGCGTCCGCACGATTTCCTCGGCGATAAAAGAAAAGTTGACCAGATATCCATAATCTCCGCGCGCGAGCGAGAATAAAAGCAGCATGGGGAGCGATGCGCCCGCATAAGCCAGCACAAGGGTGTTAACCGTGGCCGCCACATGGTCCTGCCCGATCCGCATTGCGGAGTTGTATAGGTCGCGGAATTTGAAATTTGGATTTGCATGGTGAAGTTCAAACACAGCCGAGGCTTGTGTGGTGACCAGATCATCCAGCACGCCCAATGCGCCGATGATCATTCCGCCGAGCAAAAGTCCGCGCAGGTTGATTGGCGTTTCCATCATTTGCATCAGGAACATCACGTTCTCATCGCCTGAGCCATTCAATTTTGCAAACAGCACGAACAAGGTGGAGAGAGCGCCTGTCAAAAGCAAAACAAGGATCATGCTTAATACTGCCGCATGTGTTTTTAATGTCCAGCCGTAGGTGAGATAAAGTGTGACGCCGAGAAGAATGATCGAGCCGATAATGCTCACAGTCAGCGGGTCTTCACCTACCAGAATGTGAGGAATGATATAGCCAATGATGATGTATAAGCTGAACACGGTGCTGAGAAGCGCGCGCACGCCCTTCCAGCGGCTGATGAGGATGATGGAAACTGCAAAGATTCCTGTTAACCATAAAATTGGCGTGATGCGGACGAAGTCTACAAAATAGGCGTTGATCACGTTCTCTGGCGTTTTGCTGATCGAAACAACCACCTTATCACCTACGGACAGCATGTAATCATCCGAGCGGACCTGGCGCTTGCCGTAGTCAATTTCCATGATGATGCCAGCGTATTCCCCATCGAGAATATTCACGCGCGCGACCTGATATTTTTGCGTGCGGCCGCCCATGTCAATCTCGCCCTCTTCGATGATCTGGGTCACTTCCGCGCGGACAGTATCTGCGCCAAACGTGGAAAAGCCTTCGCCGGGTAATTCAACATTATTGAAATATGGCCACGCAAAAAAGACGGTGATAGCCGCCACGATAAGAATGATCTGCCACTTAAATTGTTTCATAAAATTCCTTGTAACGTTATTGCGAGGGTGCAACCCGAAGCAACCTCCACGCGTGCAGGGATTGCTTCGTCGCGAAAAACACACCTGCCCTGGCGGACGGTGCCAGGGAGAGCGCTCCTCGCAATGACGGGTGACCTACTTGCTCAAATCATTTGCCGTGGATTGCATCTGCGCCAATACCAAAGCGACTTGTCCGCTTGGCAGGTTGACTCGGTACATGTGTGCGAATCCATCGCCGAGCATGATCTTGACTCTTCGCCATGAAGCCAGTTGCGGCTGTATCTCTCCCTGCGGCAGGAGTGTGATTGCCTCTGCCCATTGCGGATGAGTCTTTTTGTAATCCGCGAGCAGGTCAAGGGTCGAAGTGCGAAGCGGGAAGAGATGGGTTGTCTCCACCCAGCGCTTATCCTGTTCCTTTTCCATCAGCCAGCGCGCAAATAACCAGGCCGCAAGTTGTTTCTCATCTGTTGATTTCAAAACGATATACGAAGAACCATAAACAGCGAATGCGTCTTTGTTCCCGCCGGGGAAGGCGGTCACATTCCATTCGTCTGTGTTGTTTGCGCTTGCAAAGGCGCGCGCCACTGTGGGCAGGATGTCCATACTTGCTGTAATGAACAGCGCCTCGCGAGTCGCAAACGCAGTGATTGGATCGGTTTCAACAGCCTGCCATGCGCATTGAGATTCGGAAAGCTCGCGCAGGAATGTCAGAGCATCAATGTTATTCGGTGCAAGGAAGCGATAATTGCCGCTCTCCAACACACCGCCCCCAAAAGCAAGCAGCCACGAGTATGCGGTAGTTGGCTCGGTATCCACGATCCAGCCGCCCATGAAATCATTTTGCGCCGATTCATCCTTTAGCATGGATTGCTGTGCGCGGCAGGCTTGCTGGCGAAAATCTTCGGGCGCAGCGGGCGATGAATCAAAACCCAACTCGCCCGCCCAGGTTTTATTCCATAACAAAAAGCGCGCAGTCCGCTGTGCGGGCAGGGCAACTCGTACATCGCCTGATATATCCTGATCCCAAAACACGGGTGGAATATCACTTGAGTCGATTCCGTATATGGGGTCATCCACGTATGGCGTCAGGTCTGTTACCACGCCATCATTGTTCCAGCCCAAGGCGTGTTCAGGCAATGCGATCACCAGGTCAGGTTTGTTTGCGGTCGGCAGGGATGCGGTGACAGTCTCGTACAAGTTTGCAAAAGTACCTTGATGTTGTGCCGTTACTCTGATGCTCCACTCATTATTTGAATTGAACTCTTCGACGAATGAATCGAACAGACTCGACTCGATGCCATACCACGGAGTCCAGACTGTGATCTCCAATCCTTTCAACGCTTCTTCATCGACCTCGAGCCTGCTGCCTGTTTCGACAGTTGCTTCCGGCTTTGGCGTTTTCGTGGCGCTCTGTGTGACTGATGATTCCGCAGTGGATGTTCCGCCCGCCGTACACGCGGATAAAATGATGGCTGTGATGAAGAGCAGGTTGATTATTTTTTTCATTGAGCAAATAGGACGAATGGAACTGGTGTCAAAACCAAAAAGAAGACAATGATCATTGCAAACCCGAGCAGTCGTCGGGGCGGGTCGAGCGTGGTGATCTGGTCAAGTGGTTCCGCGTTGACTCGTCCCAGCCAGTAAAGGATGAGCGCCCACAGCCACCATCCGTTCCAAAAAATGCCAGCTACGATCAACGCGCCAACAATAAAAGGAAATGCCTTCCTTGCATTGTTTCCGAACAGGCCATAGATCACGTGTCCGCCATCCAATGTGCCTGCGGGGATGAGGTTCAATGCGGTGACGAGAAGTCCCGCCCAGCCTGCAAATGCCACAGGATGAATGAAGACATCCATCCCGCCAAATGGAACGGGCTGACCGGTGAAGAAGAATTTTAGCCAGTATAAAATTCCCTGCGGCTCAACGGGTGAGGGGAGTAGTTTTCCAAATGTCACAAATTTTGCGAAGAGATAAAGAAGCGAGTTGCCTTCGAGAAAACCGCCGGGCGTTGGGTCAATGGTTCCCAGCGTGGAAAGTGATAAACCCAAAAATAAAACAGGGATTGCCACCACAAGCCCGGCAATGGGGCCAGCTACGCCGATATCAAAAAGAATGCGTTTATTCTTTGGGATTCCGCGCATGATGATCGCCGCACCCATTGTTCCAAACAGGCCAATTGGAGGCGGGAGCGGAATGAAGTACGGCAATGTTGCAGGAGTCTTGTGATAACGGCTCATGAAATAATGACCAAACTCATGCGCCAGTAAAATGCCAAGCAGGCTTACCGCAAACGGCCAACCCGAGAGAATGCTCTTTAAAAGCATGAGCATTTGTCCACCCAAATCAGCAGGGAATGGGCCTTCGGGCTGCGCACCCGCAAGCAGGACACTAAATACTGTCAACACGAAAAGGATGATGTTCGTGGAAATCTTATCCTTCTTTGGCTCAGCCGGTTTCGGCGCAAGATAGATCACCTGCCGGCCGTCTTCGATCATGAATAAAGGGATGACATTGTATGGGATGAGCGAATCAGCCAAACGGTCATAAAGAGACGCGGAATCTTCATCCAGTAATTGGCCGCGATAGCGCAGGAAAAATCCCTTGCGCGGGTCTTCACTGGTCACATCTTCGATACGAAAAACTCGTGCTACAAGATTGGATAATACTTCGGTTTCAGGAATTGACATGGATACCTTTGACAATGGACGATGGACAACAAAACGGTCAATGGTTTGTCGTCCATCGTCCAGATATAAGCGGGAGTGGATGGGAGTCGAACCCACCGCGGCCCGCAACGCGACCCGCCACAGGTGTTGAAGACCAGGAAGCCCACCGGGACCTAACCACTCCCGATTGCAAGGATAACCGAGAGAAGATAGATTCGCAAGTTGTAAGATGATAGTCGTCTTTGATTGACCTTTATCTTACAATAACTAAGAGTTCGTAAAAATATAACTTCCCGCAACCTCGTCATTGCGAGCCCGATAGGGTGAAGCAATCTCCTTTTTGTTAGGGAGATTGCTTCGTCGGGAAGTTCACCCTCCTCGCAATGACGGAAGTTAATAATTTATTGACCCTAAACATGAAAATTTTGAATGGAAGGCGGCAGGTGAATCGAATTGGGCGCAAAAATGAAAAGTATTGCAATTGCAATGACCATGCAGATCGTACACATCAAAACAAATCCTCCAATGAGGATTCCAGCCCACGCCATTGGACGGCCTGTTTCGTTACGATTGCGAATTTGATTCAATGAGATCATCCCAAATATGAGCGCAAGAACTCCAAACAGGAAACTCAATGGATAGCAAATAAGGCCCGTAAATGGAAAGGGAATCATGCTCATGCATAAAAACAGGAGGTCAAAATCCCAGAGACAAGGCTTAGGATGGATTGTTTATTGGTTGGGGAATGAAGGGCTTGCATATCTGATTCCATAAAAAAAGTTCGCTCGTGTATGAAATATAAAATAAAACCGTCCTTTTAGTAGGACGGTTTTATTTTGGCTGTCGGGGCGAGAGGATTCGAACCTCCGACCTCTTGCACCCCATGCAAGCGCGCTAGCCGGGCTGCGCCACGCCCCGATTGAGCGAAGCGGATTATAGCCGTGTTTTGTCAATCTGGCAAATGGAGTTTTCATATAATCGCCCAACGGCCTTTATGCAACAGAGTGCCGCACAAACGGCCGAATCAGGATATGATATTCAACTTGAAACTTCCTCCAGAATGTTTAGCAATTTATGCAACAAGCGGTAAAATAGACCCATTGGAGTTGCCCCATGTCAGATATGATTGAAGTACTTATTGATAGCATCCGCGTACATTTGATGGCACCGCAGCGTGTGGTAGTGCTTAAACAAACCAACACTGAGCGTTACCTTACAATTTGGGTTGGGCCCTATGAAGCGGAAGCCATTACCGTTGCGCTTCAGGAAGTTGAAATGTCCCGCCCGCTCACGCATGATCTGATCAAGAATATTTTCACATCCTTCAATGCGCGTGTAATGAAGGTGGAGATCGTCAACGTTCAGGATAATATCTTTTACGGAAACATTGTGGTTGAAGTGGATGGCGTCGAGATCAACATTGATTCCCGTCCCTCCGATGCGATTGCGATTGCCGTCCGCACGCATGTGCCCATTCTTGTCCACCCGGATGTCATGGAAGCGGCGGGACAGTTACCCGATCAGGATATACCCGAAACAGCCACCCCTGCTAAAAAGACTCCGCCTGCTCCATTGACTGATGAAGGAAACGACAGGTTGTCCATATTCAAGGATTTCATAGATAAGCTTGATATTGACAAGCCCGATGACGATAAACCCGAGTCACCCTCACCCTAAAGCTGATACGCCTCAATGACTGATTATTTCCCCGAAACAGAGTCCGCCGCCCCCGCCAGCTCGACACCATCGGCAGTACCGCATAGCCGAGAAGCAGAAGAAGCCGTCGTAGGGGCGGTGCTGATTAATCCCGAAGTCTATTACGACGTTGCCCAGTTCCTCGCGGCGGATGATTTTTACATTCATCGCAACAAATGGATTTGGGAGGCATTCACGCGCCTGCACGAACAACGCATTCCCGTTGACCTGCTCACCTTATCTGAGGAATTGGACCGCTCCAACCAGCTTGCGGATGTCGGCGGCTCGGCCTACATCACTTCGCTGATCAATCAAGTGCCGTCCTCATTGAATGCAGAATCCTATGGACGCATCGTCGAGGGACATTCCATCCGCCGCAAGATGATCACAGCCGCGAATAAGATCGCTTCCATTGCATATAACGAGTCGTCCACAGTGGACGATGTGATGAACGAGGCGGAGAAGGCTGTTTTCAATGTCAGCGAGCGGCGGCTAAAGCATGACCTTCAGCCAATCTCTGCCGTATTGAGCGATTACTACGACCGAATTGATGAGCTTGCCAAGCATCCCGATGACATTCATGGTGTGCCAACAGGTTTCATTGACCTCGACAGAATGTTGACGGGACTCCAGCCCTCGGACTTGCTCATTATCGCAGGCCGC
>JACRBH010000097.1 GCA_016234535.1 Chloroflexota bacterium
CATCCATGTCGGTCTTAAATATTCAAACAGACCTTCACGTCCGCCTTCGCGTCCGTAGCCCGACTCGCGATAGCCGCCGAAGCCCGAAGCGCCGTCGAATTGATTGGTGCAATTGACCCACACCGAACCCGCTTTGATCTTGCTCGCGACATCGAGCGCGAGGTTGATGTTATCGCTCCAGACACTCGCCGCGAGACCATAGCGCGTGTTGTTCGCAAGTTCGATGGCTTCGCTCGGCGTTCTAAAAGTAAGCGACACAAGCACGGGTCCAAAAATTTCTTCTTGCACAGTGGCAGCGGCGGGGTCGAGACCCGTGATCAACGTCGGTTTATAAAACAATCCCTTTTCGGGCAGCGCGATATTCGGCTGAAAACATTCGCCGCCTTCGGCAATGCCCGTCTTCACCCACCCATCGATCGTGTCCCATTGGCTTTGATCGACGATCGCGCCCATGTCAATGGCTTTATCCAGCGGGTCGCCCACGCGCATGTGTTCCATTCTATTTTTTAATTTTTGGATAAACTTCGCTGCGACATTTTCCTGCACGATCAGCCTTGACCCTGCGCAACAAACCTGACCCTGATTAAACCAAATCGCATCGACCACGCCTTCAACTGCTCCATCCAAATCGGCATCGTCAAACACGACAAATGGACTCTTGCCCCCAAGTTCGAGCGAGAGTTTTTTGCCAGAGCCAGCCGTCTGCTTGAGAAGCGTACGCCCGACATCGGTTGAACCCGTGAAAGCGATCTTATCCACATCGGGGTGCGTGACGATCATCGAGCCTGCACTGCTGCTGCCAGTAATTACATTCACAACACCAGCAGGCAGACCTGCCTCGGCGACAATTTCAGCAAACAACAACGCCGTGAGCCTTGTGTACGAAGCAGGCTTCAACACAACCGTGTTGCCCATCGCAATCGCAGGCGCAATCTTCCACGCCAGCATCAACAACGGAAAATTCCACGGGATGATCTGCCCAACCACACCGACAGGTTGATAATCGCGCAGTTCAGTTTCCATGAGTTGCGCCCAGCCTGCATAATAATAAAAGTGACGCGCCAGCAATGGCACATCGATATCGCGAGATTCACGAATCGGCTTGCCGTTGTCCATCGACTCAAGCACCGCCAGCAAGCGCGAATGTTTCTGAAGGTTGCGAGCAATCGCATAAAGATAACGCGCCCGTACCACACCAGGAGTCTTGCTCCAGGTTTTGAACGCCTCACGCGCAGCGCCCACCGCCGCATCGACTTCCTTTTGTCCAGCCTGCGTGGTCTCGGCAAGTAATTCGCCATTCGCAGGGTTGTACGAAGGATAGAACTTCGCACCCTTAGGCATCACCCACTCGTTGTTGATGAACAAGCCGAACTTACGTCCGTGCTCATCCAGCCACGCTTTGACAGCGTCAGGCGCTTCGGGCGCAGGTCCGTATTCCATGCTTTTGAAGATTTCAAGTATTTTGCTCATATCTATTCCTATCTCGGTGGTTGAGTAATTCCGCGTGATTTTCGCGGGACGTATCGAAACCACCAATTTCAGGGCAACTTTTTATTTTATGTTTACATTTCATTGCTGGTATCGATACAGGCTGGAAAAGCACCAGCCCTACTCAACCAGCGGGGTATTGCTAAACTTTCCGAATACGAACTGCTTTTTCAGTAATCACACTAAAAGACACAAGCAATTCATCTCCATGCTCAGATATTGCAGACGATACAATATCGGCTTTTTCCTGTGAAGAAAGTCCCGCAAGGCGATATAAGACGATTCCACGTTTGACAAATCCTTGGCGGAAAATCAACTCGCCAAAATCTTTGTCGGCTGTAAGAAGTAAGGTGCTTTCGTCGCTCGCTAAAACCAGTACTTCCTCATCTATAATGCCTGGCGCCATTTCGGCAACATACCTAACATCGTGTCCATCGCGCCTTAATCGCAGGACGATTTCGTTATCCACACTTTCGTCAGCGAGTATTTTCATTAGACAGACTCAGAAATGGGATAAATGACATCCGCACGCAGGGCTTCACGTGCAAATTGTAAGGCAGCTTGAATCCCTTCTTTCGTCAAGCGCGGGTGCGCCTTTAATAACTGGTCAAAAGATTCACCTGCTGAAAGCCCATCAAGAATCAGGTCAACGGTAATACGGGTTCCTGAAACAACAGGCTGCCCCATCATGATTTTTGGATTTGAAATAATAATTTGCGTTTCCATTTCAATTTTCCTTTCTTTGCGTTCTTAGCGCTCTTGGCGGTTAATAATCTCTTATCCCATCGGCATGTGATGTTTCGCCGCGTAGTGTCCTGTGGTGTAGTGATACAACTGCCGCTCGATGTCGGTCAGCAAACTGCTTGCGCCAATGCGGAATAGATCATTCTTCAGCCACTCGTCGCCGAGTTCTTCTTTCATCAACGACTGCCACGCCATCGCCTGCTTCGCGGAACTGATCCCACCCGCGGGCTTGAAACCAACTTTGTAGCCGAAACGATCCAGATAATCGCGGATGGCACGTGTCATCACCAGACTGAATTCTAAAGTGGCATTGACGGACTCTTTGCCCGTTGAAGTCTTGATAAAGTCCGAGCCTGCCATCATTGCGACGAGGCTGGCTTGATAGACCTGCTTGAGCGAACCGAGATCGCCCGTTGCGAGGATGGTCTTCATGTGCGATTCCCCGCAGGCTTTGCGGAATTGTTGCAATTCGTCGTACATGGCTTTCCAATCGCCAGTCAACACATAATTGCGGGCAATGACCACGTCAATTTCGCGCGCGCCTGATTCCACGGCTTGCTCAATCTCTTGAATGCGTTGTGGCAGAGGAGTCTGTCCCGCAGGAAAACCCGTCGCAACAGAAGCAACTGGAATGTTAGAGCCTTGAAGCGCGTGAACTGCATCCGCCACACGGTTGGGGTACACGCACACTGCGCCGACGGTGATTCGCTCGCCATCGAGTCCAAGTTTTTCAAGCATGTCGGAGCGTAATGGTTGTTTGGCTTTCGCGCATAAACGATGAACACGCCCAGGCGTATCGTCGCCTGCGAGGGTGGTCAGGTCAATGTTGGTGATGGCGCGTAAAAGCCATGCCGCCTGCCAATCCTTTTTCACAGTGCGGCGACCTGTGAGCGTGGCAGTGCGTCGCTCCACCGCGCTTTTGTTGATGTGTGCGCCCATCACCCAGTCGAGGTCGAGAGGCGTGCCGGGGTTACGAGTGTGATTACTAGTCATGGAAACTCCAAATGATTGTCTGACATGATTATACAGCGATTGGGATTAAGAGAGGGACTTTCTTAGCAACCATCACGCGACAAGCGGGTTTTATCATCGAACCACATTTTATTTGTAAAAGGAGAAACCCATGACATACGTGCTCGTCCGATTTAGTGTTGAGAATCTCGCAAAATGGAAGGCTGTCTTTGAAGAAGCCGCCGCACTTCGCAAGAGTTTTGGCTCCGTAGGAGTCCGCGCCTTTAGCAAAGCGGATAATCCCAATGAGGTTGTGATCGTAGGGGAATATGCCGATAAAGAGAAAGCCATGCAGATGTTCCAGTCACAGGAGTTTCGCGAGGCGACTGCGCGTGGAGGTGTAAAAGGTCCGCCTGAGGTGACTTTCCTTAACGAAGTCGTAAATCTTCCCGCGTGATTGAAAATTTCATGTTTTTGAAATGGCCTCCGAGTTTGCATCGGAGGCCATTTTTTGCAAGTAAGCATTGTGCTTGCGGATGAAACTTCTCGTTCTTTTCCAGTATTTCCAGTTCATCCAATCTTTTTGAGACGCAAAAGGGAGAACTGGCAGATCACTCGAATGCCTCATGTTGCCTTTTCTTCATCAAACCATTCTGCAGGCATCGGATTTTGATGCGCCTTCCAGCCGTCAAGTACCTGTTGGAATAATTCAGGCACATGATAGCGCAGGGATGCAACCATCTCAGCGTATCGCCTGAATACAGTGCGGTCAGGCTTCTGATGATTATTCAATTCATCATGGATGATCTTGAGCATGGCCAGAGTCAAGTCGGATGTCAGCGACTTTGTTTCGAACAATGACTGAAACAGAGTCAACTTATCTCCGATGGTGGAGTTGCGGAACAGATCTTTTCGGTTTGATGAAATAGCCATATTATCCTACCCAAATTCCTGATACGGCATGGATGCAAATTTTCCATGCGCAAAATGTTCGAATTGCGGCTCAAATATCATAATCATTGAAAACTCCTAATGTTGTTCATATTATACAGCGATTGGCCGAATATCTTTGGGCTATAATTCCAAAAAGGAATTTAAAAATGCCAACCAACCTGACTCCCCCAACTCGTGAAGAATACGCCCCGTTTTATTCTGATTACATCCAGCGCGCAATAAAAAAGAGTGATGTCATCGCGGCGCTGCCTCAACAAATCGAGGATATTAAATCCGCGCTCGGGCATTTGACCGACGAACAAGCCCGCTTCAAATTCGGACCCGGGGAATGGTCCATCAAGGAAGTGATCGGCCATCTGATAGATGTGGAGCGCGTCTTCTCCTACCGACTGCTGCGCATTTCACGCAATGATCAGACTCCACTCCCGGGCTTTGAGCAAAATGATTATGTCCGCGAGGCTGGGTTTGATAACTCTTTGCTCAGTGACCTGCTCAGCGAGCTCGAACTTCTGCGCCGTGCAAACATTCTCGCCATCAAAAACCTGAGCGACGAATCTGTTTCGCGGCTCGGTACCGCCAGCGGAGTGACAGTCAGCGCGCGGGCGTTGATTTTTATGCTGGTCGGGCATGTGGAACATCACATGGCAAGCCTGCACGAAAAATATTTACCAAACGTAAAATAATTTTATAGTTAACTACGGAGCTAAGCATGTCATCATTTCCCATTGCGCCCGGCCGCCCGCATGAGATCACGCAACATGGCCAGACACGCATCGACAATTATTATTGGATGCGCGATAAGAACGATCCTGAGACAATGAAACACCTGCGCGCCGAAAGCGACTACCTCGAAGAGGTCATGCAGCACACGAAACCATTGCAGGAAAGCCTATTCTCAGAGATGAAGGCGCGTATCAAAGAGGACGATTCAACTGTCCCTGAGAAAAGAGGCGGATATTTTTATTACGAGCGTGGTGAGCAGGGGAAACAATATCCAATCTTCTGCCGTAGGAAGGATTCACTCGAAGCGGCGGAGGAAATCCTGCTCGACCAGAATCAATTGGCAGAGGGTAAATCCTTTTGCAGTGTGGGCGCATTCTCGATCAGCCCGGATGGAATGAAACTGATTTATTCAGTGGATTATGGCGGACGGGAAATTTACACGCTTTATATCAAGGACCTGGGGAGCGGCAGGCTGTATCCAGAAGTGATCGAAAACACCTTTGGCAGCGCCTACGAACGCGGTGGGGCGGAATGGGCAAACGACAACGAGACGATCTTTTACGTCACGCTGGATGATGCCCAGCGTTCAGATAAACTATTTCGCCACAAACTCGGCACTGACCCTGCGCAGGATACGCTCGTCTTCCACGAAAAGGATGAAACCTATTTCCTGTATGTGTTCAAGACCCGTGACGACGCATATATCATGACATTTCACTACAGCACGAACACGCGCGAAATGAATTTTCTTTCAGCCGACCATCCTGAAGAAAGAATGCGAGTTTTGCAACCGCGCATCAAGGGACTTGAATATTTTGCCGCGCACCACAATGGCAAATTCTTCATCGTTCACAATGAAAATGCGGAAAATTTTAAATTAAGCGTTGCGCCGGTGGAAAGCCCGCAAAAGAAGAATTGGAGGGAGGTGATCCCGCACCGCGCAGATGTTCTTGTGGATGGCGTGGACACCTTCGAGGATTTTATCGTCGTCACCGAGCGCAAGGGCGGACTCAAACAACTCCGCATCAGCGATGCCGATGGATTGGGTAATGTGCGTTACATACAATTCCCCGAGCCGGCGTATAACGTGCATCTTCACAGCAATCCAGAATTCAAGACCAATCTCCTGCGTCTCCACTACTCTTCGCTCATCACGCCCAACTCCACGGTTGATTACCATGTGGATGGCGGCGAATGGGAACTCAAAAAAGAGGATGAAATTCCCAGCGGCTATGACAAGACTCAATATGCGTCTGAACGAATCCATGCCACTGCCTCGGATGGGACGTTGGTTCCCATGTCAATTGTTTATAAAAAAGGATTGAAGCGCGATGGGAACAATCCCGCGCTGATGTATGGATACGGCTCCTACGGCGCGACCATTGACGCGGCATTTAGCTCCACGCGCCTCTCCCTCCTTGACCGTGGATTCGTTTTTGCCATCGGACACATTCGCGGCGGCTCGGACATGGGACGTGAATGGTACGAGGGCGGCAGGATGATGAATAAGAAAAACACCTTCACTGACTTTATTGCCTGCGCCGAGCATCTTATCAAGGAAGGATTCACATCTCCGCAAAAACTCGCCATCATGGGCGGCTCTGCGGGCGGACTGCTTGTCGGCGCGTGTGTCACCATGCGGCCCGACTTGTTCAAGGCAGTGATCTGCAAAGTCCCATTTGTGGATGTGGTCACCACAATGAACGACCCAACCATTCCATTGACTACGCTCGAATACGATCAATGGGGCAACCCGGAAGAAAAGGAATATTACGACTACATGCTTTCGTATTCGCCTTATGACAACATCCGCGCCACGGAATATCCGCACATGCTTATTACCACCGGACTTAACGATCCGCGCGTGGCCTATTGGGAACCTGCCAAATTCGCGGCCAAACTCCGCGAACTAAAAACGAACGATAACCTGATCGTGCTTTACACCAACTATGACTCAGGTCACGCCGGGGCCAGCGGACGCTATGACTTCCTGAAGGAAGTGGCGCAGGATTATGCGTTTTTGATCGATAAACTGGTGATTGAAAGTTGAGTTTAATAGTTTTATAATTTCAGTTAATCACGAATTAGTTTTGGATTGCAGACTTTGGTCTGCACTTTTATCCAGTCAGGTGGACTAAAGTCCGCACTCCATGCAACCTGTGATTTAATGAAATTCTTCATCTTTATCGGTAAAGGAGTAAAAACCATGGAACGCTTTATCGTTGAGTCCCCTCATCTTATTGAAGATTGTGATCGGGTAATCCAGGATCTTCACGCTGCGGGCTATTTGCATCACTTTGAATGGGGCTGCAAGGATAATGAACACACCGGCTGGGCAATTGTGGAAGCTGAAAGCCTGGAGCACGCGAAGCAAATCGTGCCCTGGTATGTGCGAAACAAAGCGCGCATTGTGAGATTGGTTAAGTTCGAGGTCGCGGACGAGGAACACAAAAAACGCGAATAATGGATAAAAGTTTATTTCAGGCTGAGTAACTCACTGCGCGCAGTTTTGCGTGTTTTAGGGCTTGTCGCCCTGAGCGACAGCGAAGGGTCACTACGGCTGTCTCAGAGACCCTCACTTGCACTGCACGCTTCGCGGTGCAAGTGTCGTGTCGCTCCGCTCACATTGTCCCGATGTTCTTTCAGGAGGGAATCATGCTTGGTGCGTAAGGTCAGTTAATAACTGACCTTACGCAGTCCAGCCTGTAGCGCGACACATTATGTCGCCCATTTTGCGAGACTGCGAAGTGTCTCGCGTTACCGCGTATGGTCAGTTAATAAATAAACAAACCCCTAAACCGTCTGAGGTTTCAGAAGTCTGTTTATCTTTATATTCGGTTGTCGGCAGGCGCAAGTTAACTAGTTGTCGCTAAAGGGGTGGATCAACATCACAGGAATATGCGCGTGGTGCAGTACCCTGTCTGCGACACTGCCCATTAACCAGCGTTGAACGCCGGAATGCCCATGCGTAGACATGACGATCATATCCGCGTGGACCTCATCCGCGACCTTCAAGATCATATCCGGGATCGATCCTTCGCGCATGATGCTCGTGACTCGAATGCCATCTTTTGCCAGTTTGGCTGTTTCGAGTTCCAGGTATGTTTCCACCTCGTGCTCAGCCTCTTCAATGACTTTGTGTGCCAGGCTTGGGTTGCGCGCGAGGAAATCCAAACTTGGGGTCACTGGCACACTTAGAAGCACAATTTCTGCGCCTTCCGTTTTTGCCAGCGCCTCTGCATGAGGCAGGACTGCTTCTGCAAGCTGCGAACCATCCAGCGGGACAAGAATCTTTTTGTACATGGTGCATCTCCTTTTGATCAAGCAAGACAGTACGAAAAGCCCATATATACTATAGCAAATTTCCATGTCTATATTCAAGTGGCATTTAAAATAAAGACGCGTATAATTTTGTCATGAATTTATACTTGGGTTGTCCAGTTTGGTCGTTCAAGGGCTGGGTGGGGAATTTTTATCCCAAGGGCGCGAAGCCTGCGGAATTTTTGCGCGAGTATTCGCGCCGCCTCACAACCATCGAAGGCAACACAACTTTTTACGCCGTCCCCGCACAGAAGACAATTGAGCAATGGGCCGCCGAAACATCTGAGACGTTTCGGTTCTGCCCAAAGATTCCCAAGGCGATCAGCCATGAAGGCAAACTTGCGGATACCATTGACAGGGCGCATGGATTTGTGGATGTAATGCGACAACTCGGCACGCGGCTTGGGCCGATGTTTTTACAACTTCCGCCTCGATATTCCCCGGGCCTGCTTGCTGACCTACAGGCATTTCTCGCCGTTTGGCCGCGTGACGTGCGCCTCGCGGTCGAAGTCCGCCATTTGGATTGGTTCGACCCTCCGCATGATGACGCGCTGAATCAATTGCTGTCAGCTCACAACATGGCGCGTGTGACGATAGACACCCGTCCGATACGGGACTTGCAGGGGGATGTGGTTTTGGCAGGATCAAGCTATGAGAGTTTGCTGGAAGCCCGGGTACGCAAACCAGATGTCCCCGTAGTCCCGAAGCGCACCGCCAATTTTCTCTTCGTCAGATATATCGGTCATCCTGAATTAAAGTTCAATGTCGAATTCCTCGATGAGTGGGGAAGTTACTTCAGTTCGCAAATGAAAGCTGATGCCGATGTGTTCGCGTTCTGTCACTCGCCTGATAATTTAATCGCGCCGAATTTGTGCCGTGAAATCCACCAACGCGTAAGGAAGCAAATTGATATTCCCTCATTGCCGTGGGATTCGATAAAGCCAAATATTCCTGAACAGCCGAGTTTATTTTAATTTCGGTTTTATCTTACTCATCGCATATTCCGCCAGCGCGGTGATGGTAAGTGACGGATTTACACCGGGGTTGGCGGGCATGATCGAACCGTCGATGATGTACATGCCATCATAATTGTGGACTTCAAAGTTTTCATTTACCACACCCTCATCCGCAGTTTTGCCAATCGGCGCGCCGCCGAGAATGTGAGCGGTGGTCGGCAGTCCCAATAAATTTTCACCGATCGAACCAAGCGACACACCGTTGATGCGTTTTGCAAATTCACGCGTCACTTCGTGTGAGCCTTTCACTTGCGCGCCGATCTCGTAACCGGGTTCCTCATCCGCCACCATGCCGCTGCGAAAAAGCGTGAACAGGCTTCGCCCAATGCGGAAGCGCATTCGGTTATCGGCGTGCTGCATCACGAGCAGGATCGTTACATTGTGCGCCCAGCCCGGCAGCACCAGCGCTTTCAGGAAATCAAGGGGATGCGTCAGCGACCACCAGAAAAATTTCAAAAGGCGAATCGGCACACTCACATCGGTATCAATCAACGGCGCGGCAAGGAAGCGCATCAAGGATGATCCATCAGGGTAGCGCACTGGTTCGATCCGCGTGATCTCGTCATGATTATAGATGGATGAAATGGAAACGCCCTCCGAATAATTAATATCCGACTTGCGGGCGACGCTTCCCAACAAAGCCTCTGAGTTGGTCCTGACCATGTGACCGAGTCTACGGGACAGTTTTGGCAGGCTGCCCTTCACATCACGCAGGTTCAATAGTAGTTTCATCGTCCCCATCACACCCGCCGAGAAGATGATGTTCTTCGCATGGACGGTTTGCGTTCTCTTAAAGAGTTTGGTAGAGTCGCAGAAGGTAATTTCATAACGAGCATCAGACCTTTGACCTTCGACTTTCGACTTTTCATGGTCCACCGTCAACGGTCTAACATCTACGATTTCCACCTCAGCGCGAACCTCTGCCCCATTCTTCTCTGCAAAATATAAATAATTTTTCGGCAGCGTATTCTTGGCGTTGTGGCGGCATCCCACCATGCATCCGCCGCAGTGCTGACATCCCGCTCGCGCAGGGCCATCCCCATTGAAAAATGGATCAGGCACGGTCACGCCCGCTTCGCCGAAATATGCGCCCACATCCGTCGCGCGGAAGGTGTGCCCCATGCCGCGTTCTTCAGCCATTTCTTGCAACAGCAAATCAGCTTTCCATAATTTTGGATTGCGCGAAACGCCGAGCATTCTCTTGGCCGTTTCATAGTGTTGATGTAATACCTCGCCCCACTTCACATTTTGATTCCAGGCTGGCGTTGCAAATGTTTCATCGGTTGGGACTTCCAACACATTGGCATAGCCGAGACTCCCGCCGCCCACTCCCGCGCCATGCAAAACCATCACGCCTTTGAGAATGCTGATCTGCAAAATGCCATATGCGCGGATGGCGGGCATCCAAACATATTTCCAATACTGCCAGTTGGATTTGGCAAAGTCTTTATCTTCGAATCGTTTTCCCTTTTCAAGGACAAGGACAGAATACCCTTTTTCAGTTAATCGCAATGCCGAAACACTTCCCCCGAAACCTGAACCAATGATCACATAATCGTAGACCTGAGTCATAATGCCCTCCACGGCGAATTGATGCGATTATAACAAGAGCCATTGTTATAGGCAGGTGGTTTATGAATATGGAAGGCCTTGAATCCAAAAGCCACCAGAGATTTTCATCCCGGTGGCTTTTGATTATTACTCATCTTGCGCAAGTGTCGCTAACGCTCAGGGAATCACGGTCAGGTGCGTAACGTAAGGTGAGTTCTTAAAAGGTAACCTATATTCACGCAATCAATTCTTCCGCTCTGGCCTTTATCTTTACATTCTCCATAATTTGACCTATATCGGAAGTACGCAAGACCTTCACCTGCATCAAAAGCAGAATTCTTCCCTGCCTGGAGCTTTTATCGTAGGCATAAGCATCCTCTCCCGATATTCCTGTTCCAATTGCAAAACCCAACCCGGCCCCAATGAGCGAGCCTGCCAAAATACCTGCGAGGGCGATCAGGATTCCAATCGAAACTACAGGGGAAGGTATTGCGGATATTTCCTGGGCGGAGATTCCAGCCACGGCTCCGATCAGGCCTCCCCAGAGCGCTCCGCCAACAGAGCCGGATAAACTGGATTCAAAGACTGTGGCGCCTCTGGCCGTATAGAACTCGATGGCATCCTGAATTGACATTTTCTGAACTGACTCCAATTGGAAACCGGCGTTCCCAAGTTCCTGCAATGCAGTGTTCGCGTTTTTCTCAGAATTGAATAACTGGACGATCAACAGCATCCCATCTTTTCCCCTGAGTTGCTGCATCTGTTCCACCACTCTTTTTACTTCAGCGAATTGCCGAGATACCAATTCCCAGGTCTTCAAGGGCAACTCCTTCTTTAACACAGCCTCATATGTTTTGACTGCCGCTCTTTCACCCACCATGATTTCATTCAGGATGATTTTTTCCCGTTCTTCATTCCCGGCAGCCAATGCAGAGAAGATATTGATACGTCCGCGATGCAGAACCCCGCGGAAACTGTTCCTGAACTTGAGATCATCACCGCCCAAACGCTGTATTTCAGCCAGTATTTCAGCCTTGAACCGTGACCTCTGCTGGGCATGGGACTTTAGCAGGAGTTTCAAGCCCTGATTGCTCACATTCGAAGCTGAAACGGCGTATCCCTTTTCACCCGCGTCGACGATTCGGTAAAGATAGTTCAATGTTTTGACGACCTTTAAACTGCTCATTTTATATCTCCTTTTCAACCTTTAAATTAGCGGTAACTGATCAAATTAAATTTCCTGCTTTTCAATACAGGATTGACGACATTGTAAAAAGCAATCTGGCTGCAAACCGGATTGCCCTGGAACGTTATTTATCGACAACGATCAATATGCCCTTCATGCCGGCTTCCATATGGCCCGGGGTTCCGCAGACAATTTCGTATGTGCCCGCTTCAGTGGGAGCCGTAAACGTGACCGTTTTGGATTGACCCGCTTCAACTTCCACTTCCCAGAAGATGTTACCTTCATCTTCATCGCCAAACTTGTCGCCTGCTGTTTGCCCGAGATTCATGATGACGTATTCATGAAGAACAGCCCCCACATTTTTTATGCTGAACGTAATTTCCTCGCCTGCTAGAATGGTACTTTCCATTGGCTCATATTTAAAATCGGTCATACTGACATTTAATTTCGTGGGGGAACCTCCGCAGGCTGTCAACATAAGTGCCAGTCCGAGCATGGTAATAAGAATGATCCGTGCTCTTTTCATTTCCTTCTCTGCTCCTCTTTTTAATAGCACCAATTTAGTCCAATTTACTACTTATACTCATGTCC
This sequence comes from Chloroflexota bacterium, assembly GCA_016234535.1. Lineage (GTDB taxonomy): Bacteria > Chloroflexota > Anaerolineae > Anaerolineales > Villigracilaceae > Villigracilis. Next base: position 12,526 of record JACRBH010000097.1, read on the forward strand.
TGTTGGAAGTTCAATCACCCTATGATTACTATTTAGGACTAATCAAGTACCATTTTTTTATTCAATTAATTTAAAAAGGGTTAACCCTTTGAAATTCAGGATAAGATGCCTGTTGCAAAAGTCAGCGGATATGGACAGCGCCTCCCCACAACGCCCGAAATTGATCCTATCCATTAGGGTGGGTCAACGGGATGGATTTGGCACTCCACCCTTTACTTCACGCAGACACATTGGGTTTGCATTACCGAGTTGGGTAAAAAAACAGCCGCCAGCATTGGCTGACGGCTTTGAAATAAACGGATATTTTGAGCGCTGTATTAATGCGGCAGTGAAAAGCGAATCAGCATTCCATCCTCGGTCTCATCGATGGCTTCCATTTTTCCGTCGTGCAACTTGATCAACGCTGTGCTGATGAATCCAAGCATGGCCGAATCCATCTCGGACTTGTCGCGCGATTTTTCGCCTGAACTTTGGATGGAGAAGTTCAACCCGTTGGCATCCTCTCTGGCAGAGAGGGTGAGTGAACCCGTGGTCACACGGATGGCGGCATACGTCAGCAGGCCGGTGATGGCCTGACTCAGGCGGATATCGTCCACATGGAAGATCGATGTGGAAACACTGATTTCAGTCGTCAATATTTTGGTGGGATTCTGTGCCTGCCAGCGCTCTGCGGCCTTGCCAATGAGGTTGGTCATATCACATTCATCGAGCGAGAGTTTGGTATACCCATTGTTCAGGCGGGCCATATCCACCAGATTATTCATCACAGCCAACATGCGCTGACCGCCATTAAAGACCGTGGTCAGGTCTGCGGCCTGGGTCTCGTTGATGGGACCATCCATGCCTTTTACAACCACCCGCGAAAAGCCGATAATGGCATTGAGCGGTGTTTTCAAATCGTGCGATGCCCATGAGAGAAAATCGTCAAGATCGAGATGACCAGTCTCGCGGTTACGCCAGGCCAACGTTTCGATTTCTGTGGCGTCCCCGGCCAGCGCCCGAGCCTGTTCCTCGTTCAACTTGTGCAGCTGATACAGGCGAATCGCCAATTCTGTTTTGGCTTCCTCCGCTGTCAGTTTTGCGGCTTCCAATAACTCGGTTGGGATTTCAAGAATGGTCATGTCCATGGGAGTTTACCTGTGTGCTGAAATGGTCAAGTTGATGGAAGTATATCCTACGAAATGGGGGAGAGCGTATTAGGTTAACGTGAACGTGTTGAAGTGCATCCTGTTTGATAAATTTCTTCCCGGACGTACGCAGTTCCGTAAAGTCTTTGCCTCATAGGTTCATTGCCATTACCGTTTCTCGATAAGCGGCAATGACGATCATAAGGATTCCCAAACAAAGACAAAATATCTCGGAAGCCGATAAATTTATATCTCGCAAGTTCTTGATTTTTTCACCCTTCCATTGCCGCAGGCTGTCATATTGAGTCAAACCGATATTTGCCGTAGCTGAAATCACAAGCACATATGCAAGCATTTCAACTCCTCCAATGCTCATGCCAAGAGCCATACCATCCCAGGCATTGAATTGTTTCAGGTCAGACGCGGAGAAAGAGTTGGTGCCGGAAACCAGGCCGGATGTGATTCCCAGAATGACAGGGACAATGTAGCCTATTGGAATTCCTTTGAATTGCTGTAAATTGGTCAGCACACATACAACAACCACTGTGCCAAGATTGAAAAGCAACGTGAGTCCAAATTCCCCCCAAAACGAATTCGCCGAAGCGACAAATGAGCCAATCGCCGAATACGGACTGCCGCGCATGAAACCTTCAGGAAGAAGATAATAGCCGGACAAGAAGGAAACCAAATTCAACAGTGAGTACAGCCCATAAAGCCATAAGATGCGTTTGAATATGTTCTCCTGCGATTGAATTTGAGCCGTGTTCATGTTTTTTTCCTGTTGATACCGCGCGCTCTCCATACTTTCCTGCCAGATTTGAAAGAATTATTTGCCAGCCGAATCATCTTCCCATGCATCGGCGCTTTGTTTGATGGCGGCCAACTGTTCCCAATGCCGCTGAATTGCCGCAAGACCTTTCTTTGTGATCTTAAGTTGGGTGCTGGGTTTTTTGGCTATAAATTGTTTTTGGATATTTACGAGTCCCGCCTCCTCCAGTTTGGTCAGGTGAACTGACAGGTTGCCGTCGCTCATGCCAGTCAACCGCCGCAGGGAGAGGAAGTCTGCGCTTTCGCAGGCTGAGAGAGCGGTCAGGAGTGCCAGCCGTGCTGGTTCGTGGATGAGCTTGTCGAGGTTGGCGAGATATTCAAAGGGAGATGTCATCTGGTTTCGCCTCCTCAACTGGCAGGGCGCGGATGAGCCGCACATGTCCCCAGATTCCCGCGCCAACAAGCAGGATTCCAATAATCAGTAACATGCCCAGAACCTGGGATTGCATACCGATCATTTTCCACCAGTCCAGGCCGGTGAGAGGCAGCAGGCTAAGCATCAGGATCAAGATGGCTGCCAGCAGAGTTTCGGGGTAAAGGGAAAACGATCTTTCTTTGATGGAACTGGTTGCCCGCCAATAACTCTCGAACAACGCCGCGGCAAAGACCAGGCCAAGCACGCTGAATGGCAGATCCAGCGCGGTATCCAGCCAGAATGCCAGCAAGGCCAGAATCATGAATAAAATGGAGACCAACATCTCCCATTTGCGTGTTTTAGGCGTCTGTTTTATACGGCCAAAAGTATTGGCGTAATAACGGTCAATCAGCCAATAGAGCAGGAAGGTTCCAATTAATGAATAGATTGGGCCGGATAAATCACCCTGCTTATTCGTCGCCCACAGGGAGGAAAAAATGACCAGAATTCCAATGGGAACCATCTTGAGTCCCTGCAGGTTGGAATAGTTGGCCGCGATGAACTGAATTTGAGCATAACGATTTTGCATAGTTGACCTCACTTTCTGTAAAGTGCTTTGTAATACAAAGTGCTTTTATATTATATACAGAAATAAGGGCTTGTCAAGATATGAAAAAAGCCGCCAGTATTTGCTGACGGCTTTGGAATTCCATATGTTGTTTGCCACGCCGGTGTACAGGGTTCGTGACTTGTTGGTCATGATATAGGCGTAGTTTCTTTGCTCATAATAACCTGCGCTATATCACACTTTATTTCATGACTCATGGTTATCCATCGGACGAATCCTATTCCCGATTATTTGATGGACTTTCATCGTCATCGTTCCATTGGACAGAGATATTCACGAAGGCTCAGGTTTGGATATGATGATTGTGCTGGGTATATATAAAGTTATTGGGATGAACCTGTTTGTTCGGCGGCTTTGGCGCGCAGGTAGGTTTTGACGGGGTCAAGGTCTGGCTTACCGCCTGCGACGCCGCTAAGGCCTTGTCTACAGGCTTTTGCAAGCTTGGGATTGAAGGGATTGCCCGAGAAATTAAACCATTTCAAAGACTTTAGTTTTCCCAATGATGGCGGTAGGTCCGTCAGCAAATTGTCGTCAATGTCTAATTTTTCAAGGTTTTCCAGTTCTCCCAACCAATCAGGAAGCGAAGTCAGTTTTAGATCACAAATCCACAAGCTTGTTAACTGCTTGAAATATCGAATATATTCCGGCAGGAGGGCAAATACATTTTCGTTGCGATAGCCAAAGTACTCATCGGGTGTATTTCCAAGAAAAAGTTCTTTTAGATTCAAAAGAGTCTTGAGCGTATCTGGCAACTCTGTTAATTTGTTGTTGCCAAGCATCAATTTTTCCAACTGCGTGAGTTGTCCCAGTGCTTCTGGCAATGCCTTCAGGTGGTTGTTGGAGATATCCAGTGACTGCAATTGAGTGAATTGTCCCAGCCACTCTGGCAGCATCTTATTAAGATCGTTGTAGAAAATATTCAGCGTCTGCAATTGCGTGAGATGCCTCATCGATTCAGGCAGCGACCTCAGGCGATTATCGGACATATCCAGCGATTGCAATTGCGTGAGTCCTCCCAGCGATTTTGGCAGCTTCGTCAGCAAGTTCCCTGAAAACTTAAGCGACTGCAATTGCGTCAGTTGTCCGATCCACTCTGGCAGAACCGTGAGTTGGTTGAGGGAGAAATCCAAAGATTTCAACTGAGAGAGTTGACTCAGGCACTCTGGCAGCGGCGTCAGGTGGTTGACGGAGATATCCAACAACTGCAACTGGGTGAGTTGCCCCAGCGCGTCCGGCAGCGTTGTTAGGTGGTTGTGGCGGAGATTCAACGACTGCAATTGTGTGAGTTGTCCGATCCATTCCGGCAGCGCCTTTAATTCGTTCGCGGAGATACGCAGCGACTGCAACTGTGTAAGTTGCCCAAGTGATTCTGGCAACGCCTTCAGATTGTTGAAGTATAAATCCAGCGACTGCAACTGCGCGAGTTGTCCCAGCCATTCAGGCAGGGGTGTCAGGCGGTTGTCGCAGAGATCCAGCAGTTTCAACTGCGTGAGCCCTCCCATCGATTCTGGCAGTGTCTTCAACCAGTTGTGGGAAAGGTCCAGCGACTGCAACTGTGTGAGTTGCCCCAGCGATTCTGGCAGCGCCGTCAGTCGGTTTTGGGAAAGATCCAGCAACTGTAACTTCGTGAGTTGCCCGATTGATTCTGGCAGCGCCGTTATTTCGTTGGCAGAGATGTCCAGTGACCGCAATTCCGTGAGTTCTCCCAGCCACTCTGGCAGCGTCGCCAGGGGTTTCCCGTTGAGGAGGATGTTCCAATTAAATTGGAGTTTCAGCGACTGTAGCTGCGTGAGTTGTCTCAGCGCTTCTGGCAGTACCGTCAGATGGTTCCTGGAGAGGTCCAGCGACTGCAACTGTGTGAGTCGTCCCAGCGATTTTGGCAGCCTCGTCAGTGAATTCCTGGAAAGATTCAGCGACCGCAACTGCGTGAGTTCTCCCAGCCATTCTGGCAGTGCCTCCATGAAATTGAGATCGAGATTCAACGACTGCAATTGTGTGAGCCGTTTCAGCGACGCTGGCAGTTCGGTGAGTGTATTTGGGTTTTTGTATTCCCAATGCGGATTACTTAAGTCAAGTTCTGTTGCGCCCGAGCGCCGCGCTGCTTCGATTTTCTTTTCTGCATTGAGATAGGCTTGGTCACGAGCCATGTTTGCCACCTTTGTTTTCAACGGATTGCTTCGCAAAGCGGATAAACGGATGTCGGATGGGCATTCGTGAATTCGTGGTCGTAGTTCGTGGATGGTTGTTTGCGGATTCGATTTTCTTTTCAGCTTCGAAACAGGCTTGGTCACGTGGCGTCATGGCCCCCTCCTTCCAACTTCCCCCCTCGAAGCGTAGGAGATGGGCTGGTAATGGTCAATGCAGGTTGCGTTGCTTGGGTTTTGTTTTTTTGCTTGCGATGGATTAGTCATTTGGCATGTATTTGCCTTTTCCCCCCCTTTTGAGGGAGATGTCCCGATAGGGACAGAGGGGGTGGTTTTGATCATTTCCCTTTTTCAATTATCCCGCGAATTTCCTCGGCATGTTCTTCCTCGTGCTCGTAAAAAATTCTCAGCATATCTGCTACATTTCCGCTGCCGCCCCACGGGAAGGGAAAGACCTCTTTCATTTTTTCATCGGGCACTTCAAGAATCAGTTTTTTTACCACCTCACGGGATGCTTCCCATTCGCGCAGGCTGTGTTCATAGGGCAGCGCCTCGCGCGTGGAGACGGTCTCAGCGTTGTAGGCGTCAATGCCATGCACCGAGGGCATATCTTCAACAACGCCGCTGATGTGGGCATTCAAAACGGATATCATGGCATCGTCCCATCCTGAAATGTGATCGAGCACCTCCTTCATCGTCCAGCGCGGATAAATGGTTTGATGCGAGTCCGCTTTGGCAACGACTGCGCGCATCCGCTCGCGGGATTTTTCGAATTCAGAAATGATGTGTTCACGTTCGTTCATATCGGTCTCCATTGATTGATCTACAGATCATTCTTCTTTCGCAGGAAGCGCGCCCAGAGTGGATAGCGGTTTTCCATTTTCATTGAATCCTTCCAATCGCCAAAAGCCAATTGCTAAACACTGCTCGCTAATACGTATAAAACCCGCGCCCTGTCTTCCTTCCCAAATAACCCGCATCCACCATCTTCCTCAGCAAATACGCGGGACGATATTTATCCTCGCCCAAGTCTCTTTGCAAGACTTCCATCACGAACAACACCACGTCCAAGCCGATCAAGTCCGCGAGGGTCAGGGGTCCCATGGGATGGTTCATGCCCAGCTTCATCACCTGGTCAATCGCTTCTGGTGTGCCGACATTTTCCTGCAAGGCAAAGACCGCTTCATTGATCATCGGACAGAGGATTCTGTTTGAGATAAACCCGGGCGAATCATTGGCTTCAACGGGTTCCTTGCCCATCCATTTGCAGACTTCGAGGGTATTGGTCATGGTATCGTCGGAGGTCGCCAGTCCGCGGATGACTTCTACCAGTTTCATCAGCGGCACGGGATTCATAAAATGCATGCCGATCACTTTTTCGGGACGTTTGGTCACTGCTGCGATCTTGGTGATCGAAATGGAGGAAGTGTTGGTGGCGAGGATTGCGTTCAAGTTTGCGTGCGCGTCCATATCGCGGAAGATCTTGAATTTCAATTCGGGGTTTTCGGTCGCGGCTTCGATGACCAGATCTGCTTCGGAGATGTGAGCCATGTCCGGGGCGAAATGAATTTTTTCGATGGATTCCTTTTGCTCTTCCGTGATCACGCCTTTTTCGAGTAGTTTGGCTGAGGATTTCTGAATGGCGGCTTTTGCCTTTTCGAGCGCGGCGGGTATCACATCCATGCATGTGACGGTGTAGCCTGATGTCGCTGCAACCTGCGCGATGCCGTTGCCCATTGTCCCTGCGCCGATAACGAAAATTTGTCGAATAGTCATATGGTCTCCTAGTCTTGTAGTCAATTAGTCGGATAGTTAGGTGGTTTGCTTGGATTTGCGTAAGTAGGCGACGAAGGCGTTGATGGATTTTTTTGTTGTGGTTGCCATTTCGTACACTTTTTGAAAATCTTCTGCGCTTACATATTTTCTGTCAAGAGCAAGATAGATTTCAGATTGTACTTCGCTGGCAGAACGTCGTGCATATTTTAAGAAGCGTATAAATTCAACGTCAGAGCCATCGTCGAATCCCTCAGCGATGTTATGCATGATCGAACCAGAAGCGCCCTGAATTTGGTCGCGCAGGCGAAAATCTTTTGCAAACTTTCCCTGCTCTGTCAGATCGTAAACTAAATTTGAAAGTTCGCGCGCCTGTTGCCATGCACGAATATCTTCAAATCGCTCTATCTTCATTTTTCCTCCTCAACAATTCGACTAAGCGACCACTTGGCCACGCGACTATCCGACTGATTTTTTCCACAACGCTACATTATTCTGTATCTGCTCGATATGCCCGGGGATGTGCCTTGAGTAAATGTCTATCCACCTGTCGAAAGTATACGGCCCATTCATTTCAGGATGGATGATGGCATGTGTGAAAACTTCCTCGGGCTGACGCTTGATCAATTCGTAGGTTGTCTTTCTTGCCAGCCGCGTTACTTCCAGCGCGTCTTCCAAATTGTGCTCATGATAATTCAACTCATCCGCCCATTTTGCCTGATCGTAGCCCATCAGGATTCCGCCCGGCTCGACGATCAATTTACGGGCGCGTAATGCCGCATTGGATTCGGAGTCCGCGATGTGGATGATGATTTCGTAGACGCTCCAGTCACTTGGTCCGGGCTTGAACTTCATCGCTTCATCCGGGACCTCGGCCAGCGCGGCTTTCAACAGGCTGAATCCACGCCGGTAGAGTTCGAGCTTTTCGCTGCGTTCATTTTTATCCATAAAATTTCTCCTTGTCTACCTGTTTACTTGTCTACTTGTTTACTTAACCTTTCATCCCGTTCGCGGATCGCGCCCAGCAGGCGCGCCTGTTCCGCTTTCAATTCTAGATTCTCCTGTTCGGCGCGTGCCAAACGGACGGCGCCAGTCTGACCGAGCGCGCGGCCCCCGGCCAAATCCACCAGCAGCGCGAGCAGATAGCCGATGATGCCGAGCAGAACCACCCACCATTGCTGGATGATGAAAGCGGTAATCACGCTCATCAGGAACACAATCCAGCCGTAGCCGTCGAGCAGAAACCAAAATGGACGAGTCTTTTGCATGGGCTATTGCTCCGCTGAAATGGCATTGTAGATCGACTCGATGGTGGACGGGTCGCCAGTGAAGGTCTTGCCGTTGGTGCGGTTCGCAACACGTAACATCAGATCGGCATCCGCATCCTCGCCAAATGCGATGGTGAAAACTTTGGTGCCTTCCACGCTCTCGCCGCTCGGAAGACAGTTGAACATTTGATTCTCTGTGTTATTGCTGGATGTATCCTGCCCGTCTGAAAGCAGGACGATGCCGTAGAGTCGTTTTTCATTGTTTGCAACATGCTCTGCCTGGAGCGTGTTGATTCTGTCCGTGGCCGCGCAGACTGCGTCATAGAGCGGCGTGCTGCCGTTGGCGTAAATGCCGTTGAGTTTGTTTGTCAACTCTTCGCTGATGTCACCGGCGCGGCCGCCGCCAAGTTCGTAGATATCCTTGTCGCCGCTGAAGACCATTAAGTAAATTTCATCGTTCGGGTCGAGCCGCCCGATAAAATTGATGGAGCTTGCAACGGCGCTCTTGATCTTTTCACCTTCCATGCTGCCGGAGATATCAAGCATCATGACGATGGTGGATTTTTTCTTGGTCTCGTGAAATACATCTTTGACCGCCGATGAAACTTCAGCAGACGGACTGTCCAAGGCTGGCACTGTGTCAGTGGTGACTCGCGGATCGGTGCCGTCATCAATTGTCAGCGGGGCATGAAGCGGTATTGAAGTGTCGATCGGGCGCAGGTAGTAGGTGATCGCCATTTCCTGCTGTTTCCTGTCGAGCAGGTAATCCCTGAAAAGTTTTGCGGCTTCCTTTTGATCGTCGCTGACCCAGTCGCCATCGAGAACACAATATGGCTGCTCGCTCCAGAATGTGCCTTTGGCGGGGAAGATGAATACGAGCGGATAACGCATCGTCGAAGCAAATTCGGCATTGGTCTTGAGCGTTTCGGCTTCGCTGGTCGTGACGGCGTGCAGATATTCGGGTCCGCGCTGGGCGAGGATTTGCATCAGCGGGCGGCTTTGCAAACCATAGTGATACGTGTTCTGCTCAACGCCGCGGAACGCCTCAACAACTGTATCTGAATAAACCTGGTCTGCGGTCAGACCGCTGGTTTCGCCGAGCGTGGAATAGGCAAGGGCGGTCATGCTGAGCAGGCCGACGTTGGAATAATCGGGATGCGTGTGGCCGAACTTGAACTGTCCCCATTCGGGGTGGCCGATACTTTCCCAGCCCTGCGGATTTGCGGAGAGTTGAACGATGTCATCCCAACTGATGGGTTTATCCGGCCAACCGAGCGCCTCCGCCATCGGGCGCCACATCGCAAAACCGATTGGGGCGAGGACACTTTGCACGCATGGATCGGGGATGAGGAGTTTGCCGCTGCGGTCGCGCCAGACGCGGTTCGCTTCGTCCACCCATGACTGGTCGCCGGGGCTCCACACAACGGGCTGACTCGTCCCGTCGAGGATTGCCTTCTGAGACCCGCCCGAAGTGACGTGCTTGACAGTGACGAAGATAACGTCGCCCGAGGCTGCTTTATGTTCTTCTTGATTGAATTGCGCCACGACTGCATTCATCCAATCTTCTTTTGTATTGGATGATGATATTTCGATGGCGATTGAATTCTTTGGAGGCGCGGGGGTTTCAGTTTCCCCGCTGCTGGTGGTGGTCAATGGGTTTTGGCTGATGAGCTTGGGAATAAATATTGCTCCGACAACGATGCAGGCAAAGAGCAAAACAGAGAGCACAACAACAATCGCTCCCCATGAGACTTTTGGTTTTTCAGAGTAAGACATGGCTTTCCTCCAGATCTAATTATTCATAATTTCTTTTGGACTGCAAAATCTCCCGATTTTGCACCGAAGTCAGGAGACTTCGGACTCCGTGGTAGGTTACACAACTCCAACAACAATACGAAAACCAAGGAACGGATAAAAGAATCCCGGCGGGTAGGCGCGGCGATAGGATGAGCGCGCGCCGAAGACTGTATCGTTGAACGAGCCTCCGCGCGCCACTCGCAGCGGACCGGGCGGCAGGACTTCCTTTGGTAATGGAGTATAGATGGACGATGTCCACTGTTGAATATTGCCGCCCATATCCATCACGCCGAAGGGACTGATGTCTCCCGCCAGACTCGCGGCTTCCACTGTGGAGAGAATTTCAGTTTCCACTGTATTGGTCAGTTGCGCATCGAATTCCTCGCCCCACGGGAAGGGACGTCCATCATCGCCGCGCGCGGCGTATTCCCATTCCTGCTCAGTGGGGAGGCGCACTGCTTTATTTTTGACCGAACCCAGCCAGGCGCAATAGGCTTCCGCTTCGTAAGCGGTCACTCCGGTGACAGGATGCACCGATTTTTTTAATTGAGCTTCCCAGCCTTCGGGAACTTTACGGTCTTCGCGTCCCCATCCATCTGACTCGCCATTCAGCCATTTCCAGCCTTCGACGCTCCACCAGCGTTTTTCGTTGACCGCGCTGCTGTCAATGAATGCCGCGTATTGATTGACCGTGACCGGCACATGCGCGATCTGAAACTCCGATACCGATACCATGCGCCGTGGACTCTCACGCAGATGGAAGCGGCTTCCCATTTGGAATACTCCCGATGGGATGCGCTTGACCAATCCGATGGAGGCTTTGGTTGAGTAATCCATTTTTATTCGATCTCGACCGCCATCGCCACGGCTTCGCCGCCGCCGAGACATAAAGCCGTCACGCCGCGTTTCAATCCGCGATCTTTCAGGGCGTAAATCAATGTTGTTAGTACGCGCGCGCCGCTGGCTCCGAGCGGATGACCGATTGCAATCGCGCCGCCGTTCACGTTGACCTTGTCCCAGTCCCAGCCCTGGTCGGCGAGGGCATATCCATTGGCGAGGACTTGCGCGGCAAATGCTTCGTTGACTTCAAACAAATCCACGTCGCTGATCTGCCAGTTGATTTTCTTTAGTAATTTTGGAATTGCATAGCCCGGTGCGGCAAATAAATATTTTGGTTCAACAGCCGCTTGAGCGTACCCGACAATCCGCGCAATGGGCTTGAGATTATTTTTTTCAGCATAGGCGCGTGACGAGATCACAACTGCCGCCGCGCCATCGTTCATGGAGGATGCGTTGCCCGGAGTTACTTTTCCGCCAGCTTTGAAGGCGGGCTTTAATTTTGCGAGTGATTCCAACGATGTATCTTTGCGCGGGCCTTCGTCTGTGTCGAAGAGGGTCACGTCACCTTTTCGGCCGGGGACTTGGACAGGAGCAATCTCCAGCTTGAAGCGTCCCGCTTCTTGAGCCTCAACAGCTTTCAGGTGAGAGCGAAGCGCGAACTCATCCATCGCCTCGCGTGTAACCTCATATTCGTCCGCGATAAATTCGGCGGCGTTGCCCATGCCCCAATTTTCAAAAGGATCCCACAGGCCATCGTTGAGCAGGGCGTCGGTGAGGGATTGATTGCCGAATTTGAGTTCGCCCAGCCGCCCGTTGACGAGATATGGGGCGCGGCTCATGGACTCCATTCCGCCTGCTACAAACAAATCGGCATCACCAGCGCGGACGGCTTGTGCCGCCATCATCGCGGCCTTGAGACCTGAGCCACAAACTTTGTTAACCGCAGTTGCGCCGACAGTTGCGGGCAGTCCCGCAAAGATCGCAGCCTGACGGGCGGGCGCCTGTCCGTTGCCAGCCTGCACCACGTTGCCCATCAAAACTTCTTCAATTTCATTTGGGTTAATGCCTGCGCGCTCGACTGCGGCTTTGACCGCAACCGCGCCAAGTTTCGTTGCCGGCATACTGCTCAACCCGCCCTGAAACTTTCCAACTGCTGTGCGTGCCGCGCTTAAGATCACTGCTTCATTTTCTTTGCTCATGGGAATCTCCTGTGGTTGTTACGGGTATTATAAAGCCAATGACATTATGCATCGCAAATATTCCGAATGCTATAATGAATATATCAAAAGATTTAACCACAAAGATTACCTTACGCAGTGTCATTCTGAGTAAACCACGGCGGAACAAAATACCGTTCAAAGCCAAAAAAACAAAAGCGACTTTCGTAGCGCGACATTTATGTCGCTTGGCTTGCAGGCGACATAAATGTCGCGCTACAGATTCTTGTTTCCCAGAAGCAGAGCGAGTGGGAGGGCAAGTGTGCGCCGCGCATCAGTGCGGTGCAAGCGTCGCTTTACTCAGGGAATCACGATTAAGTGCGTAATGTGTCTAACCATCGTCAAAAAAATATCAGGAGCAGCCAAATGAAACAAGCGTCATACGGAAGTTGGAAATCTCCCATCACAACCGACATGATCACCGCCAAATCGATTTCGCTAATGGAAGTTGCGATAAGCGGCGAAGATATTTACTGGGTCGAAAGCCGCCCAAGCGAGGCAGGCCGTTATGTCATTATGCGCCGCGATGCAAATGGACAAATCACCGAATGTATACCCTCTGATTTTTACGCGCGCACCACTGTCCATGAATATGGCGGCGGCGCGTTCATGGTCGAAGACAGCGTCATCTATTTTTCGAATTTCAAGGATCAGCATATTTACCGTCAGCCTCCTGGCGGCCAGCCCGAAGTCCTTACTCCCACCGATGGATATTATTACGCCGACCTCATTCTCGATAAAAATCTCAACCGCATCATCTGCATCCGTGAAGATCACACTGGCGGGGGCGAAGCCGTCAACACAATTGTCAGCATAAGTTTGAGTGGTGACGACGAACGAATTCTTGTTCAGAGCAACAACTTTTATTCATCCGTTCGGCTCAGCCCTGATGGAACGAAACTCGCTTATCTGACATGGAATCATCCCAACATGCCCTGGGATGGATGCGAACTCTGGCTGGCGGATGTCCACGCGGACGGTACGCTTCATGATTTTAAACTGATAGCTGGTTCTATTACCGAATCAGTTTTCCAACCCGAGTGGTCGCCTGAAGGCATTCTCCATTTTGTTGGCGAAACCACCGGCTGGTGGAATCACTATCGCTGGGCCGATGACAAGGTTGAGGCGCTCTATCCGATGGACGCAGAGTTTGGCGAACCGCAATGGGTATTCGGCATGTCCACGTACGGATTTGTCTCGCCGACAAAAATCCTTTGTTGCTACTCACAGAACAGCCTTTGGCATTTGGCCTATTTGGATACTGCATCCAAAAGACTTGCAAAGATCGAAACGCCTTTTACACAGATCAATGATATCCGGGTTGGGAATGGCTTTGCCATATTTACGGCTGGTTCTCCAACGCAGCCGTTCACCCTCGTCCGCATGGATACAGCAACAGGCAAAATGGAATCGATCAAGCAGGCCTTTGAAGTCACGGTTGATTCCGAATACCTGTCAACAGCAACGCCGATTACATTTCCAACCACAGGCGGAAAGGAAGCACACGCGATCTATTATGCGCCGAAGAATAAGGATTATGCCGGGCTGGAAGGGGAGCGTCCGCCATTGATGGTGATGAGTCACGGCGGGCCAACCTCTGCAACCGTGACAGCCTTAAGATACAGCCTCCAATATTGGACCAGTCGCGGCTTCGCAGTGCTGGATGTTAACTACGGCGGCTCGACTGGGTATGGGCGCGAATATCGTCAGCGCCTCAACGGCAATTGGGGCATCGTGGATGTGGATGACTGTTGCAATGGCGCGTTATATCTGGTCGAAAAGGGATTGGCCAATCCCAACCGCCTCGCCATCCGTGGCGGCAGCGCAGGCGGATACACCACGCTGGCCTGTCTCACCTTCCGAAATGAAGTCTTCAAGGCTGGCGCGAGCTATTATGGAATTAGCGACCTGGAAGTTTTGGAATTGGATACACACAAATTCGAATCGCGTTATTCGCACTCGCTGGTTGGCCCATACCCCGAACGCAAGGATTTATATTTCGACCGCTCTCCGATTCATTTCATTCAGAATCTTTCCTGCCCAATCATCCTCTTCCAGGGTGACGAAGATAAAGTTGTCCCGCCTGCCCAATCTCAGGCGATGTTCGAGGCAGTCCGCGACAAGGAATTGCCAGTCGCTTATCTGCTTTTTGAAGGCGAGCAGCACGGGTTTAGAAAAGCCGAGAATATCAAGCGCTCACTGGAGGCGGAGTTTTATTTCTATTCAAGGATCTTTGGCTTCGAACCTGCCGATACAATAGAACCGGTGCAGATCGAAAATTTGTAAAGTTCATCGTCATTGCGAGGAGGGTGCTTTTCCGACGAAGCAATCCCCTGTTTTATGGGAGATTACTATTCGGAAAGAGATTGCTTCGCCAAAAAACGGCTCGCAATGACGGTTGACCATTATTTTTTCCCAAACACCAACCCCGGAATTAACATTGGGGTTTTCTTTTTATATTCTGCGTATGAGGCACCAAACTCTCGCAGAAGTTTCCGCTCTTCAAAATATGCGCCGACCAAAGTATAGATCGTCGCGCCGATATAAACCGTCAGTGAATTTTGTGTGGCGCTTGGAGTGAGCCAGATAAACAGCAAGCCAAATGTATACAGCGGATGCCGAATAACGCGGTATAGTCCGCGCGTAACGAGTTGACCTGATTTCTCTACCTCGAATAGCTGGCGCAAGCCGACGAAAGAAAGCGAGTCCGTTTGCAGGAAGGCGGTCAATAACATCAATGCGGCGAAGATTTGTCCGCCAAGCATGAGGATGTTCCACGGTGCAGGGATCTGATATACCGATTGATCTGGTAGTGTTTTCATCAAATACAAGATGGGTGCAAAACTTATTACAGCAAAAATGTTATATCCTAAACGGTAAAAGCTCGCTCCGCCCAGCATCTCCTTGGCAAAGTTGGATGCAAGTATCGAATGGACGACTCCCCAAATAGCCAGCGCAATTAACAAAATCATGATGCTCATATTTTTTATCCTTTAAAGCGTAGTGACGACTTCAAGTCGTCACTACCTTACATGGTTTATCGGATCGCAGACTTTAGTCTGCTTTTCATTGCGGACTGAAGTCCGCACTCCACTTACTCTGCGCCAAAGGCGGGCAATTCGAAAGTCTCGTCACCGGATTGAACGATATAGTACGGCTTCCAGGCCACGCCGAAGAGGTTGACATAAATATCGGTCTTCTTTGGTTTGATGCTTACTTCGCTAATCTCATTGACAACACTGCCCCAGCGGTTGTTGATCTCGGTGGTCATGTCTTCGCGTTCGCGCATTAATGCATTCAATTCCTTTTTGTATTGGGCAATCGCTTCCTCTGATTCTGCAACTTCGGCTTTTGCGTTCTGCGCGAGACGATGTTTTGTGAATTGAGTGGAGACACTCTTTTTACGTCCAAAGCCTAATACGCCAGCGCCCAACTCAAGCAGGTTCGCGCCTGATTCCATGTTGCGGTTCTGCAAGTCAGATTGATCTTCGCGGAGTTCGCGTTCTTCTCTGATCAACTTGTCTTCCAGAGATTTGATTTTCTTTTCGATGGCGGATGTCTTCTTTGCGATTTCCGCATCACGCGCATCTCGGGCTGAGTCGGAACAGGCCTTCATGAATTCGGCCTGGCTGACGTCTGGTCCGCCGTAGACTTTCAGGGCGGCATTGGCGCGCGCCGTGACAGATGAGTTACGGAAGACCCAATCGGTAAAATCTTTTTGCAGGGCGGTCATGATTTTCGAATCATTCAAAGGCGCATCGATGGTGCCGAAGCGCGCGCCTCCGGCGGCGGGCGTGGTTTCAATTTTATCGAGCGATGGGCCGCCATATGAGAAATCATCCCAGCGGACGATTCCGCGCCGATCCAATGAATCGACGAGGGCGGTGCGGTTGATTTCGGAGTCTACACCGTATTTTCGGTCAAGCAATCTGACTTGGGCGGCGGCGAGCAGTGACGGGCGATATACCACACCTTGAATCATGGCTTGCGGCGGCATTGCGCGCTGTGCGGAAGAGAATGCTTCTGGCAGACTGTAGTTCTGCGGTAGGAAGTATTCGCGGATGCCGGCGGGAAGCGAGGGCTTTGTTAAATTTCCGTTGGTTGAAGGTTGAAGGTTAAAAGTTGAAGGTCGCGGGGCACTTGTCACTGGTTGACTGGTAACTGATGACTGATTACCGATCACTGACATGGGTTGCAGGGCTTCGACGGAAGGCTGAGGCGTGGAAACTTTTTTCGAAACAGGAGCAGCTACGGGCGTGGTGCGAAGCGTTGACCCGGCGTTCACCAATTGATTGAGGTCACGAATCTGCATCCGTGTCAGAGGTCCCGCCAGGAAATTCATCGTCCAACGGGTTTGTAATAACACAGGCGCTTTGGCATGAATGTTGTGCAGAACGAAGACACGTTTTCCAAGCGATGAAATTAATTTGTCCATCTCGTCGCGCGGAATACCACCTGCCGCGCTCTCGAGCCCATCGAGCAGGCGATTCTTATCGCGTTCGGTTTGCAGTTTTCCGATGAACCATGTGCCCGCGTTTGACAGTGCCTTGTAATCCACATCCACCGGATTTTGCGTGGCAAGTAAAAGGCCGAGGCCAAATGCGCGCGCTTGCTTTAACATGCGCAGCAGCGGGCCTTTGGATGGCGGGACAGCGGTGGGTGGGAGGTAGCCGAAGATCTCGTCCATGTAGAGCAGGGCGCGCAGGGATGTGGAGCCTGATTGGGTGCGCATCCATGTTTCGACGGCGGAGAGTAGGAGGGTGACGAAGAACATGCGCTCGCTGTCGGAGAGATGTGCGAGATAGAAAATGCTGTGACGCGGGCGGCCATCGGGTGCGAAGAGTAATGCCTGCACATCAAGCGACTCGCCTTCGCGCCAGGTTTCGAAGGCGGGCGCGGCGAGAATGTTGTTTAGAATCATCGCAAGTTCCATGCGGTCTTTGGGCGGGAAGAAGGTATCGACAGGGAATGCGCCGAGGTTTTGGAACGGCGGAGTTTGCGTTTGCAGGATCAACTCGGTCAGGTCGATGTCGCTGCCTGCGCTCCAATGTGTTTCGAAAATATTGGAAAGCAGAATATGTTCGCGCGAGCGGATTGGGTCAAGGTCATTCATGCCGACGAGGCCGAGCAGTGCCGTGACTGTGCTCGAAATTTTCTCGCGCAAAATTTCGCGGTTTGAGTCCCAATCCAATTTGGGCGCGGCGAGTGAGGAGAGCACACTGACGGAAATGCCTGAGTCGGAGCCTGGAGTGTAGACTGCGAATTGCGCGGCGTTCTTTAGGGCGAGCACACGATCCATGCTCATATCCCATTCTTTAATTCCATTGCGCCATGCGGTGGCTGCTTCGCTTGCAGCGACTTCCAATGACTTGCCAGCGCGGCGCGCCATTTCCGGGTCAATCCACGGTTGAAAATCCTGCGGAAGCAGGTCGGGGAAATGTAATAATAAATTGGTCAGGTCGCCTTTGGGGTCGATGATGATGGCAGGCACGCCTTGTAACGCGGCTTCTTCCAGCAGGTCAATACATAAACCTGTTTTGCCTGAGCCTGTCATGCCGGTAACGACGGCGTGTGTTGTTAAGTCTGCGGGGTCGTATTCGACATGCTGCGTTGTAACTTTTGAGCTTTTTGCGTCAAACGATCTTCCCAGATAAAAATTTGATTCTGCCATGATGTCTCTCCGTGTTTTCTTTGTAGAACGTACGTGCTAGGGATAATGTACTCCATTTTATTCCAAAAGGCAACTTAAAAAAATACTGCGAGGGGTCGCCTCGCAGTATTTTTTTTGTTACTTCTTGTTTCAATCATCATGATGATCATCATTGTCGTTATGATTGTCATTGTCGTTATGATTGTCGTTGTCGTTATGATTGTCGTTGTCGTTATGATTGTCATTGTCATTGTGGTTACTGTCGTTGTTATTGCTTTCATTGCTATCGTTGGAGTCATTGGAATCAGAGTCGTTGTCGTTTGAGTCTGATCCAGAGCCGCCACCTTTACCGCCAGACCCGGATGATTTCACCTTGATGTTCGTGACGATAAACCTTCCATCCTCGGCATAGTAACCTTTAATTTCAACTTTGACGCCAACCTGTAAATTATCTGCGAGCGCGGGATCATCCAAATAAACGGTCTTTCCATTGATCACGAGCGTGGCCCCTGAAATGGATTCGATAATGCCTTCCACCTCAAAATTATCATGGTGCTTCGTCTCATCTACAACACCTGAATCGTTATCGTTACTACCAGAGTCACTTTCTGACCCGGAACTTGCGCCATTCCCTGAAGTTTCATTTGTATTTGCGTCCGGCTTTGAATTTGTGTTCGAACCGGAATTTGAATTTGTCTCAAGCTTCGATTCAAGCTCTGTCGGCAGCCCAAGGGGGACAAATACGCCGTCTGGAAGTAATTCAAGCGATTCCAATTCCACGAAGCCCTGTTCGTTGGTACGCCCGGTAACCAGCACGGCCGCACCGTCTTCTGGCTCCTGCATGTTGACAGGAAGCAGGACCGGCACGCCGGAAATGTAGGTTGTATCATTCAAGCGCATAAACACGCCTATGAATTGAATTAGCTCATGACGGCCTTCAACGATCAGTTCATTTACTTCATGCAGGCGCTCAACCTCATACTGACTCTCGACAACAGCGCGGGTGTTTTGATTGAATGTAAAGAATAACCTTACATCTTCCCATGTTCGCTTGACGGGATAAAGGTTTTCTCCGGGCAAAGCTGAGGCGGATACTCCCACCAGGCCGGTCCCACTTAAGAGAAAAGTTGCCGCCACTCCGAGAGAGAGCGCGAGCCGTTGAAAGATTGGGATCACTCGCTTGCGCTGTGGGGCTTTGGCCTCCCGCATCTCGGAAGCGCGTTGTAACAATTTTGCCCGTCCACGGCGAACCACCTCAGGCGAAGGCTCGGGCGTTTCTATGGCCCTTGCTCGTGCCTGAAGGGAAGCCCTCAAGATCGGGCGCAGTTCGGCAGCAAGGTCGGGATAACGCGCGAGGATATTTTCCAGGCTTACACCGTTTTCAAGTTCTTGCAGGCAAATTTCCAATACATCATATAGTTTATTCATAATCCACCTCACCAACCTCACGCTGGAGAGCGGCCAGCGCGCGGAATTGGAGAGCCTTGACCGCGTTTACATTTTTGTTTAGAAGGTTTGCCGTCTCTTCGAGGGAATAACCTTGTCCAAAACGCAGTGCAAGGACATTTTGTTGTTCAGGAGTTAATTGCGCATACGCGCCTTTCACGATTTCGTTCTGTTCGCGTTGATCGATCTCGGAGGCAACGCTTGGGCTGAGGTCGGGCATCGTATCGGAAATTTCTTCTTCAGGCCGTCGGTATTTTCTGCGTAAATGATCCATTACGATATGAGAGGCCGTCGAGATCAGCCATCCTTTTAGGTTTGTTCTGGGTGCCCGCCCGCCCTGTGAGGCTTCCAACAGGCGCACAAAAACATCGCTGGCAATATCTTCGGCGAGCGATGGATCGCTTAACCGGTAAAGCACATAGCGATAAATTTCGGAAAAATACTGATCGTAGACTGCTCCGATGACTTGTTGGTTTAATTCACGCAAGCCTTCAAGAGCATGTCTATCATCATCTATGCTAGACATAATGGAAATGGCTCTCCGTTGAAAGTTGGTTGGAAGGGTTTCTTCTTTCATGGGAGTATACCACCCAGGTTTGAGCCATTTGTTAGCTCTGCAAGGTGAATTCCTCTAATCACTATCTAGCCACCGCCAGGGATATTCATGTTATCCAGTTTGCCCATCCGGGCAGGTCTATTCGCGTACGAGCTGACGAAAAAATAGTAAGAGCAGGGAAGAAAACGGGGATATGAGTAAATTGTGCTGTTTTTGCCTTACTTTATTTTTAGTTTCATCTTTATAGTCGAACAGGGTGTGAAAAAGTTACGGCTGCCCCCGGAATTTTTCGGAAGCAGCCGTTTTTTTCGATGAAAGTTTTCGCTGGCGGCTAATGTGCCTGGGCGTACACCCTTTGAAACTCGGCGATAAACCATTCAGCGATTTCAGCGTTGTAAATAACGAGAAGATTCTCATCATTTTTAACCTCTGCGCTGTTTGTAAAGTTGTAGGAGCCGAAAATAACGATACTCTGGTCAATAATCATCACTTTATGATGCATTTGACCGGGATTTCCATCCATAGCTACATCCAGCCCGGCTTGTTTGAACGGGTCAAACTCCGTGCCGATGTTCGATTTGACCTGCTCGGTCTCCATCACCCCGGCGACGGTCACCCCAGCCTCGGCCCGGGCGCGGACGGCCTCCCCGAGCGGGTCAGCGGTGAAGGAAAAAGCCATAAAGTAGATGCTTTCCTGCGCGTTGTCGATCAGTTCAAGGAAGCTGGCTTGGACATGGTCGTCGGGCGAGAAGTAAATGTCAATCGGCGTCCCATCAATCGTCACACGCGGATTTGGGGTTTCGGCGACCACGTCAGGCCCAAACTTGTCATCCGTGAACATTTCCTCGAATTCCTTGGTGTAGTTCTCCGCCATCTTTACGGATTGGATTCGCATCAAATTGTTGTTGTCTGTGTATCCGCCAGAGTCTGTGAAGTTCATCGACCCCATCCAAACTTCGGAATTGTCGATCACGATGAATTTGTCGTGCATGAGGCCTTCGCGGCGGTCACCGATGATCTCTATGCCTGCATCTTTTAATTTTTGCGGGTCGGCCCGATCCATATTGTCGCTTTCCATTACCATGCGGACTTGCACGCCGCGGTTATGCGCGCGCAGCAACGCATCACGGATGCTGTTCAGGCTCAGGCTGTAAATGGCCACATCCACAGTCAAGCGTGCCGCATCAATGGCGTCGGCGAGCGGGCCGTCAGGTCCACCTGTTTTTTGCGAGGCAAGCGGGCTAAGTGGATTTGTAAAATATAGCTCGAACCATGCGCCGCGCACGCCATAGCCTGCGGGCAGTGGTAGCTCTTCCAGCGGGGCGGATGTTGGGGTGACAGGAGCAGGCGTCAGGCCGGGTGGAGGCGTAGTGGTTGCTGTCGGCGTGATAGATTCACATGAGGTCAATAAAATCAAAAGGGCGAGCATGTACGTTAGTGTCTTCTTCATAAAAAATCTCCCGAAGCGATTATAATCCCGCCACCCTATGACAGAATCAAACTCAAATAGACAGATCGCCCGCGCTGCCGGCACGGTGATGATCGCGATACTTTTCGGGCAGATCGCGGGACTGGTACGCGGAATTCTCGTGGCGCGCGCATTCGGCGCATCGCCCGAGCTTGACGCGTTCTCTGCGGCCAATCGCGTGAGCGAAACTTTATTTTTGTTGGTGGCAGGCGGCGCGCTTGGCTCGGCATTTATTCCGACGTTTACTGGATTGCTTGCCAAAGATGAAAGAGACTCCGCCTGGCGGCTCGCATCTGGACTGGCAAATGCGGTCACACTGACCCTCAGCCTGCTTGCCCTGCTCGCTGCATTTTTCGCCCCGCAAGTGGTTCGCTACGCACTTGGCATTTCGGACAACTCACAAATCTTCACGTTGACAATTTCATTAATGCGCATTCAGTTGATCTCAGCCGTGATCTTCGGCCTGGGCGGATTGATCGTTGGTATCCTGAACGCGCATCAAGTATTCTTGATCCCCGCGCTAACTCCCGCCATGTATCAATTTGGGATCATCTTCGGCGCGCTTGTACTTTCTCCAAAGATGGGAATTTATGGACTCGCCTGGGGCGTGGTCATTGGCGCCGGTTTATATTTATTGGTACTTATTCCCTCCCTGTTAAAACAAAAAGGTTCATACGCTTTTACGTTAGGGTTCGATAACCCTAATACACGGCATGTGATTCTTTTAATGGGTCCGCGCTTATTAGGCGTGGCAGTGGTGCAACTTAATTTTTGGGTAAACACGCGGCTGGCTTTGCAAATGTCACCCGGCAGCAACTCCGGCTTGACGATTGGATTCTCACTGATGTTGATGGCGCAGGCGGTCATCGCGCAATCTGTTGCGATTGCAGTCATGCCCACTTTTTCAACGCAACATGCGCTCGGTCAAAATGACGAGATGCGCTCGTCGCTTGCATCCACTTTGCGCGGAGTGATCTTCCTCGCACTGCCCGCCAGTATCGGACTCATCCTTTTGCGCGAGCCGTTGATCGCAATGCTATATCAACGCGGAAAATTTGACGCACAGGATACACAACTGGTCGCATGGGCTTTGCTCTGGTACGCAGCGGGTATGGTCGGACATTCCATCATGGAAATTTTGACGCGCGCTTTTTATGCCCAGCATGATACAAAGACTCCCGTCTTTATTGGCGTCGTCGCAATGGGATTGAATGTGGTCTTCAGTATTCTCTTCGCAAAATTATTCGCATCCATCGGCTGGATGCCGCATGGCGGACTCGCACTGGCGAATTCGTTTGCCACAGCCCTCGAAGCGGCGGCCTTGTTTATCGTGATGGGCAAGAGATTAAATGGAATTGATGGGAATCAAATTTTGAACGGGTTTGCCCTTTCCACCCTGGGTGTATTAGCCATGTCGTTTGTGATACTTGGCTGGTTTTATCTTGGCAAAGATTCCAGATCGTGGATCCTTGCGCCTGTTGGCGTACTCCTTGGCGGGGGAGCTTATTTCGCAACATTATGGGCCTTGCGCGTGCCTGAATTACAATATTTGGTGAGCGGGGTATTGAGAAGATTGAAAAAATAATTGAGGAGTCCGAAGTCTCCCGACTTCGGAAATCCGACGACAGGAGTCGTCGGACTCCATCTTTACGGCCAAACCTTCCATTGCACAAAAGCCACAAACAAGCCCAGCAAAATCCCGCCGATCACTTCCAGCGGGGTGTGGCCGATCACTTCCTTCAATGAATTTTCATCCCACATGTGACCTTTTAATAATTCCTCGAATAACAGGTTGATGCGCTCCGCATGCATGCCTGCCTGTCTTCGCACACCCGCCGCATCATGGACAACGATCATGGTAATGCCGACGGCAATTGCGAATAAAGGATTATCAAATCCCTGATACAAGCCTACGGCCAGAGTCCCGGAGACCAGCAGGGCCGAATGTGAAGACGGCATACCGCCTGCCGCAAAGAACATGGCCCACATCCACCGGCGCGAGCGCAGGTATTCAGTTGGGATCTTTAACGCCTGCGCAAGCAGCCAACCGATCATCACGGCGATCAATACTTTATTGTCAAAGACCGCAAGAATATTCATTCGGATTCTTCCTCGAAAGCGACAAGCGACTCCCCGGCCAGTTTCTGCACTTTGAGTTGTGCTGACTCAAGTAAAGCGCCGCAATGCGTGACCAGGGCCTGCCCCCGCTCGAACAGCTTCATCGACTCTTCGAGTTGACTCTGCCCATCTTCCAAAGATTCAACAATGCCTTCGAGTTCAGCCAATGCTTCCTCGTAGGATAATTCTTCCACTGGTTTTTCCGATTTTTTTGCAGATGCTTTTGCCATAAATACTCCATGAATTCTTAAACCTGACAGGTCTCAACATGTACATCATTAATAGTTGTGATGCGAATAAGACCTGTCAGGTTTTTGATATAACTTCAAACTCGCCATCACTCACGCGGACATTCATTTCACCGTGAGCCTGCGATACTTTGGATACAACTGCGCCGTCATCTTTTCTGGTGATGATAGCATATCCGCGGGACAATACGCCTTCGGGGTTGAGTGACTGCAAGCGCTTTGACATTCCATTTACGGTTGAAGTCTGCAATTGGATGCGGTGAGTCAATGCGGAGAATGCGCGGCGGGAGAGTTCGTCGAGATGCTGATACTCGGACTGAATGCGTCTTTCCGGTGAGACATATTTCAGGCGCGCTGTCACAGACGAGATTAATGCCTTTTGTTCAGCGAGCAGGTTCAAGGTCAAGTCTGTGATGCGGGCCGCGTGATGCGTAAGTTGTGTGGAGAGGTCGTCCACTGTGGTTTGGGTGGCAAGTTCTGCCGCAGCGGTGGGAGTCGGCGCGCGCAGATCCGCAGAAAAATCACAGAGAGTGAAATCTGTTTCATGCCCCACACCGCAAATGATGGGCGCTTTTGATTCAGCCACAGCGCGCACAACACGTTCATCGTTGAATGCCCATAGGTCTTCAATCGAACCGCCGCCGCGCGCGAGAAGAATAACGTCGGGTAATTGGTGATTGAGTAATTGAAGAGCCTTCACAAGTGCAGGCGGCGCATCCACGCCTTGCACGGGCGAAGGCGCGAGAAGGACTTGTGCGAGCGGCAGTCGGCGGCGAAGTGTGTTGAGCATGTCGCGCAATGCCGCGCCTGTTTGTGAAGTAACAATTCCAATTTTGTTCGGCAACTGCGGAATGGGACGTTTGCGCTCAACATCAAATAAGCCTTCGGATTCAAGCATGGCTTTCAGCCGCAAAAATTCCTGATACAGTGCGCCTTCGCCCCTGGGTTGAATTATGTTAACTGCAAGTTGATATTGTCCCTGCGGCTCATAGACAGTGATCTTGCCGTGCGCTTCAATGGCCATGCCATCCTGCAAGTTGATTCGCAAACGCGCCGCGTCGGTCTTCCACATTACACAGCGCAGGGAGGCGTTTTTATCCTTGAGCGTGAAATAGACATGCCCCGAAGCGGGCCGTGAGAGATTGGAGATTTCACCCTCCACCCAAACATCCTGCATTTCAAGGTCGCCTTCCAATAATTTGCGGATGCGGAAGGTGAGTTGGGAAACCGTCAGGTGAATGGAGGAAAATAAGGTCGGTTGCATTGGATGTGAGGATAACTTAAAAGGGATGAATGTGGAAGGATGAAAGGGAAAGGATGAGGGATCAAGGATGAAGGGTGAATGTCCAGGATCAAAGTCTGAAGTTTCGTCTTTTTTCATCCTTCATCCTTTATAATTCCTCCTTGATAACTATGAATCACCTTTGGTCACCCTGGCGTATGACATATATTGAAAACCACGAAAAAGTTAATGGCTGCGTATTTTGCTTCGCGCAGGCCAAAGCGGATGGCGCTGAGAATCTGATCGCCTTCCGTGGAAAAAACGCGTTTGTCATCCTCAACCGCTACCCCTACACCAGCGGACATTTGATGGTCATCCCTTATAAGCACGTATCCAATTTGGAAGAGCTGGATGCGGAGGTGCGCGCCGAAATGATGGAGCTTGCCACGCGCTGCACAACCGTTCTGCGAAAAGTTTATAAGACAGAAACCTTCAATATTGGAATCAATATCGGCGAAGCGGCGGGCGCGGGCGTGCTGGGACATGTTCACATTCACATTGTCCCGCGCTGGGCCGGTGACACGAATTTCATGTCCACAACGGGAGGGACAAGAGTCCTGCCCGAGGCTTTGGAGGATACGTACAGGCGCGTGAAAGAGGCGTTTGAATTAAAGTAGTCCTCGTTGGTTTCGATACGTGCCTCGCAAAGTGCGCTCGGCACTACTCAACCAACGGGGTAAAACACAAACGGGGAAAAATCACATATTCATTTATTGAAATCGGAGACTTGATGATTCGCCGTCAAAGTACAAAAAGCATAATCAATCTAAGTATTTCACTGATTATCATTACCATTGCCGCCTCATGCAGAACAGATACAACTCCTACTGCTGCCTTGCCAGAAGCAACTGAGTCTATTCCATTTACTCCTACTGCCATGCAGGTGGTGAGCATTCCAACTGTTATACCAACTCCACAATCATTATCTGCGCCCGTAACTTTTGGGCCAGATCAAAATAGTTTTCCCGAAGGCTACAATCCTTTAAGCGGACAGCTTGTCGAAGATGCCAACTCGCTTCAAACTCCCGCGCTGCTGATTTCCATTTCACACTTTCCGCCGGAGGCGCGTCCGCAGGCGGGATTGTCTTTTGCGCCGTGGGTCTTTGAGTTTTACATCACCGAGGGCGCCACGCGTTTTCTATCGGTCTTTTACGGCGATTATCCAAAGCCTGAGATTCCTGTCACAGGAAATTGCGAAGTTCGAAAAAATATTTTTGTACAAACATCCAACATTCTTGGCAACCGAGTCTGGCTCGATAAAAATAAAAATGGACGACAGGAATCTTATGAGCCTGGCGTTGGCGGCGTGTGTGTGAGTCTTTATGATGAGTCAGGTCAGCTCGTTGATTCAACAAGCACAGACACGAATGGCTATTATGGATTCAATGTCAGCGCTGCGAAATATACGGCCGAATTTCTTTTGCCAGAGTGGCTGGCTTTCACGACGCAAAACGTCGGGGATGAAAATGCCGATAGTGATGCCGACCAGTTATCGGGTAAGGCGGATGCGGAAGTTAATTCATCGCTTCTTTATCTGGATGCAGGCCTGATTCCGTCCGAGGAATTGATCCCAGTTTCGAGTGAATCCACCCAATTGCCCAAAGCGGAAGTCGGCCCGATTCGCTCAGGCCGTTTGCTGTATGCAGACATTGGGGCGTTCTTTCAGAATTCATGCCTGATCTATGCTTTTGCTTCTGAGGAAGTGCTGGAACTAATTCCGAAGTGTTCGTTCGTGGCGCATACTTTTACGGACGGCGGTTCGATGATGCCGCTTGAACGAATGAACGCCATCGCCGAAGATAATAAAAAACATACGCCCAAAGAATTCAACTACGCCAGCAATTTGTTCACGGAAGAAGCGCCCGATGACGGTGTGCCTGCCAATCAACTTGATGTGTATGTGGCGCTGCTCAATCAATCAGGCTGGACGTATGATCCTGCGGTGGGCGCGTGGCAAAGATTTGTGGATGATGCGAAAAAGGAGACGGCTGGACAACTGCACGCAGAGATTGACCGCTTGACAGGCCGTCAATTAAAGTTTGAAAATATCATTGTCATTTATGCGGACCATGATGTGGTTACTCCCACCAATTTGGATATTCATCTTGAGTTGGGCGGCGGAGGGTTTGCGGCGTTATTCCGCGATGGACGGAAGTATGATATCCGCTGGAGTTTGAAAACTGGCGAGTATGAACAGACAAGCGGCAGGCGTGTCCCGATCCATTTTGTGAATGCGGATGGAAGCCCAGCCGCGCTCAAGCCCGGTCATACATGGATATTTGTCGCAACGCCTTATTCGATTCTGTCGGATGAAGGTGATGGCATTTGGAATTTAAGATACTATGGGCCTGAAGGCGCGAAGTAGGCTTACTGTCGTCATTGCGAGGAGCGACAGCGACGAAGCAATCCCCAACACGATAAAGGAGATTGCTTCGTCGGGAAGAGCGCCCTCCTCGCAATGACGAAATGGAGTAATTATGCATCCTTACACTCTTTTCCTTAAATCTCTCTTTGAGCAAAACGCAAATCCTGCGCAGGCGGGACCGATGAAGAAATATATGCGTGAGCAATTTGAATATCTCGGAATCAAAACGCCGCAAAGAGCGGCGCTCATGAAAGAGTTTATTCATGAGCATGGACTTCCTCCGCTCGACAAGTTGGATATCATTTCACGCGAGCTATGGTCACTTCCGCAGCGTGAATTTCAATACACGGCGGCAGGTCTTTTAGGTCGGCTTGAAAATAAACTTGAACCAGAATTCATATCTACTATTGAACATCTGCTCATTACTAAATCCTGGTGGGATACGGTGGACACACTTGCGGGGAATGCTGTTGGGACTCATTTCAAACGTTTCCCCAAAGTACGAGAAAAATATCTCAAGAAATGGCGCAAGTCGGATAATTTCTGGCTGCGCCGCACGACTTTGCTTTTTCAACTCGGCTATAAAGAGGAAACTGATTTTGATTTGCTGTGCGAGATTATCAAGGAAAATCTTGGCTCGGACGAGTTCTTTATCAACAAGGCCATCGGCTGGGCATTACGCCAGTACGCACATACCAATCCCGCGCCTGTGAAGAAGTTTGTGAAGGCAACGAAGGATTTGCATCCATTAAGCCGGCGCGAGGCGTTGAAGAATATTGGGGAATAAAAAAGGCGGTGGTCTCCTGACCACCGCCGAAAACGAGTCGAGAGTGCGTCGCACCTGATTCGATGAGACGAATCAACTCGATTAGATTTTTCTGATTAATGAGATCGAACTACCCGTCAGGTGCGACGCACTATCCGCCCTCAGCTTTGTTCCGCATGAAATCTGCAATCTCAGCCAAACGGGACTTGAGTTGTTCGATCACAACCGGGTGAACCTGACTTTCATCCAAAGCTTTGTTCATGCACCACAACCACTGGTCACGCTCGACTTGACCAATCGAAAACGGCATGTGCCGTTGACGTAATTTAGGCGGGCCATATTTTTGAGCATAGAGCGCAGGTCCGCCCGACCAGCCGGAGAGGAACATGAAAAGTTTCTCGCGAGATAGGTTCAGGCTTTTCGGATGCAATGCGCGGATTCCTGCCGCTTCAGGGGAGGAATCCATGATGTCGTAGAAGCGGTCAATGAGTGAGCGCAAGCCCGTCTCGCCGCCGATTAGATCATAAAGGGATGGATTGATTTCAATCATGGCTGGATTGTAATATATTAAGTCACCTTACGCGGTAACGCGAGATTTATCTCACAAAATGGGTGACATAAATGTCGCGCTACAGGCTGGACTGCGTAAGGTGAGATATTAAGTCACCTTCGTCATTGCGAGGGCGGTAGCCCGAAGCAATCTCCTTGCAATGATAACTAAACTGTGTAAGGGAGATATTAAATTGTTTCATGTCATTTTTTTGATTCCCGCCTTGACATTCCCCATACTGACCCTTATAATCTCGGTCGCTTTCCTGACTAGCTCAATCGGCAGAGCGAGCGGCTGTTAACCGCTAGGTTCTAGGTTCAAGTCCTAGGTCAGGAGCCAAAAATTCCCTCCAATTTCTGGAGGGAATTTTTCTTTAGTTTCATGGCCCCCTCTTACAGAGGATGTTATTCAAACCCAAGGTCTTTGCTTATATATCATCTCTCAGGCCACGGAATTTCAGCGGGCCCGGCATATCCATGTTTCTCTTGAAAATATACTCTTCCATGTGATGGTGTACTGCAGCCTGCTTCATCCACAAATGTGATTACGGGGTAATTCGATGCAAGCGGATCAAAGATGATCTTTCCGCCTTCACAGCGCCACACTTCGATGATGTAGATGAACATGTTTTCATCTTCCTGGTCACCTGCGGTTAATGGGATGGCGATCCATGTGACAGTGATTTTGTTTTTGTCATTCGGATCGCGGACGGCGGTCAATACTGTTGTGGGACTGTAGTAGGGTGAAACGGGAATCTTGTATCCATCGGGATACATGGGTTTGAGTGTTTGTTGATCTCCGTCAATTTCTACAAATTTCGAGTGGATCCAGCATCGTTGAGGTTCATTCTCGACTAATAGCCAGCTATTCCCTTCTGCGCGGCCAATGAGTTTTATGTTAGCGCCTTTGTTGAACGCAAATAAGTATAAATATTCTGATCCAGGTCCATAGCGGCAACTGAGCAGGTCTGCTGTGACAGTTGCCTCCAGGCTGTCAACAAATGGGATCGGGGTGACGGTCAACGTGGCTGTTGGCGGGATCGGTGTAAATGTTGCGGTGGGGCGCGGGGTGCGAGTCTCTGTCGGCGGAGGGAATGTTGATGTAACGGTAGCAGGCTGAACGGTCGGGGTGGAGGCGGGGGCGCAGCCCGTCAGTGTGAAGATCACAATAAACAGTATTGCCATAAATTTTTTCATGCGGTTATTTCGCGGTCTTGTTCCATTCCATAAACTTGATCGCTTCGATGTCGCTGGCGGGGAGCAGGGTTAATTTATCCTTGCGGCCATCGCGCCTGTAGATTTTGTAAAGCGCATCTTTGGGGTCGTTGACCTTTGCAACGAGGTTTACTTTTTTGTTGACCACTGCCAGCAGATCAAGCCGTTTGACAAAGATGAATGAATTTTGTTTTTCGAATGCGATCAAATCCGCTTTGCCGAAGAGCCAGCCCGTATCGTTTGGGCGAACGCCGTGAATTTCCACCCACGTAAAATCAAATTGGATTCTGTTATCGTTTCTGTGAACGCGTTTTGCGCTCTTCACTTCAACTTTGAAATTCTCCTTATCTTTTTCGATGCGATAATCCCAATGCTCGTCAATGTTCTCGGCTTTGGATGATGCCGAAACTTTCCATCCTGATTGGCGCGCAAGTTCCACAAAATGCGCTTCGGCTTTTTCGCCCAATTCAAGGGAATCTTTTTTATCGAAACGGTTACGGGAATTGGCACTCTGCATTGTTGTTTCTTTACCTGTGACTGTTTTAAAGATTTTTACCACGGAGACCACAGAAATCACGGAGAAAGTTTTTTATTTCTCTGTGGACTCCGTGCTCTCCGTGGTTAATGTTTTTTTCTTCCGTGGAACTTCAATAGTTACGGGTTCGATGCTTTCAGAAATTCGTTTGCGGGCGAGTTCGCAATATTTTTTATCCACATCGATGCCGATACCTTTTCGGTTATTGGCTACGGCGGCGATCAAGGTCGTTCCGCTTCCGCTGAACGGATCGAGCACAACATCATCCACATAGCTGAATAATTTTACGCATCGGCGCGGCAGTTCGATGGGGAAGGGTGCAGGATGGCCGATGCGTTTTTTGCTTTCGCCGTTGAACGTCCATAGGCCGTTCGTCCAGTCCATGAATTCGTTTCTTTCGATATCAGAGATTTTGCTGCCGCTTGTTTTTTTCCATTTGTCTTTATAGAGCACCACGATCAATTCGACGGGCGCGATCACATACGGCGCAGACGCGCTCTTCCACGAGCCCCATGCTGTTCTGCGTGAAATATTTCCTTCGTTCCAAACGATCGTGGAATGATAATGAAATCCGATCTCCTTGGCGATGGTCGTCAAGTCAGCGCCCACACTTTGCTGGCCGCCCTTGTTTTTATCGAGCGGAATGTTCAAACAAAAACGTCCATCCTCTTTCAACCATGCGAAACAGCGCGCCATCCATTTCCTGCTGAATTCCAGATAATCGGCATAGGTCACGTCGTCCTTGTGCGAATTGTATTGAATGTCCACATTGTAAGGCGGGGATGTGATGACAAGATCGATGCTGTTGTTTTCCACACACGCTGTTGTCAGAACATCGTCATGAATGAGCGTGAACTTTTCATTTTGAAAATGAATTCCCGATGATTTCATATTTGAATTTTATCCGCTTTGCTCGTTGAGATTTCCATTCAAGGCCTGGTCAATCAGATATTTTAGCGCGTGATAAGGTTGCGCGCCTTCGTATTTGACTCCATTGATGAATAACGTCGGCGTCGCATGGACACCGTCCGCTTCTGCCTGCGCCGCATCCTGCTCCACTGTCCCTTTGTGTTTTTCTTCGCTGATGCAGGATTCGAACTCCGCCATATTCAGGTCAAGCGCCTGAGCATATTTGATCAACTTATCCTGCGTAAAATCGCCGACATTCTCGCCGCTCCAATTGCTGAAGAGCGTATTATGATATTCCCAGAATTTTCCCTGATCGCCCGCGCAATAGGCGCCCTGTGCCGCCCAGCCCGATTCAGCCCCGAGGAATTCGCCGACAGACCGGTATTCAAAATAGACCTTGCTTGTGTTCACATATTCTTCGATCAACAGAGGTTCTGTCTCGCTCCAGAACTTGAGGCAATAGGGACATTGATAATCACCGTACTCGATGATGCGTACTGGAGCATCCGGGCTGCCCATCGTATTGCTTCGTGCTTCCATTGGTGGGAGGTTTTCAGCAGCGTTGATATTTTCAGGGATAAACCGCTGGATGAATTTAGGCCCGGCAACGATCAGAGTTCCCACAAAGACCGCCGCGCACAACAGCACCGCGCATCCGCTGGCTGCGATCCATATCCTCCAATTTGGTTTGGTGGTTTCCTGCATGGTTTCTTCAATTGGTATCTGAATGGGTTCCTGTGGAATCGGTTCTTCGATCATCCTGGCTCCTAAAAGTTTTCAGATTGTACCTTGAAATAAGAAACCCTCGGAATGCGGACGTAAGTCCGCGCTCCGTTTTCTGGATAACTTCCTAACTCGGACAAGCCGAAACCAAAGAGGTTCACCGCGAAGACCGCCAAGATCGCGAAGTTTAAAAGGTTTTCTTTGCGTTCTTCGCGTGCTTCGCGGTTCAAAAAATCCTTGTACACATGTGCCTGCAGCCCAGTGCAGGCAAAAAGCAAGCATGTAACTTCTAACTTCCTAATCCAAAACTTATATAACTATCACGAATGAAACGGATTTTTTCGTTATAATCCTTGATATGACTTCTAAACGTATCTCCCGCCGCGACCTGCCAAAACAAATCCTTGCCGTGCTTGTGGGCGGATTTGTGCTTTTCTTCGCCATCACCATCACATGGACGTTGGGCTATCAACTCATTTATGCGGGCCGAATCTTCCCCGGAGTTTCCGTCGCGGGCGTGGATTTATCCGGTCTTTCCCGAAATGAAGCTGTGCTCAAATTGAGCCAGACTCTTTCCTATCCCAATACGGGCAAAATACTATTCCGCGCCGCTGAAAAAACGTGGGTGGTGTCTCCTTCTGAATTGGGCATGGTATTTGACCCATCTGCAAGCGCGTTAGCCGCCTATGAATTTGGTCGTTCCGGCGGCTTGTTTGGCGCACTGACCGGACAGATCAGCGCCCGCGGATTCGGTTCAGATGTTGCGCCGGTCATCATCTTTGACCAGCGTGTGGCATACAACTATTTACAGAATATCGCAACGCAGGTTGACCAGCCGGTTGTGGAAGCCAGCCTTCATTTGGAAGGCACAAACGTGACTGCCCTGCCCGGTCAGGTGGGACGATTGATCAATCTCGATGCAACCCTCATCTATCTTGCCGCGCAACTGCAATCCTTCCGCGATGGGGAAGTGCCTCTCGTGATTGAAGAAGCCGCTCCAAAATTGTTGGATGTTTCCTCACAGGCTGAATCTGCGCGCCGTATCCTCAGCCAGCCATTGACCATTGCCGTCCCAAACTACCGCGAAGGCGACCCTGGCCCGTGGACGTATGATGTCCCTGTGCTTGCGAATATGCTCGGTGTGAATGTTATTGATGTGAATGGCAAAGCTGAAATGCAAGTGGGGCTGAATCCCACCGCACTGCGCCAGACTTTGACGGAACTAAAAATCTTTGTAGATCGTTTACCTGCCAATGCGCGTTTTATTTTTAACGATGCCTCCGGTCAGATCGAACCCACTTCAGCCTCCAGTGTGGGCCGTTCGATGGATGTGGAAGCCAGCATCGTTGCCATCAATGACGCACTCGCGCGCGGTGAGCATACGGTTGCGCTCTCTGTCGCGGAGCAGCAACCCGCTGTCGCTGATACAGCTACCGGTGCGGAGTTGGGCGTCGTGCAGCTTATCCAGCAGCAGACCACCTATTTCTACGGCTCCAGCGATGCGCGCATCCAGAATATTGTCGCCGCTGCCGAGCGCTATCATGGACTGCTTATTGCGCCGGGCGAGACCTTTTCGATGGGCAGTGTGCTTGGCGATGTCAGCCTTGAAAATGGATTCGCAGAAGCGCTCATCATTTATGGCGGGCGCACCATCAAAGGCGTTGGCGGCGGGGTCTGTCAGGTGAGTACCACGCTTTTCCGCACTGTGTTCTTTGCGGGTTTCCCCATCGTTGAAAGATATTCCCACGCGTATCGCGTTTCATATTATGAAATGGATGCCAGCGGCGCAGTGGATACCGCCTTCGCGGGAATGGATGCAACCGTTTACTTCCCGCTGGTTGACTTCAAATTTACGAACGACACATCCTCGTGGCTGTTGATGGAAACCTATGTGGATGTTGGCGCGCGCACCATTACCTGGAAGCTTTATTCCACCTCTGACGGGCGCAGCGTTACATGGGATACAACCGGCCCATCCAACGTTGTCCCGCCGCCGGAACCGGTCTTCGAAGAAAACCCGGATTTGAATAAGAACCAGATCAAGGAAGTTGACCACGCCGCTCAAGGCGCGGATGTGGATGTGACTCGCACCGTTTGGATCAACGGCCAAATCTATTTTTCCGATCACTTCCCAACGCATTACCAGCCCTGGCAGGCGGTCTGTCAGTACGGACCCGAAACGGAAAACCCTGAAAAGAAAGCCAAAAAAGACGGCCTTTGTCTTTCACCGAATACGTAAAATTCCCGTCACACCTGCACCTGCACTGGCGTGCGGCGCAAGTGTTGCGAGGGCGTTCTTGCCTTTTGCCCGAAGCAATCTCCTCACGAATATTGAGATTGCCTCGTCGCTCCGCTCCTCGCAATGACATGACCCTCACATGGTACAATCTTTTCCAGTAAAAGGAGAAAAATATGGTTAGTTCAGAACTGCTTGAAATATTACGCTGCCCCAATTGTGTGCGCGAAAAACAAGGCAACCTGGTTTTACATAAAGACACCTGGCTCATCTGTCAGGACTGTGGCCGCAAATATCCCATCGTGGATGACATCCCCGTTATGCTGATTGACGAAGGGGACAAGTGGGTCAATACCGCGCAAGACGCGCTCCCGATCCCTCCACCCGCAAAATAAATATGAAGGAACTGCTGGCTGAATTAACCAGTGGAGACGATGCCCGCGCGGAAAATTCCATTCCCGCGATCGCGGATTTGGGAATGGCGGTCATGCCGGCCTTATTGGATTTGACTCGCGCCGAAGAAGCTGACTTTCGCTGGTGGGCTGTGCGCGCACTAGCCGCCTCGCCTCATACGTTGACCGTTGACCTGATTCCGCTTTTAGGCGACTCAGCGCCGGAAGTGCGAGCCGCTGCCGCGCTGGCCATATGCAATCACCCAGACGAAAGCGCTGTGCCAGCGTTGATCAAAGCCCTCGCAGACGAAGATTCTCTCACAGCGGGGTTGGCAGGAAATGCTCTCGCGAAAATTGGAAGCCCTTCGGTGCCGAGCCTGCTCGAAGTCATGAAAGATGCGCCGACAAGCATCCGCATTTTGGTGTTGCGCGCGCTGTCAGAGATCCGCGATCATCGCGCAATTCCCATCATGATGAAATGTATGAGTGAAGACTCTGCTGTTTTGCAATATTGGGCACAGGAAGGTTTGGAACGACTTGGGCTGGATATGGTATACATGAAGCCCTGAGGTTGAATAAAAAATGAATCGATTTGAAGTTTTGAAAAAAATAAAATTCCCCAAATTGTCCATCGGGCAAATCATCTTTTGGGGAGCGGCAATCGCTTTGGGGATCGCCGCTTTTGTCTTTGCTCGTAATCTTACAGACTGCTGGGTTGTCACAAAATTACCGGGTGTTTCGCCTGCCTCCTGTGCGAACAGTTCGAATGCCCCCGTTCAGTTTAATCCCGAAGGCACGCCTATTGCCACAAGCGAATTGCCGCCTGCCACGCCAGTTGTACTTCCCGAAGCTGCTTTGCCGCCCGCCTGGGATGGCGCCAGCCGCATCAACATTCTTTTCATTGGTCTGGATGCGCGTGACCTTGAAGCGCAAAGCGGCCCGCCGCGCTCTGACACGTTGATGCTGGTTACGATTGATCCGCTGAGCAAGACCGCCGGCATGTTATCCATTCCGCGCGATATGTGGGTGAATATTCCCGGCTTTGGGTATGGCCGGATCAATATGGCATATTTCGATGGCGAAGGAGCTAAATTGCCCGGTGGCGGCCCCGCCCTTGCCATGAAGACTGTTTCGCAGTTTATCGGCGTTCCAGTGGATTATTTTTTGCAGGTTGATTTCAATGTTTTTACCGACCTCGTGAATATGCTGGGTTGTATTGAAGTCAACCCCACGGAAAATATGATCCTTGACCCGATTGGCTCCGGCCCCGATCATTTTAAACTTACCGCAGGCGGTACAAGAACGCTTTGTCAGGGATGGAAGGTGCTGGCTTATGCCCGCAACCGCCATACCTCAGGCGGTGATTTTGACCGCGCCAAACGCCAGCAGGAAGTAGTGCTTGCTCTGTCGAAAAAAGTATTTGATCCCGAGGTTTTCCCATCCCTGATCGCTCAGGCTCCGTGGATATTCGCGGAGGTTTCCTATGGTATTAACACCAACATGAGTCTGGATGATGCTCTCAAGCTGGCCGTGCTTGGCAAGGATATTCCGCCAGAGAGTATTAAATCTGGCGTGATTGATAAAACGATGGCTGTAGGTGATAACGTAATCCTTGGCGGGGTGGACGCCAGCATTTTGAAACCGCTCACTGACAAAATCCGCGTTTTACGGGATGAGATATTTACCACAACCGGCCCGCTCAATCCCATGGCGCAAGGCGACCTTGTTTCGTTGATGCGCGCGGAGGAAGCGCGTGTCCGTGTTGTGGATGGCACGTTTACCCCCGGCCTCGATCAGCGCGCGGGACAATTTTTCCAATCGCAGGGTGTGAATGTGGTCGAAGCCGGCCCTGCTGATAATACTTATAGCGCCACCCTCATTATTGTGTACGGGCCTAAACTCTATACACTCAAATATTTGCAGAGCACCTTTGGAATTCCCGCCAACAATATCCGCTTTAGCCCCGACCCCGCTCAAACAGTGGATATCGAGATCAGGCTTGGCTCTGATATAGCGGGCAGTGTTCCGTAGTTTGTATTACGAACATTATTAAGTCACCTTACACAGTCCGCCTGTAGCGCGACATTTATGTCGCCCATTTTGCGAGATAAAACTCGCGTTACCGCGTAACGTCAGTTATTAATTCACCTTACGCGGTTTTGTGCATTTTTAGGTATGTCGCCCTGAGCGACAGCGAAGGGTCACTACGATTATCTCAGAGACCCTTCGCTTCGCTCAGGGAATCATGACGGTGCGTAAGGTGAGTTATTAAATAAAAAATACTCGCGGCTTGCCGCGAGTATTTTTTATAGAAAGAACAAACTATGCCCAACCCTGATTGCGAATGAAATCACTGACCATCGGGATCTTCACATCCTGTCCCTGGTATGCCTGGTAGGCCCACCAAAGCATGATCAGGAAGAGTACAGCGCCAAAGCCGCAGGTGACCGTCGAAAGAATGGAAAGCACAACAGTGGCAACCAACGATTGCACCGCATTGAATTTGACATAGGGGCGGCTTTTCTTATCTTCCATAAAAAGAACAACGAGAGCGATGAGGGGGATGATATAACCGAGCATTGCCCATAACTTGTCATCGCTGGTGATCTCAGGGGACATTGGTTCTTGAGACATATTTTATTCCTCCGAATAAATTGGTTTGAATTTTTAGTATTTTACAACCAATCCCCCTAACATGCAACCGGGCAGATTCCACCCAGGAGTACTGTGGATGCTATGTTAAAATCACATCATGTCCACTCGAATCGTTTTCATGGGTTCGCCCGAATTTGCATTGCCAATCCTTTCCTCCCTGGCAAAATCGTATCATGTCGTTGGAGTCATCACGCAGCCAGACCGCGCATCAGGACGCGGCCGCGAATTGAAATCGCCGCCTGTAAAAACTCTCGCGCTTGAATTGAACATCCCCATCATGCAGCCTGAAAAACTGCGCGCGCCGGAAGCGATGGAACAGCTCCGCGCGTGGGCTCCCGACCTGATCGTTGTCGCGGCGTTCGGCCAGATACTCAAGAAGGATGTGCTTGATTTACCGCGCTATGGATGCATCAATGTTCACGCATCCCTGCTTCCGCGCTGGCGCGGCGCGGCTCCCATCAACGCCGCGATTCTGGCCGGGGATGAAGAAACGGGCGTGACCATCATGCAAATGGATGTGGGACTCGACACAGGCCCCATGCTCGCGAGGAAATCCATCCGCATCAAACCTGACGATACAACTGGTTCTGTTCTACAAACATTATCCACACTGGGAGCGGACCTCCTCATCGAGACCCTGCCCGAATACATCTCCGGCAAACTGACAGCGCAGCCGCAGCCCGCAGAAGGCGCGACCTATGCTCCCATGCTAAAGAAGGAGGATGGATTATTGGATTTCACGCGCCCCGCCGTTGAATTGGAACGCCGGGTGCGCGCAATGAATCCATGGCCGGGCGCGTGGTTTGAGTGGAACGGGAATCCGCTCAAGGTGATGCGCGCATCCGTTGTCAGCGTGGAGAAAGGCCCGGTCAGCGGAAGCAGGCTCATCGTCGAAGGAAGACCGGCTGTGCTATCCGCAGATGGAGTGTTGATTCTGGATGAAATCCAACCGGCGGGCAAGAAGATCATGTCTGGAAAGTCGTTTTTATCCGGCGCAAGAGATTGGGCATAAGGAGGCAGGGAATGAAAAAATATGTCGCCGCAATTGACCAGGGTACAACAAGCACTCGTTTCATTATTTTCGATCACGGCGGGAACGTGGTTGCCGCTGACCAAAAGGAACATCGGCAAATTTTTCCGAAGCCAGGTTGGGTGGAACATGATCCGCTGGAGATTTGGACTCGCACGCAGGAAGTAATGAATGGCGCGTTAATGGAGAGCGGACTTCAGTCCGCAGACATCGCGGCGATTGGCGTGACGAATCAACGCGAGACAACAGTTGTGTGGGATAGGTCCACCGGTCAGCCCGTTTACAATGCCATTGTCTGGCAGGACACGCGCACCGATGTAATTTGTAATGACCTTGCCAAAAATGGCGGACAGGATCGTCTGCGTGAAAAAACGGGGTTGCCGTTGGCCACGTATTTCTCAGGGCCCAAAATAAAATGGATTCTCGATAACGTGGATGGCGCGCGTGCAAAAGCCGAAAATGGGGAACTGTTATTTGGCAATATTG
Organism: Chloroflexota bacterium; assembly: GCA_016234535.1. GTDB lineage: Bacteria > Chloroflexota > Anaerolineae > Anaerolineales > Villigracilaceae > Villigracilis. Next base: position 51,132 of record JACRBH010000097.1, read on the forward strand.
ATGCGTGGATCATTTGGAATTTAACCGGCGTGCATGTCACCGATGTGACGAATGCTTCGCGCACTCTGTTGATGAATTTGTCCACGCTGGATTGGGATGATGAGATATTGAATCTGCTGGATATTCCGCGCGCGATGCTGCCCAAGATCAAATCATCATCGGAAATTTATGGTCACGTAGGGGCGGGGTCTCCCCGCCCGAATTGGGGCGAGAGAACCTCGCCCTTACATGGCATTCCAATTTCCGGTGACTTGGGCGACCAGCAGGCTGCGCTCTTTGGTCAGACTTGTTACAGCGCGGGCGAAGCCAAGAATACGTATGGCACTGGCTGTTTTATGTTGATGAATACCGGCGAGAAACCTGTTGCTTCAAAGGCGGGATTATTAACTACGCTGGGATACAAGATCGGCGATCAAAAAGCTGTGTATGCCCTGGAAGGGTCCATTGCCATCACTGGCGCGCTGATCCAGTGGCTGAGAGATAACTTGGGACTGATCCAATCGTCGGCGGAGGTGGAGACGCTGGCTGCGTCTGTGGAAGATAACGGCGGGATTTATTTTGTCCCGGCTTTTTCAGGGTTGTATGCCCCGTACTGGAAATCTGATGCGCGCGGCGCAATTGTTGGGTTAACGAGATATGTCAACAAAGGTCACATTGCAAGAGCCGCGCTCGAAGCGACAGCTTATCAGACCTGCGAAATTTTGGATGCGATGGAAAAGGACTCGGGTGTAAAACTCACCGCCTTAAAAGTGGACGGCGGCATGGTCTTCAATGAATTGTTGATGCAATTCCAGTCTGATATTTTGGATGTGCCTGTCGTGCGTCCCAAAGTCGCGGAGACCACTGCGCTTGGTGCGGCATACGCGGCTGGACTCGCTGTCGGCTTTTGGAAGAATTACGATGAACTGCGCGCCAACTGGGGCAAGGATAAAGAATGGACTCCCAAGATGTCAGCAGACCGGCGTGAGGGTTTATACTCAGGTTGGAAGAAAGCAGTCACTCGTACATTTGGTTGGGTTGAATGATTTTTGGCCGCAGATTTCGCGGATTTTCGCGGATGTGATTTTTGAAGACCCAGTTCGGGAGAAGTTATGGTTGAATTGCTTTATAAGGATTTATCCTTTGCCATAATAGGCGCAGCCATGGAAGTTCATAATGTTCTTGGTCCTGGTTTTCTTGAGGCAGTCTATCAAGTCGCACTGGAAAAAGAGTTGGCGCTTCGTAAAATTTCTTTTGAACCCAAGGCAAAGCTGCCGGTATCTTACAAAGGTGATTTGATCGGTGAATACGAAGCCGACCTTGTAGTTGATGGAAGAATCATCGTGGAATTAAAATCAACTTCCCGATTTAATTCAGCCCATGAAGCACAAGTCATTCACTATCTGACCGCAACTGGTTTGCAACTTGCTCTTCTCATAAATTTTGGCGCAGGCTCTCTGGAGTATCGGCGCATAATTAAATCGGAAAAACAAATCAAAAAATCCGCGCCAATCAGTGAAACACCTGCACTGCAACAAACGCAGTGCGGCGCAAGTGTTCGCGGCAAAAATTCTTTGGATGAAAAATGAACCGAAACGAAATTATCTCATCACTAAAATCAAATCCCGAAGTTTCCGTGCTGATCGTTGGCGCGGGGATTAATGGCATTGGCTCGTTCCGCGACCTGGCACTTAATGGCGTGGATGTGTTGCTCGTTGACCGCGCAGATTTTTGTTCTGGCGCGAGTGCTGCATCGTCACACATGGCGCATGGCGGGATTCGCTATCTGGAGAACGGTGAATTTCGACTTGTGCGAGAAGCGGTAGGGGAGCGCAACCGCATGATCCAGAATGCGCCGCATATTGTCAGTCCATTGCCGACGACGATTCCCATGTTCAAATATTTTTCGGGATTGTTCAACGCTCCGATGAAATTTCTGGGTCTGCTCGATAAACCATCGGAACGCGGCTCTGTCATCATCAAACTTGGGTTGATGATGTACGATGCGTATACTGGCAAGACTCGCACAGTGCCGAGACACCGCGTTATGTCGCGCAGCGATTCATTGGAAATATGGAAAGACCTTAATCCGCAGATCGTCAATACGGCCACATATTATGATGGCTTGATCTCGAATCCCGAACGGCTTGCGCTTGAAATCCTTTTGGATGCCGAAGCGGACAACCCCAATGCGCGCGCCTTGAACTATGTCAGCATGGTCAGCGGCGAAAAGGATACGATCACCCTGCGCGACGAAATGAGCGGTGAGACTTATCAAGTCTGCCCAAAGTTGGTGCTCAACGCGGCAGGCCCGTGGATCGATTTCACCAATCGTAATCTTGGTCTGTCCACACGCTATATTGCCGGCACAAAAGGCTCGCATCTTGTTTTGGATAACCCCGAACTGCGCGCAGCCATTGGTGGGAATGAATTCTTCTTCGAGAATAAAGATGGGCGCATTGTGCTCATCTTCCCATTGCATGACCGCGTTCTGCTTGGCACATCCGATATCAAGATCGACAACCCCGACGATGTTCGCTGCACCGATGAAGAAGTGGAATATTTCCTCGAATTGATCGCACGTGTTTTCCCGAATATCAAAGTTACCCATGACCAGATCGTATTCCGATTTACCGGCGTACGTCCGCTGGGAAGCAGCGGCGCAGGAAAGACAACAGGCCAATACAGCCGCGACCATCACATCGAGGTCTTGAGCGGTGATTGGACGAATCTCTCCTTCCCAATCTATTCATTGGTCGGCGGCAAGTGGACATCCTTCCGCGCTTTCAGCGAACTGGTGACAGACAAGGCGTTGAATTTCCTGAATCTCAAACGTCAAAAATCCACGCGCGAATTACCTATTGGCGGCGGGCGCGGTTATCCGAAGGGTGAGGAAGACCGCAAAAAGCAGATTGACGGCTTGGTCGCATGGACTGGGTTCAACAAAGAACTGCTCGAACGCCTTTTCAAGCGCTACGGCACACGCACCGAAGCAATTGCAGATTTCATGAAGCGCGGCGAGGACGCGCCGCTCAAGTCCCTGCCCAATTACACGCGCCGCGAGATCATGTTCCTCGCGCAGTATGAAAAAATCCGCCATTTGGATGACCTTGTTTTACGCCGCACCATGCTCGCCATGCTTGGCCGATTAACAAAAGATATTCTGCTCGAACTCGCCGATGTGTTGGGCGAATCTCTCGGTTGGGATGGGGAGCAGAAAAATGCCGAGGTGTCGCGCACCCTCCATTTGCTCAGTGACAGGCACGGGGTCAGGCTTTGATGCGCATGGTAAAATTCCTGCGTGTCTCCAAAAAATAAACTCCAGGTTGATATTGTCATCCCCATCTTCAACGAAGCGGGTGTTGTCGAACAGACGCACGCGCATGTTCGTGCTGTTGTGGATTCTCTTCCCCATGACTTTAAATTTATTTATATAGACGACGGGTCAAGCGACGGGACGGTGGATACGCTCCGAAAAATAGCGAACGCCGACCCGCGCATTTCCCTGCTCCAACTCAGCCGCAACTTTGGGCATCAGGCCGCGTTGACAGCAGGCATGGACGCGTCGCGCGGTGATATGGTCATCACGATGGACGGCGACGGACAGCATCCGCCGCAGATGATCCCGCAGATGATCGCGCTCGTCGAGCAGGGCTACGACATTGTGCAAGCCCAGCGCATCGAAGATGAACGCTCCGTGTCGTTCAAGAAAATAACATCCAATCTTTTTTATCGTTTGATCAACATCATCAGCGGTACGCAGGTCTTGCAGGGCGCCGCTGATTTTCGCGCTCTCTCAAAAAATGCGCTCGATGGCCTGCGCTCCATGCACGAGTATCACCGCTTTCTGCGCGGCATGATCTCGTGGATGGGATACAACAGTGTTATTCTTCCGTATCATGAACCTGAACGTGTCGGCGGAAAATCAAAATACTCATTGGGCAAAATGATCCGCCTGGCGTCTGATGCGATTTTTTCTTTTTCACTTGCGCCTTTGTATATTGGATTAAGTGCCGGTCTGGGATTCTTCATTTTGGCCGCCGCGCAACTGATCTACGTCCTGACCTTATGGTTGACCGGCCACACCGAGCGGATCGTCCCTGGCTGGAGTTCGATGATGGGCATCATGCTCATCGCCAGTGGAATTATCATGATCCTGCTTGGTTTTATCGGCGTTTATGTCGGATACATATTTCAGGAAGTTAAACGCCGTCCAATTTACCTGATCAAAGGGGAGGGGCAGAAAGATGGAGAATAAATCCCAGCCTTTTTACATCACTGTCCTGCGTCACGGCGAATCAGTGGGGAACGCAGAATCACGCTGGCAGGGCCAGGCCGATTATCCGCTCACGGATACAGGCCGCGCGCAGGCGCGCGCGCTGGCAGGACGCTGGAACAATGAAAAGGTGAAATTTGACCTTGTGATTGCCAGTCCGCTGGTGCGTACAAAAGAGACAGCGGAGATCATCGCTTCCGCGCTCAATGTGACCATTGAGTTTGAGCCGCTTTGGCTTGAACGCGATAATGGCGAATTCTCCGGGCTTACCGTTCATGAAGTCCGCCAGAACTTCACACAATCCCAATTCAGCACGCCTTATGATCCCGTGGGCGTTGATGGAGAGGGAGATTGGGAGTTGTTCCTGCGTGCGGGACAGGCCTTGCAAAGTTTGCTAAAACGCGAACCTGCAAGATATTTAATTGTTTCGCACGGCGGCCTTCTGAATCAATTCATGCACGCCGTGATTGGCGTGGCTCCGCAAGCCAACAACGCAGGCACGCGTTTCCGCTTTGGCAACACCGCTTTCGCGCAGTTGATGTATTACCCGAATCAACATCGCTGGGCAATCGACAGACTCAACGATCACGCGCATTGGAAAGATACGGATTAGTTTTTAGACGTAAACTAAGAAATAGTTAAATGGATATTATTTATGTCGTTGCGAGGAGGGCATTTGCTCTTCCCGACGAAGCAATCTCATAATATTGAGAGACTGCTTCGGCTAAGAACAAAGGCGCCTCGCAGCGACATTATTCATATTGATAGAGGCAGCATTGCAATCATCCAAATCCAATTTAAAAACATCCGAGCGCTTGAATGTGCTTGTTTTCGGCGCAGGCGCGATAGGAACATATTTTGGCGGCTCATTGGTTCTTGCTGGACATAATGTTGTCTTTGTGGAGCAACCAAAAATGGTCGCTGATCTGCGCGAGCGCGGACTGCGGCTTGACCTCACGATTGATGAAAGAAGACAGACGAAAGAAGCCTTTGTGATCGAAGCGCGTTCTTTTGTCATAGAACCATCGCTCGAAGAAGCCTTGAGATTTGGCCCCTTCGACGTTGCGCTATTTGCATTGAAATCCTTTGATACCGCTGCCGCCCTGGAAGGAATGAAACCCTTCACAGAAAAACTCCCGCCAATTCTTTGTCTTTCCAACGGCGTGGAGAATGAACAAGCCATTGCGCGTGAACTTGGCGCAGACAAGGTCATTTATGGCACGGTCACCTCGGCGATTGGTCGCCGGGGCGCGGGCGATATTGTTCTGGAGAAATTGCGCGGGGTCGGTGTCGCGGCGGGACATTCGCTCTCGGAAAAACTTGTCACTGCGATGGATGGAGCATTTCTCAAGTGCCGTTTGTATCCTGAACCGCACGGAATGAAATGGTCGAAGATGCTCACCAACCTGATTGCCAACCCCACCTCCGCAATATTGAACATGACCGCCGCGCAGGTCTTTGCGAACAAAAAATTATATAAACTTGAAATGGATATGTTGAGCGAGTGTCTTGCAGTGATGAAGGCGCAGAACATTCAAGTGACCGATCTGCCTGGCACACCGGTCAAAATGCTGGCTCTCGCCACGAAACTGCCGCTCTGGCTTTCCAAGCCTTTCCTCTCCCGCGCCGCAGGCAGTGGACGCGGCGGCAAGATGCCCTCCTTTCACATTGACCTGTATTCAGGCCGCGGCCAAAGCGAGATCGAATATTTGCACGGCGCAGTGGTGCGCGCTGGCAGGGAACATAAGATTCCCACGCCAGTCAATGAATTACTCACAATCACTCTTCTTGCTTTAACTAAAAAAGAAATTCCACTGGAAGAATACGCAAACCAGCCAGAGAAACTTTTGAAAGAGTTGAAACACTAATTTCGTGGAATGCGGACTTCAGTCCGCTATTCTCCGTAAACAGCGGACTGAAGTCTGCGCTCCGTTAAAAGTATAAACTCCTATGCCCATTCAAATTGTTCAACCCAGTGATAGTATCGAACTCCACCTCTCTGATGGCCGAGTGCTCTCAGGTCCGCGTGGAGCGCAGGTGGGGGAGTTTCTGCAAACGGTCAAAGATGATTTTAGCGCGCCCATTGTTGCCGTAATTCTCAATAACGAAATTCACGAACTTACTTATACAATTGGCATGGAATCGCGCTGTACGCCTGTCACCATGGATACGGCTGACGGTGCGCGCATCTATCGGCGTTCGCTTGTCTTTCTGCTGGAGATGGCCTTCGCCGATCTTTTTCCCACAGGAAAACTCACGATTGACCACTCTCTTTCGTCGGGCGGATTCTATTGTCAGGTCACGGATCGCGGAGAGCTTTCACAGAACGAACTTGATGCGCTCAAAAGCCACATGCAAAAACTTGTGAAGGAAGATCACCCGTTTGAGCGCAAGGAAGTTCCTGCCCAGGAAGCGATAGAATATTTCAAGCAGCTTGGCTATGATGATAAAGTCCGTTTGTTCGCGTACCGCAAAAAAGATTACGTCACGCTTTACATCCTCAATGGTCAAATGGATTATATGCACGGCTACATGGTTCCTTCCACAGGCTACCTGCGCTGGTTCGATCTCAATCTCATCAACGGTGGCTTTACCATTCAATTCCCTCGCCGTCATGCCCCCACAGATCTTGAGCCGATGGGTGATTATCCAAAACTGATCAGCGCATTTCGTCAATACGGCAACTGGCTGACGCGCCTCAACATCGATAACGTTGGCGCGCTCAATGACGCCATTCTGTCAGGCCGCGCCGATGAGATCGTGCTGGTCTCTGAAGCATTGCATGAACAAAATGTCGCAGAGATCGCCCAACAGATCGCGCAAAAAAATTCCCGCATTATCTTAATTTCAGGCCCATCCTCTTCGGGTAAGACAACCACATCGCGCCGCCTTGCCATCCAACTGCTCGCGCGCGGCATCTCGCCTTATCCGCTGGAGCTTGATAATTATTTTCTCGACCGTTCAAAAACTCCGCTTGGCGAAGACGGCAAATCCGATTTCGAAAATCTCGAAGCATTGGACCTGACCCGCCTCGCGCACGACATCGAAAAAATTCTCAGCGGAAAAGAAGTCCAATTGCCGCGATACAACTTCAAGACCGGCATGAGCGAAGCGGGCGACATCATCCAGTTAAAGGATGGGCAACCGCTCATCCTCGAAGGCATTCATGGGATGAACCCCCGCCTCATTTCTGACCGTTGGACTGGTGCGGCGTTTCGAGTCTATGTCTCCGCCCTGACACAGCTCAACCTGGACCGCCACAACAGAGTTTCCACCACTGACACACGACTCATCCGCCGCATGGTGCGCGACGCGCGCGAACGCGGATATTCCGCCGCGCAAACCATCAGCCGCTGGGAATCGGTTCGCCGTGGCGAGAAACGGCATATCTTCCCTTATCAGGAAAACGCGGATGTGATGTTCAACTCCGCGCTGGTGTATGAGCTTTCAGTGCTCAGGCCGCTGGTGGAGCCTTTGCTTCGGCAAGTGCAATATCGCGCGCCCGAATACATCGAAGCCCGCAGACTGCTCGCTTTCCTCGAATGGTTCATGCCATTGGATGCGGGATTGATCCCAGCGAATTCAATTGTTCGTGAATTTTTGGGCGGCTCAGGTTTGAAGGATTTCAAGATTTGGAGAGGGTAGATTTAAATGCAGACATCGGAGGTTTTCCAAAGACACCTCCGATGAGAGAATTCAATTTTTACTCAAAAAAATTTTAACGAGATATTTTCTTCCACCTTTGTTTCATGCTGATACTCTGCCGCTATTCTAAACACCAACTGCTATTGAGCAAAATTATGAGTCGTAAAAATGTAAATCTTTCACAAATCGCCAGTGAAGGCCAAAATCGCGCCAAGTCCAAAACAGGAATGCTCTTTATTGTTTTGATCATTTTGCAATCTTATTTTTCCCCATTACTTTTTGCCGCATTGGGATTTGATAAGGTGCATTTTTGGTTTCTAAGATCCGTGATCGCCTACTCAACAATCATGTTCAGCCTGATAATTTTCAGCAACGATAGACTAGGTGTATTTCATGATTATTTTTCCCTTGGATCAATAACATTAAGTTGCTTCTTGTCAGTTACTTTTGGAGATGGAAGTGTAGCAATATATAAAATTGTTTTATTATGCTTTGGTATATTATTTTCTATTTACATAATTGCAAATAGAAAAACTATCAAGTTGCCTAGCGCGAGGTCGGTTTTTATTGGGATTCTATGGTCAGTTGCCGCGGTTGTCGTAACGGCTTTAGTATATGTTTTATTTGATAAAACATATACTAAAGACTTTTCACAAAATTTGTTAGCTGTTATCTATAATTCATTTTTATTTCAATTTACCTTTGTGACCGTAGTTGAAGAATCAAGCTATCGCGGCTTACTGTTC